>JBGOVX010000087.1:0-14482 GCA_041478355.1 Terriglobia bacterium | reverse complement strand
GGCAAGCAGGCGCGCAAAGGGATTTTCTGGAAAATTGGCGGAATGCGCTTCGCATCGCGAAGGATACAGGGGTTCCGGGAATTGTTTGCGATCTCGAGTTCTACAATAACTACAAAGCGTACGACCTGGGCGAACTCGCCCGCATGACGGGCAAGTCTCCAGAACAGGCGGTGAAACTGTTGAGACAGGTCGGGGCGCGCATGGCCGGCGCCGCCGCTGCGGAGTATCCCGGTGCGACTCTGTGGCTGTTGTTCACAGGTTTTACCCGCCCCGAATACAGGGTGATCGAGGGCCAGCCGTACTATCTGGCAGCCACTTACATTGCCGAAGGCTTGCTAGACCAAATTCAGCGGGATCATCTTCCGCTCCGGGTCTTGGCGGGCGGCGAAGTGGGCCTCGGCTATTGTCATGGTTCGGTCGAAGATCTTCGTCAGTCGATCCAGAGGCGAGCCGCCGGCCTCGCAACCGTACTGCAAAAGTACAGTGGCATCTTGGAGTTGGCGGGAACAATGACGTTGTGGAGCGATCGCTCGGCCAAGCGAAATTGGGTGGCTCAGGGAGCTTGCGGCGCCTCTTCCGCCGCCACCGTCGAAGATCTTGAACCGTCCATGGAGCTCCTTTTTCGGTCCTACCGCTATAACTGGCTATATGGCTCACCGAATGGGGGATATTTCGCTTTCCAGGCCAATAGCGCCCCCCGCTTTGATGCTGCTATCACACAGGCGAGAGCGCGCGCGTTTGGAGCAGCAACGCGTTGAGGGGAGGCAACGATTCCGCCAAAAGGTCGCACAATCCCGCTTGCTCGTGATAATGTATTATGGAATTTTTAAGGTTGCTAAATGAGCCACCCAACAGACCCTGTATCTGCAAGTGAAGGCAAGAGCTTAATCCGAGTGCGCCCCCGTGGATTTTGTGCCGGGGTGGTGCGCGCCGTGGACATCGTCGAACTGGCATTGCAGGCCTATGGCCCGCCGGTGTACGTCCATCACGAAATCGTGCACAACCGGTATGTGGTGGAACAGTTGCGCAAGAACGGCGCTATTTTCGTCGAGGCGGTCGAGGAAGTTCCGCTGGGAGCGGTGCTGGTATTTAGCGCGCACGGCGTGCCGCCCACGACGCGTGAAGAGGCGCGATTGCGAGAGTTGCGCGTGATTGATGCGACGTGTCCGCTGGTGACCAAAGTGCACTTGGAGGCGTTGAAGTTTGCCCGCGAAGACAAAACGATTATTTTGATCGGGCACAGAGACCACCAGGAGATCGTGGGCACTTCGGGAGAGGCGCCTAAGCAAACCGTGGTGGTGGATAGCGTCGAAGCGGTGGACGCGCTGGAAGTCAAGAATCTGGAACGCCTGGCGTTTCTCACGCAGACCACGCTGAGCCTTTACGACACGCAGGAAATTGTCACGCGATTGCGCGAGCGGTTTCCCATGATCAATGGCCCTGCTTCCGACGACATCTGCTATGCCACGCAAAACCGGCAGGAAGCTGTCGAGCAACTGGCGCGCGAAGTGGATTTGATTCTGGTCGTCGGCTCGCCCAATAGTTCGAACTCAAATCGATTGGTGGAAGTGGCCAAGCGCTCCGGAGTCCCGGCGCAATTGATTGACGACGCCAATGGCATCGATCCGCGGTGGCTGGAAGGAATTAACCGCGTAGGCCTGACGGCCGGCGCATCGGCGCCGGAAGTTTTGGTCGAACAGGTGAGCGAGCGCCTGGCCGGACTTGGCTACACCAATCAGCGCGATCTGGATCTGATTCGCGAAGATGTGCGATTTACGCTCCCGCCGGAGCTGACCATGATTGCGCCGGCTTCGAAACAGAATTAACTGCTCCCAGTCCAGGAGGGCGATTTTGGCGGTCAAGATTATCCGGCAGCCGAAGAAGATTGCCCTGCTTGGTTCGACGTCGAGTGCCGCTGGTCTTCGCGCCGGCCAGGAGCGCGCCGCTGCGGCGTTGCGCAACGCGGGACTCGCGGATCGATTGAAGGCCGCCGGATTCGCAGTTGCTGATCTGGGCGATACTCCTGCCCAGCTTTTCGGCGCGGACGATGAGCATCCCCGAGCAAAGAATGTCCCCCCGATCCTAAAATCCCTCAATGACTTGCGGCCCCTTGTGGAACTTGCCGTGAAATCCGGGGCGCTGCCGGTCCTCTTGTGCGGCGATTCCATTGCCGTCTTGGCCGCCATCGCCGGAACTCGGCGATACTTTCGCAATGTCAGCCTGATTTATATGGATCGTGATGCCGGCCTGAACGTGCCGGCAACGTCGCCATCCGGATTGATCGACGGCATGGTGGTATCGCACGTCATCGGACGCGGCGCGCCGGAGCTGGTCCGGTTTTGGGGCGAGCCACCACTGGTCCGGGAACCCGATGTGGTCTTATTCGGCTTTGAGCGATTGGACCCTCCGGAAGAGCAATACCTGACGGCTTCTCTTTTTAGGCGCTATCCGGCTCTGTCGGTGTCGGCGCTAGGCGGTGCAACCGCTGCGCGAACTATTCTCGAGCGCATTCATGCCGCGAAACACGAGTTCGTACTGCATTTGGACGTCGACGTCATCTCCAGTGAAGATTTCCGCGCGACGAATCTCCCCGGCGCAGGCGGCCTGGGTTTGAATGAAGTGCGCGATGCTTTACGCGTGTTTGCCGGCGACCCGAATCTGGCCGCCATCGATCTGGCAGGCTATAACCCGGACCTCGATCCCGAAGGGGATGGCGCTCGCCTGCTGGTCGATCTGCTGGTAGAAGTGCTTGCGGTCCGGCTAGAAACGGGAGCAACTACAGTCGCGGCCGCGGCGGCGCCAGCTTCCGCTCCCCCGGCGCCCCAAAGTGAATTCGCCGGCAACTCGACGCCTGATTCATAGGATCGCGCAGGGTCGGATTCCCTCACGTCTTAACGAAACGAATTCTCGCAAAACCGGATTTGCGATCTTTATGTCTCCTGGACTTCGGGTAGTGGTCTAAAATAAATGCCCGTTCCGTCCCGGAAAACACGGGATGGAACGGCCGCTACAAAACCATTATATTTTGTTGAAGGGAGTTGTTCTTGTAGAGGCCGCCCTGTTTTTGGGCGGGCAGCCGTTTGTTTAGTTCAGAACCAAATCAAGCCACTGCCAGGCTCCCGTCTGAGTTGCGCATTGGCGCGGGATGCGTTACCGTTTTCGAAAGCGCCTGGGAGGTTCACATGACTCGAAAGCATCTGGCGGTCGCGGTTGCATTCAGTTTAATGGTTGTTGGCACAGGATTGGCGCGGTTGCGTCCGGCTGTGATTCCCGAGCTAGCGGCGGGCGGACAGATGCAGATGGACATGCCGGGCCCCGCCGACCAGGGTATTCCCTCCTATCACGCCTATGCGCTGAAGCCGCCGATTCCAGCCACGCTCGACCCGAAACAGTTTCCCGACGCGCTCAACCGCAACGTGTATGCGCTGGCCGCGAAAGTAAAGCCCGTCCTGTACCAGCAGCCGTGCTACTGCTATTGCGACCGGACCGCGGGACACAAGAGCCTGCTCGATTGTTTTGCCACCGCGCATGGCTCGGAGTGCGACATCTGCCAAAAAGAAGCTGTTCTCGCCTACCAGCAAACCCAGAAGGGAAAGACTCCAGCGCAGATTCGCACCGCGATCATTCGGGGTGATTGGAAATCGGTGGACATGAAGCCTTACATGACTAACTCTTCATACCGCTGAATTTCCCCGCGTGTTTTCACAATATTAGGATCATCAAAAAAAATCATCGGCGGGAGCAAGCGCTCCCGCCGATGATGATGACTTCTGAGATCGCAGTCAACCTACCAAATAAATTTCAAAGCAAACTGCATCTGCCTGGAAGTCGTTGCCGTGAAATCACCGGCTCCGACCGCTCCCGTGGAGGCCACTTCCGAGCCGGGCACGCTTGGATTGAAGGCAAATGGATTCAATATCACGTTATTGCCACTAGCCGCACCCAGCGGATTGAAATTGGCGTGGTTAAAGGCGTTGAAGGCCTCCGCGCGGAACTGCACGTTGAAGGTCTCCGAGATCCTGGGCACGTGAGTATTTTTGACCACCGAAAGATCGAAGTTCTGTAGTCCGGGTCCGGTGACGTCATTGCGCCCGGAGGTGCCAAGACGAATCCAATTCAGGCCCTGAAACTGGACGATTGGTGGAAGACCGAAACATTCAACCTTGAGATAGTGATTGGGGTTCCCCGGATTGGTGAGCGAATTGCAGCCAGGTGCCCCGCGCAGAACATCCGGATAGGCAAACGCGTCGGTGTTTTGAAGACCCAACGCGTCCCCATTCATAAGTGGGGTGAATGGTGCGCCGTCAGTGAGTGAAAAGAGACCTCCCAACTGCCATCCGCCCAGGGCTGTTCCCGCAAAACCAGTGAGGGACTTAGGCGTGGGTATCTCCCAGAGATAACTAACGTTCATGACTCGGCCCACGTTGAACTCGGAACGGGCGCGTGTCAGGTTGGGGCCGAAGAGAAACAGGGAAGAAATTCCAGTAGTAAACTGATCCCCGACCGCCGAGGCGGAAGCCGTGTCAAGGCTCTTCTGCCAAGTGAAAGAGCCTTGAATCTGGAAGCCGTGGCTCATATTCCTGGTAAGTTGCACTTCCAAGCCGTTGTACACGGATGAATTCCTGAAGAACACCCCATTTTCGCGATGCACATGCGTGTTAAATTCCGGGAACGGGCTGGCCGCTGGCCCACCACCATTAAAACATGCGTTAATGTTGCCAACGGTGGCGGAGGGGGAATATGGTAATGCCCCTGTTTCACATGGCCAGAGATAGCCTAATGGCGAAGCAGTCGGAGGCACCATGTTGAAATCATCGTCCGCCGTGTTGCCGTGTACCCCGTGCGAGCCAACGTATCCGATCATGGCTGTGAAGTTGGGCGTGATTGCGCGCTGAACGCTAAAGTTATACTGCATTACGTAAGCACGTTTTGGGGCGCGTTCGATGATGCCGGCGCGCTTGCTGTCCGTGCCTGACTGCGTAATCTGACAGAACGCAGCCGGGGAGGGGCAGGAGCCCCCGAATGAAGGCCACCCTCCAAATGAACCAGGAAGTAGATTGCCGGCATTGCCTCCCGGATTGAACGGGAAATTACCTGCAATCTGGCTACGCACATGGGTAATCAAAGTTAGCTGGTCATACATGCCGAAGCCGCCGCGGATTGACGTTTTCCCGGTCTTGAATGGGTCCCAGGCGAATCCTACGCGCGGCTCGAAATCGTGCAACATGTTGTTCTTGAAATAGGTTCCCACCAGCTTGGGGCACGCCGAGCAATCGACTAGCGGGCTGACTTGAGCAGGGTTCGCAATAGCAGGGAAAGGATCGTTTGGGGTGAGCAGGCTGCCCATTCTGCCGTGAATTTCGACCGGCACGGTTGCGGGTTCGTATCGCAGGCCCAGGTTGAGGGTGAGGTTGGGCCGAAGGCGCACGTCATCCTGGAAGTATGCGCCGAAGATTGTTTGGCGATAGTCCCGAGTTACCGGAACCAGGCTGAGATCAGCATTGATCGCGACAGATCCATACTGGATATCCCCATTGGTCAGGAAAGAGGCTAGATTACCAAAATTAAATTGTCCGCCGGGGCGCGGTTGTGCGATCATATTGGCCCGCATTCGCTCCACGTTAACGCCAAATTTCAAGGTATGTTTCCCCTTGAGCAAAGAAGCATCGTCATACCCTTGAATGGAGGTCCAGGCGTTGATTTGGGGTGCTGCTCCTGTCAATCCTCCAAAAAACGTCTGAAGGGGTGACGCATAAATCAGGCCGGCGGACCAACCGGGGGCGAAACCAAGAGCAGTGTCCGCCGCGGCTGGATTGATTGCGATGGAGCTGACGGGGCCCCCAAGGAAGGTCCTATTAAGGCCGCCGCGAACAGAATTGACAAAGTTCGAGCCGAAAGTGTGCGTCTCTTCCATCGTGGCGAACTGGCGATTGACCACATTTAGCTGGGATCTGTTATTCATCTCATCGGGTTGAGTTTGGTGATTATAGTCGTAATAGTACGTCCCATGGAGACCGTCCCTTTCCGAGAATCTGTGATCCGCGCGGATAATAAAGTAATTTTCGGGCGTAATTATATTACGTCCAAAAGCAAAGATATTTGTATCCCCTTTCACGTCGTTCGGGTTGGGCACAGATGACTTGGGCCAAAAAGCATTTAAATAGGGGAGGACCTTCAAGTCTATGCCGTTCGCGTCCGTCTTGCCTGCAATGGCCGGGAGCTGAACGGGCGTGGCGCAGAGTGAGCAAAGAAGTCCGGAAAGGGCTGCGGCTGAAGGAACGATGCTGGCCTGGGTTTGACCTAGAAATTGGCGCAGTCCCTCGTAGTCGCCAAATATGAATGTCTTGTCTTTCCGGATGGGACCACCCGCGGAGACGCCGAACTGGTTCCGTCTAAAAGGTGGTTTTTTAAGACCATTGGCATTATCAAAAAAATTAGAGGCATCCAGGGCGCTGTTGCGCAGAAATTCGTAAGCATTTCCGTGGAACCGATTGGTGCCGGATTTTGTAGTGGCGTTGATGACCCCGCCCGATGCCCGGCCGTATTCGGTCGAATAGTTGGTGGTCAGGACGGAAAATTCGGAGATCGCATCCACGCCCATATTGCCGCCCAGCAAGCTGCCGGGCCCGCCGTTGGTGGGATCATTGACGCTGACGCCATCCACGCGATAATTATTTTGCTGGGGACGCGCGCCGGAAATGGTGAGCTGGCTTCCAAAACCGCGGCTCCACAAATCCCTGGCCTGGGTCAATTGGGTATGGAGAGCGTACACACCGGGAGAGAGGGTCGCCAAGTCGCTCCAGGAACGGCCGTTGAGGGGCAGCTCCTTAACAGCTTTTTCAGCAATGTTCGAGCCGATTGCGGCGTTTTCAAGATTCATGGTTGGAGCTTCAGCGGCGACTTCAACGGTTTGGCTTGCTTGCCCGACCTGCATGGTCAGATTTAAAGTTTGCTGCGCTCCCACCGTCAGCGTGAGGCCGGACTGCACGGCCTTGGAAAATCCCGCCGCCGAGATAGCGATGTCATAAGTCCCAGGCTGCAGGTTGGCAGCCGAGTAAATTCCGTCCGCGTTCGTCGTAACGTTGCGCGTATCGCCGGTCGCGGTATTTCTAATGGAGATTTGCGCGTTCGGAACCACGCCGCCGGATTGGTCCGTGATCGTGCCGGAAAGAGTCGCGCCCACCACCTGAGCGCCGAGGCGCGCGCATGTCCCTAGACCCACTAGTACGACGATAGAAGCCGCAATGTGTAGCCAAATTCTCTTAGCGTCCGACAGATTCCTTGTCATGG
Source organism: Terriglobia bacterium (assembly GCA_041478355.1). GTDB lineage: Bacteria > Acidobacteriota > Terriglobia > Acidiferrales > UBA7541 > Palsa-360. Next base: position 7,192 of record JBGOVX010000087.1, on the reverse strand, counting down.
GAATTCCTTTCGTAGCAAATTTGGACGCCCAGCCACTCGGCGCTCTGTGTTCCCATTTGTAGGGGAACAACGCGCGGGCAAGCCGGGCACCTGCATTAAGGATTAGCCTTCATGTCCTGCGGACCACCCCGAAAAATCCAGGCACCCCTGTCCCATTTACTTTGGTCCAATTGCTGTAACGTGAAATTGACTATCCTGATGATGCCTTGTATTCCAGTACCAGAGACATGTCAAGCAAAATGTCAAGAAAATAACAAGAAGCTTAAGAATGCAGAGGCCCGGGCCACAAGTGCGATCCTCAACGCCAGACTAAAAACCGGCTCGGAGCTAATCCGCCGCCCAGAGTTAGTGAGGTGTCTCCCAGCGCTTGGATTGCGCTACACTCCAACGATTAATGTCTGATCGTTATCAAGACGGGCCCCAAACTCAAGACGGCTCACAAGATGACCTCGCCCAACAGGATGCGAGTGCGTTCGCTTCCTCCGCTCATGGTTCTCTGAAAGAACTGGCGTTATTTTTCCTACGGCTGGGCACGACGGCGTTCGGCGGTCCCGCGGCGCATATTGCGATCATGGAAGACGAGCTGGTCCGCCGCAGGAAGTGGCTTTCGCGCGAAAAATTTCTGGACTTGCTGGGCGCCAGCAATCTGATTCCAGGTCCCAGCTCGAGCGAACTGGCCATCCACATCGGCTATCTGCGGGCCGGCTGGATGGGGCTGGTAGTGGGTGGCGTCTGCTTCATTCTTCCTGCGGCGATCCTGGTGGCATGCATCGCATGGGCGTATGTGCGCTTCGGGCATTTGCCGGCGGTTGCTGCGTTGCTCTACGGCGTCAAGCCTGTGGTCATTGCGGTGATCCTGCAGGCATTGTGGGGACTGGGTCGCACGGCCATCAAGAGCAGGCCGGTCGCTGTCGCCGGCGTGCTTTGCGTTATTCTGAGTTTTTTAGGATGGAATGCGCTGGCAATACTTGCCGGGGCAGGGTCGGCGGTTGCGATTGGCCACGCGGTTTCGCGGAAGAGCAAAGCAGACATCGCAGCAGGGCCCGGCGCGTTTGTGTTGCTGTGGCAGAACCTCCGTTTGAAGGCTGCGCAGCTTCTTCCCTGGGCGGGTGCGGGAGCGGCAATGGCTGTTGTTCCGGGAATGTGGTCGCTGTTCCTGGTTTTTTTGAAAATTGGTTCGGTTGTCTTTGGCAGCGGTTACGTCTTGCTTGCATTTCTCCGGGCGGATCTGGTGACGCATCGGGGATGGGTAACCGACGCACAGCTGGTGGACGCTGTGGCCATCGGACAGGTAACGCCGGGGCCGGTATTCACGACCGCGACGTTCCTGGGATATTTGTTGCGCGGACCTGCGGGCGCGGCGGTGGCGACAGCGGGAATTTTTCTGCCCGCGTTCGCGCTGGTGGCCATGAGTGGTCCGCTCATTCCGCGCTTGCGGCGATCGGCCACCGCCGCCGCGTTCCTCGATGGAATCAATGTTGCGTCGCTGGCATTAATGGCGGCGGTCAGTTTCGCGCTCGCGCGCTCGTCGATCGTGGACTGGTGGACGATCGGACTGGCGATCTCTAGCGCCGTCTTGCTGCTGCGCTTCCGAATCAACTCGGCATGGCTGGTGTTGGGAGGCGCGCTGATTGGCATCGCCGCGCAATTCGTGCGGTGAGTCTAGATCTTGAAAGCGACGTGCGGTTCCGGGCGCCGCGGCTTTACCCAATAGTCGAGCCCCAGCCAGAAACTGTATGCGTGCCGCACCAGCAACAGGGAGAGTGCGACAGCGAAAACCATCCAGAGAAGAATTTTCATGTTCGTCGAGAGTGTAGTGAAATCGGGAAACAACAAAGACAGAAGGAAAAATCCAACCACGCAGGCCGTGGTGGCGATGTAATTGATGATCATTGCGCCGACGTAGTACCCCTGCTCGGGAAAATAGGAAAGCCCGCATTGCGGACATTGAGGCAGCATCCGAAATATTCCACGAAATAATTTTCCGCGCCCGCAGTGTGGACACCGCCAGTGCGCGGCATAGCCGATGATTTGTGAAAGTGGAGGTCTAAACACGTTATCCGGCGCCGGAGTCCAAGTGTCACACAAATATGAGCCACGATTACAATAATTTTGGGCGCCGGCGCGCCATGGGCCGTTCGCCGGCGGGGTTCCCTCACACTTGTTCGTGTTTAGGTGATTCCAAAATTGTCGAGAACTCAAGCGATTTGAAGGATCTCGCGGCTGCCAGTGACCCACAACTCCGTGTAGCCTTTCATTTTCGCGCGAAAAGTCTCGTTTGTGGCGTAGTCATTCATGCGGGCTTGAAACTCGGCCACGTTTTCCACCTCATATTCCAGGATGACGCGATTGAATTCGCCTGTCAGGTCAGTCAAGACGCGGTGCCTGGGGATCCTGGCAGCGGCGGCGGCTTCTTTCAGTTGCGCTGCGAGTTTGCTTGCATTCCCCGGTTTGGCGACGAAACAATTTCGAACGACGAGCATATATCCTCCTCCCACCAAGCAAGTGGTCCGTGCAGCGTAACCCTGCACGATAATGGATATCAAGCTCAAATTCGGCTTAAGGACCGAGCGCGACGCAGTTTAGGGAATATGCAACTGATACTGCCGTTTGCAATTGTTTTTCATGGAGAGGGGACACAAAATTGGGCGCACTTGGCCCTAGAGAACCAGCTTCACCGCCACCGCAGTCATGTCATCGGCCCTGCCAGTCCGCCCCGCCGCGTCCAAGATGGCCGCAGGCACATCCGAGAAATGCTTCACGGCGGCAGTCACAACGGTTTTCTGGAGGGTGTACAGGTTGAGTGGCATCCACGCGCCGTCTGAGAGCAGGAGCAGGATGTCACCTGGCTTAATGGTGAGTTGAATGGAAAACGGCTGAGCCTGCCCGCTTCCCAGGCGATGCTTGGCTGCAGTCTCGGTTACAATCCGGCACTGGCCCTCGCGGTTGAGCAGGTAAACCCTCGAATCGCCGACGCAAGCGCCGACCACGACACCGTTTACAGCGGCCACGCCGACAAAAGTGCTCTGATTGCCCTCAACCAGCGAGGAATCGAGCGACTTGATCCAGGCGACCCAGGTAGCGGGATCCGATACTTGTTTCGCGGTGGCCTCGCCGAGCAGTTTTTCGAACAGTATCAGCACGCGCTTGGCTGCAAACTCGGCATTGCCCGCGCCATCGCAGAGCACGGCACAAGGAATCGGTCCGTGTCCAATCAGGAAGGCGTCTTCGTTCGAAGATCTTCCTTGCTGCGTCATGGTGGCCGCATGGCATTCAATCCGCATGTTGCCTGTGGCAGTCGGCATACAACCAGCATAGCAGGCCTGGGCAGACGCGGTTATCCCCTGTATCGAATCGTGCAATGCCAAAAAAGCGACGCGGAATGAGTGCATCAACCGGCGCCGCTATCGAAACCAGTGGTTTCCTGGGCATTTCCAGTGAAGTGCAAGTCTTGCAGCAAGGTGTTTGATAGGATAGGTTTACGTCTGCAGTGCCCGGGTGGCGGAATGGCATACGCGGGGGACTTAAAATCCCTTGACCGCAAGGTCGTGCGGGTTCGACTCCCGCCCCGGGCACCATTTATTATTCAGAATGCAGCGGCATCTGGCGAAGGCCTCGCGATCCCGCCACAGGCCGTTATCTCAGGGCAAGATTGCGCTGCAGCGTCTTGCGGTCGAGTTCCTTTTCCCACCGCGCAACGACGAGCGTGGCGACGCCATTCCCCACCATGTTCACCAGTGCGCGGGCCATGCTCATGAATCGATCAATGCCCAACAGCAGAGCCATGCCGGCCACGGGTATTGTCGGGATCACGGTCAGTGTTGCCACCAGCGCAATAAATGCTGCGCCTTGCACACCGCTGGCTCCCTTGGAAGTCAGCACTGCCACTATAAAAATCGTGAGCTGTTGCCCGAGTGTCAGATGCGTGTTGGTGGCCTGGGCAATGAATAAAGCTGCCAGCGTCATGTACAGGCTGCTGCCGTCGGTATTGAAGGTGTAGCCGGTCGGGACCACCAGGCCCACCAGCGACTTCGAGCACCCCAGTTTTTCCATCTTGGCCATGAGCGTAGGCAACGCAGGTTCGGATGAACTCGTCGCAAGTGTAAGCAGAATTTCTTCCTTGATGTAGACGAGAAACTTGAAGATTCCAAACCCCACGCTCCAGGCCACCAGACCCAGGATGATCAAAACGAATAGAAACGAAGTGATATAAAACGTCGCAATCAGCCTCACCAGAGGGCGGAGCGAGGTGATACCGAATTGGCCAACCGTATATGCCATCGCGCCAAATGCCCCAATGGGGGCCAGGCGCATTACAATATTGATCACACCGAACACCGCGTGCGTCATTCCGTCAAACAATTCGACCACGGGCTTGCAGCGAGGCCCAACGGCGGACAGGGCAAAGCCGAACAGAATGGCGACCAGGAGAACCTGCAGGATGTCCCCTCGCGTGAAAGCGTCCACGACTGTTGTGGGGATGATGTGAAGAATAAAGTCCTGCACGGTTTGCGCTTTGGCCTGCCCGGCGTAACTGGCGATGGCCTTGGAGTCCAGGGATGCCGGGTTGACATTAAAATCCGAGCCTGGGTGCACAACATTGCCAACCACCAGTCCGGTCAAAAGCGCCAGAGTCGAAACAACTTCGAAATACAGCAACGCCTTGCCGCCCACCCGGCCGACTTTCTTCATGTCTTCCATGCCGGCGATGCCTGTAACGACCGTGCAGAAGATAATCAACGCGATGATCATCGTGATCAGCCGGATAAAACCGTCGCCCAGGGGTTTCATGGCAATGGCAGTCGCCGGTTTGAAATAGCCGAGCACAATCGCGACGGCTATCCCAAAAAGCACTTGCCACGACAGACTTGTGTAGAAGGGTTTCTTTCGGCCATTCACGTCCGGTACAGCAGCGGGGATTTGCACGGTTCCGGCATCTTCAGTCATCAGGGCTCCTTCCAGCAGGTGCTTACGAGTGTGATTTTGTTTCAGGACCCACTTCGAGTTCTGAGCTAGACGATGCCGCCACCGGCCGCATCATTGTATCCACTTCATGGGTTCGCGTAGCGCCTCGGCCAAATCATTAAGAAATAATGTCGCCCTCGCGCCATCCACGACGCGGTGATCAGCTGAAAGCGTCATCGTCATCATGGGGCGAACACCTGGTTTCCCATCTACTGGAACCACGCGATCCGCAATGCTCCCCACGGCGAGGATGGCAACTTGCGGCGGACTGATAATAGCGCTGAACGCGTCTACTTTGTACATGCCTAAATTACTGATGGTGAAGGTCGCGCCGCTGATGTCGGCCGGGTGCAACCGGCCCGCCCGGGCGCGCTCGGTTAAATCGCGGCGAAGTATGGCGATCTCTCGCAAGCCCTTGGTGTCCGCGTCGGGGATGGCCACGGCCACCACGCCATCATTCACCGCGATTGCAATCGCGACATTCACTGCCTGGTTCAGGCGGATGCCTTCCTCCAGCCAGCTTGCATTCATCCGCGAATGTTTCCGCAGGACACGGGCCGTCAAGCCAACCAGGATGTCGGTGAGCGTGACCCGCACGCCGTGTGTTTTCTCGATCGCCAATCCCAATTTCTCGCGAGCTTCCATCATTGCGCCGGCATCAATTTCCCGAACCACGAAGAAATGAGGAACGCTGGTCCAGCTTTGCCTGGTTCGCTCGGCCATCAGGCGAGCGATCGAGCTCATCGTTTCGGCGGCAGGAGCAGTTGTGGCGGCGGGGGAGTTGGCCGAACCTACCAGCGCTAAAATATCCTCGGTGAGAATTTCTCCTTCGGTTCCCGATCCGCGCACGCGATCCAGGCTGATGCCGTGCTCGCGCGCCAGGCGTCGCGCTTTGGGCGAAATTCTCACTTCTTGGGATGCGGCCTGCTCTGAAGTCTTCACCGCAACGGGGGATGGACGCTCAGGCATTGACACCATGCGCCTGCCAGTCGCGGAAGATACTGTCTCGGTGGGAGGACGCTCGCCTGGGAGAACAAGCCAGGCAATGGTTTGGCCTACGGGGATGACGTCGCCTACCTGCGCCTTGATGCCTGCGAGAATTCCATCAGCCGGAGATTCGATCTCCACCACAGCCTTGTCGGTCTCAACATCAAACAACATCTCGCCCTTGGCGACGGATTCGCCTTCCTTTTTCCGCCAAGCCAGAAGCTTGCCGGTCTCCTGAGCCATTTCGAGGGCGGGCATTACGATGTTGTGTGCCATGTATGATCAGGGGCGAAGGACAGTGCCTCTATTTTGAAACTTTAATGCGTTCGGTCCTCGCGCTGGCTTCGACCATCTCGACTACGTTCTCGCTAGGTGCAGCTTCATGCTCGCGTGTTGTCGGGAGCGGCCCGTCCACGGTCACATAATGCGCGCCAGCCACCAGAAGTTTTTCCGCCGGGAATCGCGTGATCACCTCGTGCCCGGTTTCGGTGACAACGATTTCCTCTTCGATTCGCGCGGCGCTCCAGCCGTCGGTGGCGGGCCAGAACGTTTCGAGGGCAAACACCATGCCCGGCTTGATCTCGTACGAATGCTCGAGCGAAACCAAGCGGCTGATCACCGGCTTCTCCCAGATGGCGAGGCCAATTCCGTGGCCGTATTGAAGCGCGAAGGCCGCCTCTTCGTCCGGAAAACCGAACTCCTGCGCCTTTGGCCACACCGAAGCGATTTCACCGGTCGTACGTCCGGGACGAATCAACGAAATTGCCGCGTCCAGGTAGTCCCGGCAGCGCTTGTAGGCGTCGTTCATCGCGCGGGATGCATAACCGATGGTGAAGCAGCGGTAGTAGCAGGTGCGATAGCCCATGTAGGAATGCAGAATGTCGTAATAGACCGGATCGCCTGGACGCAGCACGCGGTCGGAAAAAACGTGCGGATGCGGGTTGCAGCGCTCTCCGGAGATAGCGTTGACCGCTTCGACGTACTCGGAGCCGAGATCGTACAGAACCTTGCTGACCAGTCCGACAGCCTCGTTCTCGCGCATGCCGGGCTTCATGGCGCAGTACAGATCGTGGTAGGCGGCGTCCACCATCATGGCCGACGTGTTCAACAGCGTGATTTCATCCCGTGTCTTGATTACGCGGGCATCGGACATGAGCTGCTGTCCATCGACGACAGTGATTCCTTCACGCTGCAGCGCGAACATGATCGGCGGTTCGACGATATCGACCCCCAACGGCTC
>JBGOVX010000149.1:0-9327 GCA_041478355.1 Terriglobia bacterium | reverse complement strand
ATTGTGAAGGCGGACGCTCACGGCGAGCCGAGAACGTTCTCCGTGAACGGAATGACAGCGATTAGAGTTTTTTCGAAAACTGCGAATGCTTCCTGGAGCCGGGGAACGAGCAGCCTGGTTTCCCCGGGCAACAATTGTGATGGATTTTTCTGCACGGTAGATTTCGTTTTTGACCATGGCTTCGCGTTTAACCTAACCTCCTGAGGTGATTCCGTATGATTCGCCGTGAATTCTGCAAGTCGCTCGCGCTCGCAAGCTGGATGCTGGAAAGCCCGGGCCATATGTTAGCGAACCCACCGGTCGATTTTCCAAAATCTCCCGGGCTGACCAAGTACGTTGCGGAATTCATCGTGAACACGAAGTACGAAAACATTCCCGAGGATGTCATCGCGCTCGGAAAGAAAACGATTCTGGATGGATTCGGCCTGGCTCTGGCAGGCTCCGCCTCGGTTTCGGGGCCTCACATCCGGAAATACATCGCGACGCTAGGATGCGCGGGCGGGATGGCCAGCGTCATCGGAACAGGGATGAAGGCCCCTTCGCGCTTTGCGGCGCTGGCCAACGGCGTTTCCATTCACGCCGACGATTACGACGATACCGGCTCGGGCGTGCACGTCGCCGCTCCCGTGCTCCCCGCGGCATTCGCGCTCTGTGAAATGGGCCGGCGAAGTGGCAAGGACTTGATGCTCGCGTTTCATGTGGGAGTCGAGGTCGAAAATAAAATTGGCGAAGCCATGTCCTCCCGTCACAACGAGGACGGTTTTCACACCACCGGCACCTGTGGATCGTTTGGCGGCGCGGCGGCAGCCGCGAAGTTGCACGGGCTTAACGCCAGGCAAACCGCGGTTACCCTGGGAATCGCAGGCTCTGAAGCGTCCGGTCTCCGGGACAATTTTGGGACGATGACCAAACCCTTCCACGCCGGACGCGCCGCCGAGAATGGCATCGTCGCCGCCGACCTGGTGCTTGTAGGCTGGACCGCAGCGGAAGATATTTTGGAGGCGCCGCTCGGTTTTTTTCAGGCCGGTGGAGGAGGATACACTCCCAGCTTGATTGTAAATCGTCTGGGCAATCCGTGGATGTTTGCGTCTCCCGGAGACTTAATTAAACGATTTCCCTGCGGCACCATTCAGCAGGCGTTCATGGATGAGACGCTGCGCCTGATACAAGACAACAAGATCACCGCCGCCGGAGTCGAGAAAGTGGAAATTGGCGGCAATCGCAGCAACATGGCGACACTGTTTCACCATCGTCCCACCACTGGCCTCGAGGCCAAGTTCAGCATGGAGTTCGCCGTAACCATCATTCTGCTGGAGGGCAAGGCTGGCTTGAGCCATTTCACCGATGCGGTTGTGCAGCGTCCCGACGTGCAGGACCTGCTCCACCGCACGAACTTCCGCGTGGATTCCGAATTCAACAAGGCGGAAGGAAGCGGCGAAAATCTGCAAACCGTATTGGTCGAACCCGGCCTGATTTCGATCTACATGAAGGATGGCAGGGTCATCAAGGGTCGCACCGGTCCTTCCAAGGGCAGCCCGCAAAATCCGATGACCTACGATGAAGTGGCCGATAAATTCAGAGGCAATGCCGAGTTCGCCAAATGGCCGGCCCAGAAAGCGGAGTTCATCATCAACCAGGTTAAGTCTCTGGAAAAGCTGCCCGACGCAAGCCAGCTCACCGCAGCCCTGACAAGTTGATGGATTCTGTGACTTTACAGGCTGCGGGAAAAGTATTTTTGGTTGTCATTCCGAGAGAAGCGAGGAATCCCTCTTTGTCTGATGCGCAAGAAAAGAGGGATTCCTCGGCACGCAGCGTGCCTCGGAAAGACAGCGTTTTGAGTTTTCCGTAAACTGTTTAGCCGCTGGCGCGCTTGTGGATGAGTGCGGAATTAATTGCGCGGCGGCGAGCCTGCCCCGGTGAGCTGCACCAGGGTTTCGGAACCAGAGGGCGGCGTGGCTGCGGGCTTGAGTGTTTGCGGGTCACGCCAATTATCCACCACGGCGATCTGCTGCACGCAAGATACGGTGCAGCGCGGCGCGCAGTCCTTCTTTGTGAAATATTCGCGACGTCGGTCCTCGGCCGTATATTTTTCAAGAGGTATGCCGGGATACCCGCGCTGCTGCGAACACCAGTGAACCAATCCATCCTCGCAAATGTACAGGTAGCGCGAACCCGAGCGGCATCGCCAATCATTCGTTTTGCCCTTCGCGATGTTGTGCTGAAACTGATTGATCCGGGAAAACCCCCGCTTGCCCATGGACATGATTTCTTCGAAGATTTGGATCTCGCGCGCGCCGAGCGGCTGGAACTGTCCCTGGTCGTCGTGAAGAATGCCCACGGTGCTGGTGAATCCAAGTTCCTGCGCGCGCTTTGCGACTGTCAGCGCGTCTTCCGGATTTTTCACGCCGCTGCCCAGCACCGAATTGATGTTCACCTGAAATACAGCGTACTCGGCCAGCAGCTTCAATTTCTGATCGAGCACCTTGAGGCTTTTCATCGAGACTTCGTCGGGCATCGCGTTGTCGATGCTGATTTGCAAATACTCGAGCCCCGCGCGATTGAGCCGCTCGATGCGTTCGGCCGTCAGCAGGTAGCCGTTCGTAATCATGCCGGACAGGATTCCGTGTTTGCGCATACGCGCGATGATCTGGTCAACCTCCGGGTGCAGCAGCGGCTCGCCCCCGCTGATCGTGACGACCGCGGTGCCCATTTCCGCCAGCCGGTCGATCCGCCGGAACATTTCAGCGGTCTCCACCGGCTCCGAGGAATCATCAAATTCATTGCAATACGTGCAGGCCAGATTGCACCGTCGTATCGGAATGATATGCACCAGCAGCGGATGTCGTGTGGACGCCAGTCCCTTCACAACACCGCGCAATTCGCGCAGACGCGTGCGCAAGGACCGCAGTCGCCGCCGCGTTCGTGTGCTGAATGGCATTGCTAAACTATACAGGGATTTGCCGCGGTTTTGAACTCGCCTCTACCCGCCGCGCGTGTGCATTTCGAGGTGTGGGTCCTGGCGAAGCTGGTCGATGCCGACAAGGACGCCGCGATGTCCTTGCGATGCGCGCAATTCCGCGCCACGGTCGCTGCGTCTCTGCCAGATGGATGCGATGCAGGTCGCAAACTCCTGTGCGGAAGCCCCACCCCGCAACATCTTCCGGAGGTCGATCCCCGACTGCGCGTAGAGGCACAGATACCAGAGTCCGTCGGCGGTTAGACGGCTGCGGTCACAAGTCCGGCAGAAGGGCGTAGTGGTCGAAGCGATGATTCCGAAGATTATCCCATCGGGAAGCGTGTAGCGCGTCGCGGGCGCGGAGGAATATTCCACCACGGGCGCAATCGTGCCGTAGCGCTTGCCGAGCCGGTCGAGCATTTCGACGCGGGTAAACACTTTATCGAGCGACCAATCCGTCGCGCCGCCCACGTCCATGTACTCGATGAAGCGCACTTCAGCGCCAACGCCACGCCCGAATTCGATCAGGTCGCCCAGTTCGTCGTCATTAGTGCCGCGCAGCACGACCGTATCGATTTTTGACTTTTGGAAACCGGCGCGGCGCGCGGCCTCGATCCCGGCGAGCACGTGCGCGTGGTTGTCGCGGCCAGTGAGTGCCACGAACCTCTCCGGACGCAGCGTATCCAGGCTTACCGTGACGCGATGCAGGCCCGCTGCGCGCAAGTCGCCGGCCTGTTCGGCAAAAAGAACCCCATTGGTGGTCAGCGCCAGGTCGCGGATACGCGGATTAGCGGCCAGCATCCGAACCAGACCCGCCAGATCGCGGCGCAGGAGCGGCTCGCCCCCGGTCAAGCGCACATCTTCAACGCCCAACGAAGTGAATACCTCCACCAGCCGGGTAATTTCTTCAAATGTCAGAAGTTCTTCCCGCGGTAGCCAGACGTACTCTTCCTGCGGCATGCAGTAGTTGCAACGCAGGTTGCACCGGTCGGTCACCGAGAGGCGCAGGCTGCGCAAGGGCCGGCCAAGCTGGTCGATGGGCGCACCGCCCGGAGACACATTCGCCGGGGTTTGAGCGTCGGGAAGCATCGCCACATATTAGGTTGTGCGCGCCAAGGCGTCAACCATGGGGTTAGGCGTACAGTTGAGCGGGGACCGATCTGCGCGAACGGTGGCGGCAACAGGCCAAGTGTCCTAAAATGGTTACACAATGAGAATGGCAGGCGGCATCGGAGCGCATCGTGGCATGGGAAGCCACGCGGAGAGGAGTCCGCGCTTGAAGGCGGGCCATGATTCTTCCAGTGAGGTGGCTGGCAAGAAAAAGCCTTTGCGTGTGCTGGACCAATTGCCTGAGGTGTGGGCGCTTCTACGGCCGCGGCGCGGCCTGCTCGCGGTGGGTATGGTGCTCATGGCCGTCAACCGCGTGTCCGGTCTAATCCTTCCCGCGTCGCAGAAGTATCTGTTCGACAATATTTTTGGTAAACACCAGACCAACCTGCTGTTGCCCTTGGTGGGCGCCGTATTACTGGCCACGCTGATTCAGGGAGTCACATCCTACGCACTGACGCAGTTGCTCTCCAAGGCCGCGCAACGCATGATCACCGAGTTGCGCCGCAAGGTCCAGGAGCATGTGGGGCGGCTCCCGGTGGCCTACTACGATTCGAACAAGACCGGGGCACTGGTTTCGCGCATTATGAGCGACGTCGAAGGCGTGCGGAACCTGATCGGCACCGGTTTGGTGGAGTTTCTGGGCGGGTTGCTGACCGCTTCCATTGCATTCGTATTCCTGATGCGCATCAGCCCGCTGATGACCGGTGTGGCGTTCGCCCTGCTTCTGGTGAGCATGCTCTCGTTGCGCAAGGCGTTCGGAACCATCCGGCCGATTTTCCGCGAGAGGTCGAAAATCAACGCTGAGGTCAGCGGGCGGCTCACCGAATCGCTCTCCGGAGTGCGCGTGGTGAAGGGCTATCACGCGGAGGCTCGCGAACACGAGGTGTTCACGCAGGGCGTCCAGCGGCTTCTCGATAACGTTCTCCGCTCGCTCTCCACCATGTCGATGATGAGTTTTTCGACTACGGCGCTGCTCGGCGTCGCGGGCGGAATGGTGATGCTGATCGGCGCGCATGAAATCCAAACGGGCGCCCTAACCGTCGGCGGCTATGTCAGCTACATGGCGTTTCTGGCGTTCCTGGTGGCGCCGGTATTTCAGGTCGTAGGCATCGGCACGCAACTCACCGAGGCTATCGCGGGACTGGAGCGCACGCGCGAGGTGCTCAGCGAGCGCCCGGAAGATGAAGATCCGCGCCGCAGTGTCATGCTGCCCGACATCGTGGGCGAACTCGCTTTCGACCACGTCAGCTTTTCGTACGAACCCGGCAAGCCTGTGCTGCAGGATGTGAGTTTCCTGGCGCAGCCGGGCACGGTGACGGCGCTGGTTGGCTCGTCGGGGTCGGGAAAATCCACGATCATCGGGCTGGTGGCGGCATTTCATGTGCCCCTCGAAGGCCGCCTGCTGGTGGACGGCGTGGACCTGGCAACGGTGCGTCTGGATTCCTACCGCACTCGCCTCGGCGTGGTGTTGCAGGAGTCGTTCCTGTTTGACGGCACGATCCGCGAAAACGTGGCGTTTTCCAGGCCTTTTGCGAGCGAGGAAGAAATCATGACCGCTTGCCGGATCGCGCGCGTGGACGAATTCGCGGATCGTTTTCCGGAACAATACGCCACGATTATCGGCGAACGCGGCGTGAAATTGAGCGGGGGGCAGCGCCAGCGCGTTTCGATCGCGCGCGCCATCCTGGCCGACCCTCGCATTTTGATTCTGGACGAGGCGACTTCGAGCCTCGACTCCGAATCGGAAATGTTCATCCAGGAAGGTCTCTCGCAATTGATGCGCGGGCGCACGACATTTGTGATCGCACATCGGCTCTCGACGATTCGCCGCGCCGATCAGATCCTGGTGGTCGAAGCGGGAAAAATTGTCGAGCGCGGAACTCATGCAACGCTCTACGCGGCGGGGGGACGCTACCGCGAACTCTACGACAAGCAGCACGGCCTGGAGAGCAATCTGTTCCTGCCCTCGAGCGAAGGCGAAATTATCGAAGCCGCGGAAACAGCCCCTGCCATCGCCGCCGATTCCGATCCGGACTTGTTGCGCCTGCTTCGCGATCGCCCGGCATAGTGTTTCCGCTTCTGGTAGATTAAAAGACTGCCGGGATGCCTGTCGTTATCTTGTGTCTTTATTTTGTTGCGGGGCTCTCCAATTCAGTCTATAAAGCAGAACTAATTCAGGAGCAAATCCGCGGGAGGGAACAAACATGCGACTCAGTGCAGTGTTTCGTGTGCTGACGATTGCCATGGCGCTGAGTTTCGGCAGTGCCGCGCTACATGCCCAAACCTGGCAGCCGCTTCCGGAATCGCAGCGGTGCCCTTCGAAGTGGGGGGCGGGCGACCAGCGCGGCTCGGGAAATTGGATGAAGCCGGAAACGGTGCTGCGTGCCGCAAAATTGATACACACTGGCGAGACGTTCGAACTCAGTTATGTGCTATCCGCAGATATGCCGCTGATCAACAACCGCGTTTTCAACCTGGTCATGCAGTACCCCGGCAAGAGCCAGAAGCCGAACGCCGGCGGGAGCCTCACGGAAATCGTAATTTCTGAAATTGGCCAGGTCGGCACGCAGTTTGACGGGTTTGCCCACCAGATGATCGGCGGCAGCTTTTACAATTGCTTTAAGCTGGACGACATCGCCACGCCGAACGGTCTCACCAAGCTGGGTGTGGAAAACGTCGGCACACTGATGACGCGCGGCGTGCTAATTGATGTGGCCGCTTTGAAGGGCGTGGAAATGCTGGGTGAAACCTATGCCATCACGGCGGAGGACCTGCAGCAGGCGCTGGCGAAAGAAAATATGAAGCTGCAGCCCGGCGATGCGGCAATCATCCACACCGGCTGGGGTAAGCTGTACACCACGGATAAAGTGAAATTTTTGAAGAGCTCGCCCGGCATCGGCCTGGCCGCGGCGCAATGGCTGATGAGGCAGGAACCCATGCTCATCGGATCGGACAATTGCTGTGTGGAGGTGAGATATCCCGGACTTACGCCCGCCCTTCATCCCATGATGGTCGCTGAAGACGGCACGCACCTGGTCGAAAATCTGAAGCTGGATCAAGTCGTAGCGGCGCGCGTATACGAGTTCGCTTTCATCGTCGAACCCCTGAAACTCAAGGGTGCTACCGGCTCGACCGTGGCGCCGGTCGCCATTCGCTGACGGGCCATAGGAACTCTCGACGGATCTTGCTAACTATTAGCTGTGCTTGCCGGCGTGCGCGACTTCCAGGACAGGCTTCTCAGCCGCTCGCTCCCTGACCAGGTTGATAAACGCGGCAGAGGACCGAGGCAGCGTGCGGTCGCGGCGATACACCAATCCCAACTCGCGCCACAGTTCCACGTCCGCGATGGGAATCAGCTTCACTTCGCCGGCCCGGACTTCGTTGCGGGCGAAACTTGCGCTAATCAGCGAGACACCCAAACCCGCCGCGACAAAGCATTTGATCATGCCCACGCTGGTCAGCTCCATGGTGATTTGCAACTGTGGGCGATACGGCCGGAAATGCTTGTCCAGCAACTGCCGCGTGAAGCCGGTTCGAGGAAAAATCAGGGGCTGCTCGGCAATATCCTTCATTCGAACGGTCTTAAGCTTGGCCAGGGGATTGCGCGGACTCACCATCAGCATCACACGGTCCCGGAAGATCGAATGGATTTTTAAGCTCGGGGACTTGGCGGGAAGCGTGACAATGCCCACTTCGACCGTCCCATCTTCGACCTTCTGCAGCACCTTGTGGCTGAAGTTGCGGTAAATGCTGATCTGCACGGATGGATAGAGGCTATGGTATTCCGCGAAGATTTCGGGAAGAACGTATAGGCACGTAGCTTCGTTAGCGCCCAAGGCCAGCACCCCGCGGGGAGTGGTGGCTTTGTCGGCTACCGCGCGCAACGATTCGCCTCGCATGTTCACCATGCGCACCGCATATTCGTACAGGGTTTCGCCGGCGGAGGTCAGCCGGACCGATTTCCGGCCGCGATCGAAGAGCTTTTCCCCGTATTCCTGCTCTAATTGGCGAACTTGAGCGCTCACCGCGGGCTGGGAGCGAAACAGTTTCTGACCCGCGCGCGAGAAGCTGCCAAGCTTGGCGATTTCAATAAAAGTTGTAAGTTGGTCGAAATCCATAATTTGTGGCGGAATTATAGCAGAACCATGCTAAAACCCACGACGAATTCAAAAAATTGATGCTATGGATAAAAAATGAGTGGCTATCGCCAGTGGGACAATAACCCTGCAGCAGTGGTAAGATAGACACATTTCGCTAAGCCGGTTGAAAGAGGCGTGAAAAGGCATTTAAAAGCCGCTTTCGAGGCGGAGCTATTGATTTGCACTATTGCGCAAGCGAACCAAGGGAAACAGGAGCTATTGGAAAAGGAGGCTGGGGCGCCAAGGAAATTGTGCTTATGGAAAGAGAGGAAAAACGTACTCTGATTCCCTGGCTGACCCATTATCCCGAGCGGAGATCCCGGCTAACATGAAGGAACTTTACCCATTTCGAGGTTTACCGGCGGCGCAGGGATTGTACCGTCCGGAGCATGAACACGATGCTTGCGGCATCGGGTTCGTGGCCAGTATCGAGGGGCGAAAGTCGCACGACATCGTGCTCAAAGGGGTACAGATTCTGATTAATCTCGCCCATCGCGGCGCTTGCGGTTGCGATCCACAGACCGGTGACGGCGCGGGCATTCTGATCCAGATTCCTCACACTTTTTTCGACCGCGAAACGTCGGCTCTGGGATTCTCTTTGCCATCGCCCGGCCAATATGGCGTGGGCATGGTTTTTCTTCCGGTCGATCCGCACGACCGGCTCCTGTGCGAAGGAATTATTGAGAAGATTGCGCGCGAAGAAGGGCTGAGCGTGCTCGGTTGGCGCGACACCCCGATCAACGGCAATACGATCGGGCGACTGGCTCGCAACACGCAGCCCTACATCGAGCAAATTTTCATCCGCAGCGCGCCGGGCATGGACCAGGACGCGCTCGAGCGCAAGTTGTATGTGGTACGCAAGCAAGCCGAAGCCGCCGTGGCCGAGACTGACATGAAGGAGAAGGAGTTCTTTTACATTCCATCTCTATCTTCACGCACCATTGTGTACAAGGGTTTGCTGCTGGCGCCGCAAATTACGAATTTTTACAAGGAGTTGCTCGACCCCGAGCTGACCAGCGGACTCTGCCTGGTTCACCAGCGCTTTTCCACCAACACATTTCCGAGTTGGAAGCTGGCGCACCCCTACCGCTATATCTGTCACAACGGGGAAATCAACACGCT
>JBGOVX010000270.1:0-2871 GCA_041478355.1 Terriglobia bacterium | reverse complement strand
GTCTTGGCGTTGGCCTCTTGCTCGAGAACAACCAGGATCGTCGGCGTATCCTCGACGGCACGGCGAAAACGGAACCAGGCATTCAGCGGCACCTGACGAACGGTCTGCGGAGAAACATCGCTCAAATCCACCGCCACCAGGCCGAAACCCCCTCCTTGTACGAGCAGATCCGTAGCGCGAAGAGCCTGATCGATGTTCCGGCAGCGCACCCAGAGCAACTGCTTCAGCTCCACACCCGCCGCATTGGCCGTATATGGATCGAAGCTATCCCGCGCGTCCACCAGCGCGCACGCTTCCCCATTGGTTGTTCTCGACGCCAAAGCCGAAATCAGCAAACTCGTCCGCCCCGAGCACGGCGGCCCACAAATTTCCGTCATCGCTCCCCGCGGCAAGCCTCCAACAGAAAAGTCAATTTCCGGGATGCCGGTGGAAACCAGGTCGAAAACATTGCGGTCGCGGTAGGTGAACGGCGCAGCAACGCGCCCGCGGAGATCGAGCTCGATTTTGGAGCGGAGAGTAGCAAGGGAGGAGGCGGTCATGAGAATAGGCAGCGAGGGGCACGGTACTAATTTCGCTTTTTGTTCGCCTATGCCAATTCTCTCGAATCACTCCCCGTATTGTCAAGCCAACGATTTGGTGGGTAGTGCGTCAGTTTCCCTGGCTGTGAGATTGAATTACGGTGTCCTACGGCGGCGGAGAGCGCGATATGCCTGTTGTAACATGAAGAAAACCGTCACAAAAGCTAGCAGGGCAAGCAAAAGTTCCAACGATTCTAAAACCCAAGCGGGAAAGTTTGGAATTTTAAGCAGACGCAACGTCACTACGAAAAGCATGGTAGTTATGCAGGCGAACTCCATGAATTTGTCACCACGACTGCGCCTAAAGATACGCCACAGTGCGAGGCCGTAGGCCAGAATAAGACCTACGCTTCCCATGATTCCGTTAACGATGCTTGCGGCCAAGGGTGTCATTAGCTGGCGATTTTATCCTATTATCTGGAACGGTTTATTCAGATTAGAGTAGTTGCCCAAGCGATTATCACCGTTCTCGCCGACGCATTTACAATTATGGAGAGGGATGGGGCGTCTCCGAGGACCGCTTGCGTCTAAACCCTGCCCTCTGAAGAGGGCGGCTACAGCAATTCGGTCTTTCTCGCAGAACTCGATTCCCTACTTCTTCTCGCGCACCAATACAAACTTCTGTATCCGTTTGCCGGTGTCCACTTCGCCGGTATACAGATTCCCTTGCGAATCCGATACCACCTGATGCACCCAATGGAATTGCCCCGCGTTGCGGCCATTGTGTCCCATCTGTCCCACTACCGATCCATCCTCGCGCCGCAAAGTCCAAATCACATTATTCTCGCCATCGTCGACCAAAAGAAACTTTTGGTGTTCGTCGGTCGAGAATACGAACTGCCACACCGATCCCATGCCCAACGTCTGAGTACGCAGCGAAAACTCCTTCACGAATTTTCCTTGTTTCGTGAACACCTGCATCCTGTCGTTGACTCGATCGCACACGTACACAAGCCCATCCCGCGAAATGTGCACGCAGTGCACGGGGTTGCGAAACTGCTGATCTACAGGCGCCGTAGGATTGTAGGGACCCGGATCCACATCGTTCGGCGGATTGCCATACGCTCCCCAGAGCCGCTTGAAGGCGCCCGTGTCGGAGTCATAGACAATGACCCGCCTATTCATGTAGCCATCGGCGATGTAAACCTCGTGCGCCTCGGCATCCACCTCGATCCCTGCCGGCCGCCCAAGGATGTCTGTGCGCAAGCTGTTGGGCGGATCGGCCGAAGGATGGCCGATCTGCTTCAAGAAATGCCCGTTGTTCGTGAACTTGAGCACCTGGCGATCGGCCGGGCCATTTACAGCCGGGGCATTTCCCCCGATCCAGACGTTGTCATCCTTGTCCACGTAGATTCCATGCTCCGTCTTGGGCCAATCAAAACCCTCGCCCGGACCTCCCCACGACTGGATCAGATTTCCTTGCGTATCGAATTCCAGCACCGGCGGCGTCGGCATGCAGCACATCGAACGCGGCGGCGTCAGCGACGCGCCCAATTCATCCGGCGTGTCCGTGCCCGGCCGCTGCAGAACCCAAATGTGGTCGTGCCGGTCCACAGCCATGCCACCCACTTGGCCCATGATCCAATTATTCGGCAACTCGCGCGGCCAGGATGGATCGACCTGATACTTAGGAGGGTCTTGTGCCAAGACCTGCTCCGTGGGCGAGAAAACCATCACGATAAACCCGATTGTGAGGATGACCAACACGGTGGCGACCCGAGACCCAATTCGCAGCGTGCGCATAAGACTCAACTCCTCTTAGCTTTTCAGGAACGCAGAACGCGGGGAGTATAGGTCCGCAGTCAGGGGCCGTCAATCCAGCCTAGGCCGGTATTCCGCTAGCAGGCCTTCGCGTGCCGCCCGCCCCGCTGCATTGACATTTTGGGTACAAGCCTCTTAGACGAGCCACCGCAAGCAACGTCTCCCGGTTGATCCTGATGAAAGACTCGAAATGAAATCCACCCGCCCAGCAAACGCTCCAAAAGTTCTCGTAATCGACGTCGGCGGCACTAACATCAAGCTGCTGGCCACCGGACAAACACAGCCGCTCAAAATTCCCTCGGGTCCCACGCTCACCCCAAGCAACATGGTCCGCGCGGTACAGAAGGCGGTACGCGATTGGGAGTTCGATTGCATCACCCTCGGCTATCCCGGACCCATCATCAATGGCCACCCTCTTCGCGAGCCCCACAATCTGGGAGGCGGCTGGGTGGGCTTCAATTTCACCAAGGCCTTCGGTTGTCCCGTAAAAATAGTCAACGACGCTGCCATGCAAGCGCTCGGCAGCTACAAG
>JBGOVX010000225.1:0-5360 GCA_041478355.1 Terriglobia bacterium | reverse complement strand
CGTCCCCACCGCGGTGTGGATCAACAAACCGCTCAACACAAATGAAAATACTCACTAAATTCCATGGCCACTGGTCTCAAACTCGTTGACACGCGCCGTGCCGGCCACAGGCTGGCCCAGCGAGGAATCTGCTTTCCTCTTGGCCTGCCATGCCAAACGCCCACCGCGGACACCCGCTTCTTCTCCTCTCTTGCTGTTGATTTATGTAGCGGCCGCCGACCGTGGCGGGCATCTTGTGTAGCGGCGACTTCACGTCGCCATCTTTGGTTTTGTAGCGCCGGGCTTTCCCCCGGTTTGTGGGGGTCCCGGCGGTTTGCGTCGGGAAGCCCGGCATCTTAGTGCTTTTTACCCTGCTTGCGGAACGAGGGGAGCCTCGAAGGGCATCTCGCCATCTTTGCTTTTCTTGTTTTAGCCGTTTGTTGTCATTCCGAGCCTGCCGTCTTTTGGCGGGTGAGGAATCCGCTGTGCCTTACTGCCTCGCTGTCATCCCGAACCCGGTCGCGTAGTTTGCGAACGGGGGCGAGGAATCTGCTTTTCTCCTGGCCTGCCATGCCAAACGCCCACCGCGGACACCCGCCTCCCCGCGCGGAGCTTTTGACTGTGCTTCTTGCCGAATGTAGCGGCCGCGGACCGTCGCGGGCGCCTTTGGCTTCGGTCCGGCGTTGCCTCTTTCCGTTGTAGCGGCGAGTTCACCTCGCCATCTTGCCTTGCGCATTTCTAGGGGCGCAATACATTGCGCCCAACGCGGACACCCGCTTCTTCTCCTCTCTTGCTGTTGATTTATGTAGCGGCCGCCGACCGTGGCGGGCATCTTGTGTAGCGGCGAGTTCACCTCGCCATCTTGCTTTTCTTGGTTCTGTACCGCCGACTTTTTACCCTGCTTGCCCCGAGGAACGAAGGGAGCCGCGAAGGGCACGTCGCCATCTTTGCTTTTCCCGTTTTAGCCGTTTGCTGTCATCCCGAGCCTGCCGGCCACAGGCAGGCCCAGCGAGGAATCCGCTTTCCCCGTGGCCTACATTCCGCCCGCCTCCGGTCTCCCCCTGTAGGGACACAATACGGTTCTGCCCACCGCGCACACTCGCCTTCAAAAGATCGACAGCCCTCGTCGTTTGCCGAATATCGTCGCCATTAGGACCGCGTTCTTGTCGACCTGCCATTTCTGAAGCTGCGCCTTCGCGCGCCCAGGATCCATCTCGGCTTTCCACGTCCCATACCCACCATCGACCAGCATTTGAGCATAGGTCAGCGTTTCGTTGTTCGCCTCTGCCTGTGCGTCGTTCAGCGTCATTTTCGGATTCACAGCCCGCGCCAACAAAGTGAACTCCTGCATCGCCTGCGCGATGTCCCTGCTAAGTGCCTTCTCGGTTGGATCAACGAACTCCCAAACGAGGCGATGCAGGATTCTCGTGTAGGCGCTATTCCTTTCAATCGTGACCAACATGCGCACCTGATCCCGCACGTCGCGGATTCCGTAGATAGCGACAATCAAAGCCGCTATACCAACAACTAGTCCAACAACGCCGACAATGTCCATGAACACCTCGTGCCAGGAACGTACCATGTTGCCGACGGCTGTTCACTAGAGCTATAGGCGAACATAGGGCGAAACACCTGTGATAAAGTACAGGCGTGATCTTGCTCGCAAAATCGGTAGGCGCGTTTCCGAACACAGTCACCGTCGCCTGCCCGCGCCGCAATCAACGTTACGTG
This sequence comes from Terriglobia bacterium, assembly GCA_041478355.1. Taxonomy (GTDB): domain Bacteria; phylum Acidobacteriota; class Terriglobia; order Acidiferrales; family UBA7541; genus Palsa-360. Next base: position 3,650 of record JBGOVX010000225.1, on the reverse strand, counting down.
CTCAGCTACTCAGATGACGAATGGCACCGAGTGAAGGATTGGATCCGGTTTGCCGAGCGCGCACTATGCGAAGATCACCAGCTCAAGCATGAGCGCTAGACGCTGGAACTAACGCGAAAACATCTCGTGGTGGTCAGTAATTGACGCCACTCAACTAGGGGGCGTTGGTATTTGGATTCAGTCGAAGGGAGTGCTCAGCGAATAAAGCCTGACACAATCGTATATTATCTAGCGGCCATCCAAGCCTTCGCTGCACTCGTAAGCGTGGGCGTCGCTGGCGTCCTAGCCTACATCACGTATCGATATATGAAAATCACAAAGGAAATTCTGGCGGAGACGACCAAAGCTCGAGTTGCCGCTGAAAAATCGGCCAGCGCAGCCGACCAGTCAGCTAGCGCAGCCTCCAGAGTGTGCATATCGTTCGTCAGCAACTCGAAGAGCAGGCTGGCGTCGGCAGATTCATCGCCCAATCGACAATTGACAGTGCCGTGAGTGCAATCGACCACTTGAAGAATCGCGGCCTTCGGAAGTGGGCGGTTGCCAGAATCCTTCCTTCCACAGAAACGCTCTTTCCGCAAAACGCAGACTCCGCCATTCACCACACAGCGCGAATATCCACGGAGGCGGCTATGCACCTCTCTTCTGCTTTTGACGATCTGCGGAAAGCATTCGACCAAGTCGAAAAACTGAGGCATCTCGCGAACACCAGCGGCGTTGACACCGTAGCCCTTGGCCCGACGGCTGACAGAGCTGAGGAACTATTGAACACTGCTCTCCAGAAGTTCATGGCCGCTAAGTCGCTTCTCCCTCTCAGGTAAATTTCTATCAGCCGGAAGCCCTACCTTTTTGACATGAATGTCATCACAAACTGCGGGTCAATCTTCAGTCCATACCTGAGATTCACCAGCCCGAGGAAGTACATGCACGTTCTGTTCATGTAGTCGAGCTCGTCCTCTACGGCGTTGATCGGCCTGCCTAGGGCATCTCCATGGACAATGTCCTGTCTAAGACGGTCAAGTTGCTCAATTCTCTCTAAGTTGAACTCATAGCCCGTCATCGGCGACCAACCCTGCTCTGGCTTGCAGCGTGCATGAAGTCGGTCAATCTTCTTGCGCAACGATTCCATTTCGAGATCCTCAAGCGCTGCATCAATTTTCATTTGGCGGATTTTCTCGTATAGCTCATCACGTACAGTCTCTAGAGGGACTCGCTTATTCAGTATGTCCGATTCCCAGTCAGCCGGGGCATGCAAAACTGTAACTCTGCAATAGTCGAATGCGGCACCATCCACCATAGAATGCGCAAACAAGATAGTCGCAGCATCCAAACAATTGATTGTGGATTCTCGTGATGCCCCCACTGCGGTTTCCAGGAACTTCTCTAGTGGCATCGCCGTTCGAAAGGAATCCTTATCACGAATGATTTTCCCAAAGTCGTTTTCAGAGAGAAGATTGCCATAGAGCACGGTGGCCTGCCGGGTCGTCTCCTCCATTGCTGCCGACAATCCTCTTTGAACAGACTGACGGAATGTTGAGATAGTGCTCCAACTCTTCAAAGTCCGAGCGTAGGTTTGATTGAATAGCTCTTCTGCAGTTGTCAAGGCAATCGAATCCTTTCCGTGGAAGGCCGCAAGTTTGCAAACCGGATTCTACTGCCACCCGGCCCGTTGTCCGTTTCTCGATGAACTTGGCGACGGTGGTCCTACGGCGCAACTAAGTGTGTTTAAGTCTCAGAAGCTCTACGGCGTTGCTGGCAGTCTCGTGTGTAGGTGATTGGTGTGATCGAGTTCACGTAGCAGACCGGCGGCACCCCGTGGAATTCTGCTGATGACGCCCGGCCGATACAGGCAGATTTCCTGCCAGTGTTGGACGCACGCCATTTGTCCGATACCATGCACACCGCTTGCGCCATGATAGATAATGAAATTGTGGGTGAAGGAATAATTCAGACCCATCTTAACGAATTCTCGGAACGCCCAACGCGGAGGCTTTCCTTCGGGACGAATGCGCTCAAAATGATGTCCAAGCTCGTAGGCCCAAAGGTCGGCTGCCTGCAGTGGCGTGCAGTCCCTCGGAGTCTCAGAAACGTAAGACTGCATGGCCACAGCTACCAACCGATTGTTTTCGCGCAACGCATCCCAAAGTTTTCGTGTGCCGGCTAGTCCATTTGAATGTTCGGGATGATGCGCATACACCATCGTAACGAGTCCGGGTCCTTGCCCCGTCGGATCCATCATATTCGCCGCGACAGCGATGTGGTACGTCAACGGCTGGAATGCGATGAAGTGCGAGTCACGGTAATGTTTTTGAACCTGCTCGGAAAGCGCGTCGGGTCCTCTCACCATCACGACGCTTCCGATTGGAATCACCTGCGCCGCCCTAATGGCATTGACTAGGTTCCCTAGCAGTCTTCGCCTTCGCTCCTCCGTCCAGCCTTTGAACTCTCGTTTGCGTGCCGAGAAGTACATCATGTGAAAAGGTTCTCTCAGTCCCTCCTCCTCACAGACCGCGCGCCACTCTGGATCGAACGCCTTCCAAGCGTCTTCCGTGGCGAGTAGTCCCGCCAAACAGAGACAGTTTCGTTTGGGATCACGGGAGTGGCCAGATTCATCGACGAAGGACAGATACCGTGGAAGGCCGGGGAAATAGGATCGATCTGGGGCGGGGATCGCCATGAATTATTTTCCCGCACGTCCGCACCTAAGTAAAGGCGCTGCCTCCAGCGCCTGCGCCGCTTGTCTGGTCCCGAATCTGGCTGGGTAGCCTACCCTTTGCGGTTCTGTTTTTTGCCCGCCCGTCGTGGCGGGGCAAAGAATGGGACATTCCCCGCTTGATCTTGTCCTCGCCCGCACCGTTAATCCTTCCCGCCGCCGTCCAATCCCCAATTCTGACCGTTCCCTGCATAATACTTAACCAATTCACACTCTTGTGCTATTCTCTCCCGTGTATGTCGAATCCAATCCCCGCTTACCTGCCGCGTTTACCCTGTTTACCCTGAGGAACGAAGGGAGTCTCGAAGGGCCCCTCCTCATTGCTCCGTTTGAATCGTTACCTCGTTACTTCATTACCTCATTACTTCCTCTTCCGCACCTTCCGTCACACTGGAGCACCCGCAACCCCCTTATTTTCATCGACATCCTTCACAGTTCCCACGACACCGGGGGGTGTACCCAAAAAGCGAACATCCGGCGAAGGATGTTCGTCCCGAGCGAGGATCGCGAGCCGAGGGACCTTCCCGTCCCGGTCGTTTTCTCGCCACTCGCCTGCCCCGGTCGGGTCGGGGTCACTCGTCTCCGGTCCGGGCAGCAGCCGGACCACTCGCCACTGTCCCCTATCTCCCTCAGAATCATATCGTTATGCCGATCATCGAGCTAAAGCCCATGGAATCACATCCTTACACAAAAACATGGGGGGGGAGGGTATGCAGAGCTAGAAGGGAAGGCGCCCGCCGCGCAACCGTGCGCAGCGGCCGTCAGTGCCAAGCGGCAGAAGTGGTAGAATAGGAGTCTGCTGGGGGCGACACGGTTTCGACGGAAGCTGTCGCGGCCCGAAGGCATGCCGGGACCCACCTGCCCGTAACTTGGTGGAAACTAGAAATGCCAACAACAACTTGGCACTTGCTGCTTAATTAATTAAGCGCACGCTTCCCCG
>JBGOVX010000176.1:0-7217 GCA_041478355.1 Terriglobia bacterium | reverse complement strand
GGTCGCTGGATCGTGGAGTACAATCACGACCGGCCTCATCACGGAGTGGGAAACCGCACTCCTCATGAGGCGTTCTCGGCTTTTGCAACTGTACTAAAAAACGAGGCCCTGACTGTCTAAATTAGAGGGGAGCAATACAACGGAGTACTTGAAAGCAGTCAATCTTGTGTACAGCGAAGTACTCAAGGACGCGCGCTACCTTGCTGTCGAAAAGAAACATCTTAATGCGGCTCGGGAAAAGCATCGTGGTGTTACGCGAATGGTCCCGCTTCTCCAATTACTATGGGGAGACCATGAAAACTGGGGATCGTTCGACAAAACATTGGTTTGTAAGAAAATCTGCGAACTCGCCGTTGCGGATGAGGCGTTTCTTGCCAATGGCACGGTTGAGAGATTTCAGAACGTTTTTGACAGGGTGCAAAAGGGCATTTCAGGGCAGGTGGACACGGAAAAAACTGCCACTGCAGTTGAAGTTGCCGCAGCGGAGGAGGGTCAAGCTTCACCAAGAAAGAAAAAGACCTGAAGAAAAAAACCGTTTGGTGGCCTCCCGTCCGACCGGGGAAATTCAAAAAACTATCAATGCCGAGGCCCATGACCGACGAGAGTAGATAGAATCAAATCCATATCCTGCTCTTAGGCGACAGTCAGCGAATATCACCGGTCAGCCCGAAACTTCGTCGCACGTCAGTACGCGAGGGACTTCAACGCAGCCGCAAGTGTGTCACGCGTTGACTTTCGAATCCCACCCCGCGCGTGAGCGGTATTGGGACCATTTCGCGCGTGATGCCAGGTGGATAGGCGTGGGGGTTGGCACGGTGCACAGAATCGGAAATCCTTAAAAGTGTTTATCGCCGCCCCGCCTTCTACGACGGGAAACAGCGGCCAAAAGCAAGCAATAGCCTAGGGGATCCCTGAATCCGAATCTTGCGCCTGAGCAGCGCCCACACAAGATTGGCTTCTTTGCGCAAAAAGCGGAGCCAGATTTGACTGTCTACGATCAATCGCAGATCAGCCGTGCCAGTGTGACCCTCTGCTACTTGTAGTGTCTGGTTGCGAATGACGACAGTGGCCTTCAGCTCCTCCTGCCCAGTAAACGTAAAGTGATAGGTTGCGTTCAGTCCTTCCGATTTTCCGCGTTGGAATATAAATGGCAGCCCGCGCAGAAAACTGCGAATGGAGCCTTGTCCGGCGAGCCCGTTGGACACCCCTCTTGTTTTTTTATGCGGGAAGCGGCGGGCGACGTATTCCTCGGGGTCGGAATTCGGAACCACATAAATCGTTTCGGGCTTGTTCTGGAGCGGATGGACCACGTTCTCCAGGAACCGTTTCCGATCTGTCAGGAACGGTGCGATTACATCCTCCCCCGCTGGACAAACTGCCATGCAGTAGGCCGCCTTGTAGTTAGCGCCGAACGAGAGGCTCTGCCACATCGATACCGTCTCGGCGCCAGATATCTTTTGCCGGTACTCGCGGGCGCTCCCGCTCTCGGCAATCGTTTCCACCCAGTCGTTGAACCCGCCCATGAATTCTCGGTAGTTGTGCGTATAGCACGCAGAAAAGTTGAATTGGCCATCGACTCCGATGGCTCCGGTAGGGCAGGCAGCGACGCACAATTTGCACTCAAGACAAGGGTTGTAATCGAGAGGGTGCGTGTATTCGGTCACTTCGGCGTCCATCAGGATGGTCCCGAGCAGAATAAAGTTGCCGAACTTCGGATGAATCACGTTGCGATGGATCCCCATGTGCCCCATACCGGCTGCCACAGCCACGGGCTTGTGAGAAATTACCCACATCTTCTCCCCCCAACGATCCGCCTCCATCGGGAAGCCTGCTGCCCCGCCATTGATGGCGCTCACTCCGGTTCGTTCCAAGGCCGCAACGATTCTGCGTGCCACTTCATTGACTTCGTCCGTACTGTGGTGGAACTCCAGATTTGCAATTGAGCGCGCCGGCGTGCGGATGTTCTCGCGGTTCATCCGGAGAACGAAACTCACGAGTGTCTTCGTGTCAGGGAACACAGCGACAATGTCTGCCTTTTGGTCCGTGATTTCGGGCCGCCCGGCGTCCACAAATCCAACGTCGTCCGCGCCCGCCTCAATGCACACCTGGCGAAGCCACGCGGTATCCAATGTTTGCAACCGCACCGGCTCATTGCCTGCCGCTTCCCGTTCCCGAAACCGTTTCACTGTCGGATGTTCAGCCAATCGCGCCATTGAAGGCTCTCCATTTCAGGCGGTAGCTGTATATACAGCTATTATCGCAAAAACAGTTCACATCTCTACGGATACACGCGTGATCTCGGCGAGCAATCCGCCCATTTGGCTCCAGGTCCGTTCACCTAAACCTCGCTGCAAGTGTTCCTGTGCGCGTTTCCAGTGGGGTCGGGATTGCTGTAACTTCTGTCGCCCTGAAGGGGTGAGGCGCAGAAGTCGCTGCCGCCGGTCGTCCCCCGGCTGCACCCCGATCCATCCACGCTTCTTCAACAGTCTGAGCATGCGTGTCAAGGTTGTCGTGTCCAGCGCCAGCAACCTGCCCAATTCTCCCTGCGTTGTTTCACGCTTGATGTTCAATGCCATTAACAAAGTGTATTGTGTCAGCTCAAGTCCGGTTACCCGAAGCTCCTGGTTATACATCCTCGTGACCGCCCGAGCCGCGCGACGAAGGTTTGCGCAGGCACACGGCAGCACCGGCAACATTCTTTCGATTTGCGTTGTCATCTCCGTTTTCACAATACATGTATATACAGCTTATTCGGAAATGTCAAACAAATGTTAGCCTTGAGACTTGACCGCAGTGCCCATGAACCTTGTGCGCCGCGCAGAAGGTCGACAGGTAATTCGCCGTTTTCCAATTGGGCCTAGCGCGCTTTGAACGAGTCCGACCCAGCGTCCGAAGCACACCCATGCATGTGACGTGTAGTTAGCTACGCGCAGAAACGCTTATTCGTAAACGTTCATCGGCGCCTCTCAGGATTGCCCCCGGGTGACGGCGCACTCGGATATAATCTGACTACATGATCCCTGCTTCCTACAAACCGAGAAGGAAGTTCATGGAGCTAGCAGTCGCGGAGGCCAGGCGCGCCGGTGACCGAGGCGACTATCCTATTGGCGCGGTCATTACACGCCTCATGGGCAAGCGCGAGGTGGTCATTGCCAGCGCAGGTAACCGAGTAAAAACTTCGGGATCAAGCATCAAGCACGTGGAGTTGGAAACGCTCAAATATGTGTCGAGCGGTTATGGCCGCTACCTGCCCGACTTCGTCCTCTATTCCACGCACGAGCCCTGCGCCATGTGCGCCGGTGCCTGCGTGTGGTCTAGAATTGGTGCGGTCGTGTACGGCGTATCCCAAGAGGATATTGCCGCTTTCGGCAGCAAGCGCGGTACCGAAGACTACAAGTGGAGAGCTTGTCTCATCCCCTGCCGGCTCGTTTTCGAGAAGGGCAATCACCTCATCCCTGTCACCGGCGGTTTTCTCCGAAAAGAATGTCAAAAACTGTTCAGCTACAGAACTGCATAGCGACCCCTGCTTTTACGTAATCCTTTCAGTTCAGTCTCCGGTAATCCGAATTAAAGGAGGTAGCAGCGCGAGTGAGTAGTCGTTCTGCCAACATTGTCTAAGGCACGGCCTCCGGCAAATTGGATCCGACAATAACTCCCGAGTTGCCGGCCATCCGCCCACTGAGCTGAGAATCACATGTAGCGGTGACAAGGAAACCCCCGCAGAGTCATTGGAGCATGTGCAACACGCGAGCGCGGGAATTCTTACCCAGAAATTCCAGCGTTGGGAAATTGTTTGCGTCGATCCGCAGGCTTTGTTGAAATGCGGATGCCGCTTCGGAATAGGAGTGGTCGAAATGGTATAAAAGTGAAAATTCCGTATAGCCCTAACTTCAGAGCGCAGGTCGCTATTGCCCGACGACCAGGACCGAGAAGGTACCGGGAATCATGGGCGCTCTCGGCCGCGGATTTTCGGGTGTAGCGACAAGGAGGGGACCAAGATCTGCGACAGGCAGGTGTACCCTGCCGGTTTTTTGATCCAATGCCATGGTCCTGGCTCCCGGCAAGGTCTTTACGTTTTCCACCAGAGCGTATTTATCTGGGCTTTCCTCGTGGAAGATGGAGAGAGCGCCATCCCCGCCTCCAGTGGAGACGTAGATCAATCCTGTCAGGGGATCGAATTCCAGCGCATCCACGCCCATGCCGATCGGCTGCGTAGCAACAATCTTCCCGGTCGCGCCGTCCACCACCGCCAACAGGCCGCTCCTGCAGCCGATGAAAACGCGATTATGGACGCGATCCATATCCATGCTGCTGGGTAGGCCGCAGGGCGGCGCCAACTGCCAGGTTTCCATCACTTTCAAACCCTGGGCATCAAGTTTGTGAAGCTTACCGACATCCTGCATGTTCAGGAAGACGTGTCCCGCCCCATCGGAGACCAAATGCTCCGTCCGGCCTCCTAGATCCTCGATTGTTCCGGCGATCTTGCCGGTCCGGGCATCAATTGCAGTGACGCGCTTGCTACCGCGATCCGCGGTGAAAACGCGTTGGGTCTTTGGGTCATAGATAATCCCGTTGGGGTCGTCTCCCACCCTCGCTTTGTCCATCACGGCGAGAGTCTTGAGGTCGAACATCGTGACCGAGCCAGGATCAGTGGCGCTGATGAATCCGTGTCCAAATTCCCGCGCGATGGCGACGCCATGCACGCCTTTCTGGCCCGCAATTTTTCCGACGATAGCGCCGGAATCCAGGTCGAGCACAACCACTTCCGTGCCATGCGGAACATACAGCCGGCGGCCTTCGCTGTCAGCCGCAATGTAATCCCATCCGGTATCGCCGGGAATCGGGATCCGCGCGATCAAATGATATCTGCTCCCTGCCGCCGCCGTGGACATTGTTCTGTCCCTCTCCAGCGGCCCTGGCGTCTCCCCATCGCCAGCGGTTTCTGGTTTGTTCTCCTCGAAGCGGATCGCCTTCAGGACCTCAGCCTCGCGTGCCAGTTCTGTCTTGCCCCCTGGAAAACCGCCTTTGGATAAGACGAATGCCAGGATATCGGCGGTCTGCTGACGGCTCATGCTTCCTGGGTTGTCTTGCGGCATCGAAACTTTAACCCGTTCGAGCAGATCGTCGACCGAGAGGCCGTTCCAGTTCGACTTGAACTCGGCGCTATTCAGCGCTGGTGCGATTTCACCGCCCATGAGGTCCGGTGCGTGGCAGCGAGCACACCTCTGCGCATAGAGCTGCTCTCCCCGGCGGGCTTGCTCCTCCGTGTAGATGCCATCCCACACGGACTGTGCCGGCTCCATCGAGGATGTCGCCAGCGCTTGTTGCGAGGGAGCCGTTTGTTCAGCGGGCGCTGACGAGCAAAAAACGATTACGGCCGCCACAGAGATGAGGGCCACAATCGCGATTCTTATTTTCATCCCGCGCCTTTCAGCAGCTCGTGAGGCCCGACGAACACACGCGTGCTCAGCGACGCGGCCATTGACTGCACTTCCTTCCTAATTCGGTAGACTATACGCGATGTACTCGCCCGAGTAGGCGCCGCCGCTGACAGCGACCACAATATACTGCTTGCCATCCACCATGTAAGTCATCGGCGTGCCGCTCTGGATGGCCGGCATCAAGACCGCCCCAACTTGTTGGCCCGTTTTCTTGTCGTAAGCCCGTAGCATCGCGCCCCGCGGATGCTCCGGCGTCGTTGTGATCTGTGAATCGCCCATCACAACTAGAGCCTTTGTTATCACCAATCCAACGCCCGAAGTGCCAACCTGCCCAGTCTTCGGAATGTTCAGACCTTTCAACGCTGGATGGTTGCGGATGTTATCCGGCGTGTCGCCGTGCGGCACCTGAAACTGGAGCTGACCGCGATCGAGATCGATCGCCGCGAGGATTCCGTACGGCGGTTTGACCATGGGCATCCCTTGGATATTGAGACCCTCATCGCCAGGAGGAGCAGCGGGCGCGTCGCCAGCAGGCGAACGCACTGTCGCTCCAGGCGTTACGGGTAGGTCTGCCCGGGTTCGGTACCCTGAGTCGGTGGCACAACAGTCGCCAGGTCCCCAGACTTCGACGATGGGCCGCCCGGCAATTCCCGTGATGTACCGAATATCTGAGAATCCTGGCGGGCTTGTAACCAGCGATCGCACGCCTGGAGTATTGCCGGCTGGAGCATAGAGGATGTGCGTCTCGGGATCGAAGCCGCCGCCGGGCCAGTTCGTGGCGGTGCCGACCGTAATCGCGCCCAGCAAGCCCTTGGCGTCGCCGAGCATCGGCGGGTTGAACGGCGTTGCGGCCCAGCGGTACCGCTCCGCTCTCCCGACGGCCTCGGCTCGAAGCGCTGGGGTGAAGTCGATCAGGTCATCGGGCAAGTTGAAGAAGTTGCGTGCATAGCGCAGCTTGTCTGGAGGGTACGGCTGCGTCGGTGACGTCTTTTCGCCCGGCACATCGGACTGCGGCACCGGCCGCTCTACGATCGGCCAAACCGGCTGACCTGTCACGCGATCGAAGACGTAGAGCCAGCCCTGCTTGGTCGGCACCGCCACCGCCTTGACCGCCCGGCCGTCAACGTTGATGTCAGCAAGGATCGGCGCGGAGGATATGTCAAAGTTCCACAGAGGATGATGCACAAATTGGTAGTGCCACTTCCGCTGCCCGGTTTTCAAATCGAGACAGACCAGGCTCTCGCCAAACAGGTTGTTGCCCGGCCGGTGGCCACCGTAATAGTCCGACGTGGGCGTCTCGACCGGCAGATAGACCAAGCCCAGATCTTCGTCCACAGTGATCTGGTTCCAGACGCCAGCGTTGCCGTTGTCGGCCCAGGATTTCTCCTGCCAGGTCTCGTTGCCGAATTCACCTTGTCCGGGGATGGTATTGAACTGCCAAATCTTTTTCCCTGTCCGCACATCGAACGCTCGAACCAGACCTTTAGTGTTGCTATGGGCTTCAACGGTTGCGCCTTCTCTAAACGAGGAACCCACGATCACCATGTCTCGAGACACAGCCGGCGTCGAATGGACGCCGATCTCGCCAGTTTCCAAATCGATCTGTTGGTTGATTCCTTTCACCACGCCGATCTTCATGTCGAGAATACCGTGCGTGCCAAACGAGTCGATCAGCGCGCCCGTCTTGGCATTGAGCTCCACGAGGCGATAGCCCGTCGTGATGTAGATGACGCGCTCGTCGCCTTTGCCGTCGGTCCAGTACGACACACCACGGCC
>JBGOVX010000238.1:0-4809 GCA_041478355.1 Terriglobia bacterium | reverse complement strand
GGTCGCTGGATCGTGGAGTACAATCACGACCGGCCTCATCACGGAGTGGGAAACCGCACTCCTCATGAGGCGTTCTCGGCTTTTGCAACTGTACTAAAAAACGAGGCCCTGACTGTCTAAATTAGAGGGGAGCAATACACTTCCATCTTTACGACTGCCCCAATACACCATTCTTCCCACACGGTGATTTAAGGTGGGAGTCCGATGCGGCGTATCAGGCCTTGGAAGCGAGGGTCCGGGCGCAAGCCATCGAAGATCGGATGAACCTTTAGAGTGAGCAGTCCCCCGCTGCGTTCCGCGTGAGCTTTTTCCAGCCACCCGAATGCATTCTCCGTTTCACCGAGCCCAGTATAGATGACGGCAATACTCATGGGCGTCACATACGACCGCCCGGAGCGTTCCAGCAAGTTGCACAGGATCCTTCTTGCTTCCCCCGTGTTGCCTGTTGCCGCATACGCGTGCCCGAGCGCTCCGGAAATCGCTACATTGTCGCCGGCAAGACTTGCCGCCCTCAGGAGGTGCTCGACAGCAAGTTGATGCATCCCCTTCAGCAGGTAGACGCGCCCGAGCCCCTGATGCGCAAGGGCGAAGTTCGAATCCAGTTCGATGGTCTTCTGGTACTGTTCTATCGACCTGTCAGGTTGTCGCGCGTAGTAGTAAATCAGTCCGAGATCTCTGTTAATGATGATGGAAAGCGGATCGAGCTCCTGAGCGCGCTTGGCCTCGAGAAGCGCTTCCTCAAGGCGTCCCATCCCCGCCAAGTAGAATCCGTACCACTGGCGGACCGTTGCGTAGCTTGGATCCAATTCGATGGACCGCTTGTATTCTTTCTCCGCGCCCCGCCAGTCCCACTCGCTGGTCAGGACCGAGGCCAACGAGGCATGTGCCTCCGCGAGCGTATCGTCTATCTGCAAGGCCCTCAGGGCTGCCGCTTTTGTCCTTGGAATTGCTTCCTCTGGCGTTAGCGCACTATATCCGGTGTCGCCCAGCAGGTAATAGGAGTCGGACAGGCCTGCATACGCCAACGAAAAGTTGACATCTCTTTCGATCGCCTGTTTAAAGTACTCGATCCCTCTCTCTATACCCTCTTGCGTTCTCTTATTCCAGCAGTAGCGACCCTTCAGGTACAGGTAATAAGCCTCGGTATCCTGAGTATGCCTTTTGGTCAGTCGCTTCTTATCTTCCCCGGTCAAGTGTAGATGCAGCCTCTCGGAAATTTCTTTTGTGATTTCGTCTTGCACTGCGAGAATATCCGTCCGCTTCCGATTGTATTGCTCGCCCCACAGTTGCCACCCATTTACCACGTCCACTAACTCTGCCGTCACGATCAGGGTTTCACCTCGTTGCAAAACTCGTCCCATGAGCACGGCGCCCACATTTAATTCGCGGCCGATCGTCTGGGGATCCGTCGCCCGACCCTTGTAGCGAAACACTGTGCTGCGGGCCATGACTCGAAATCTGGGCAATTGGGCGATCCTGTTGATGAGGTTCTCGGTGATGCCATCGCTGATGTACTCGGCCTCAGGCTCTGCAGTGACGTTTTCGAAAGGCAACACTGCGAGAGACGTAATTTTCTTCCCCATGCGCCGTTTTGGGTGTGCCGTCGGCGGTCCCTGCAAAGAGGCGATAAACCGATACCCGCGCCGCGGCAGCGTTTCAATATACCGGGGGCTGTCGGCCGAGTCTCCCAGAATCTCCCGCAGTCTCGCCACCGCTGAGTTCACCCCGTGTTCGAAGTCCACAAACGTATCCCCGGGCCAAAGCTTCTTCCGCAATTCCTCTCGCGTGACGACCTCAGCTGGTCGCTCCAGCAGCATGACCAGAATCTGAAATGGTTGTTCCTGCATGCGAATCCTGACACCACTCTTGCGCAGCTCCCCGGCGCGCAGGTCTGCCTCGAAGACCCCGAAGCGAATGATGGGGGGCGGCGACGGGCTTGAACTCTGCATGGGCCTTGACTCCGATTCCTGAAATTTTTGATCTTAGATTCTACCATCCTCAGTCACCAATCACCCCCTGGCAGCACGGTGCCCGTCGCGTGAGGCAGCCTGTTACTTCACTGAATTCGCGCAGCTTACCACGTTACCCACATTTCACCTCGGTTGCATTTACGTTTCACCTCGATTGCATTGAGGTACGCGCCAGCCAAGTCAATCTTTGACGCGCAAACAGCGGTCGGAGTTGACGCCATGAACAGGATTTTGATGAATTCGTTATTGTGGGGGTTGCTAGCGTTTGTTTTTTCTGCCCACACACAGTTACATGCCGGTCCAAAGGTTGTGCAGGCCTTACCCATAAATATTAGGACCTACGCATATGTTCGCGTGTCTCCAAGCGCACTTGCTCAAGCAAAACAACTCGCCGCAAGAATCCTGGGTCGAGCCGGGATTCAGACAGTTTGGGTCGATTGCCACATAGTGACGAACGCAGCTCAGGAGATCCCCGTGTGTGATCAGGTCTCGGGGCCCCAGATTTCAGACGTGAACATCTATCTCGCGGATCGGTTCCCACCGGAGGCAAAATTAGCCGGAGCGCGTACTCTGGGTTTTGCCGTTCTACCAGAGGAGGGCGGCTTCGGGGATCTGGGTTATATCTCGCTACCGAACGTCGAGAAGTTCCGAGCTGACCAGAGAGCCCCTTTGAATCTGATTCTGGGTCTAGTGCTCGCGCACGAAATTGGTCATCTGCTGTTGGGTTTAAACGAGCACGCGGCGACGGGTATCATGCGTGCTTGTTGGGACAAAGCAGACTTGCAACGCGCCCAAGTAGGTAGGCTTCAGTTCACTGCCGAGGAGGCCAACCTCCTACGGACAGGGGTCCTGGCAAGAAGGAAGCGACGAACCGATGTTCAAATCTCGGCAGAGGTCTCCCTACCATGAACAGGAGGCTGAGGTCTGAGCTGAGTTGCAGTCAACCAGAGTATGGATGCGTTACGGCCAGTTACCGATAACCGCTGCCGGGACCTGAACCGAGCTGACTTCCGATCTGGTTTCGTCCTTCCGCCGTAGCCTGCTCGATATTCCTGGGATAATGTCTTCTTGCGCGCGAAGCTATAGTGAGCCCAAGAATTGATATAGCAGGCTCTTTTGTGCTGGTGTCAGTCCCTTGAACTTGGCGGCTTCGTCGGCCGCCTCGTTCCGATGCCGTTCGATGGCATCGTCATAGCTTGCCGACCGCCCGTCGTGCATCAATTGAGTGCGCGTCATCAGTCCCCATAACGGAGCAGTCCTTAGCTTGTTAACCGTGTCCGCAGGGCCGTTCTGCAGAATATCGTCGCCCGTGCCAACGTCATGCAGCAGGAAATCGCCGAACGGGTGGAACTGTTTTCCGCCGAGAGCGTCGGGAATCACGAAAGCTCCCCCGTGAATCGCCGTCCCCACCGGTGCCGTGACCATCGTTTCTACATGACAGCCGGCGCAGCCGATCCGTTCAAAAATTGTCTGCCCTTGCAGGACTGCAGGCGTGATTGGACCTCGAGGCGGCACCTTGGTCGCTCTCATGAACGTCGCGAAGTTGTGAATGTCATCGGTTGCCGCACCAGGATCATTCGGCTCGGTGACGCTGGATCGCTGACATACCGTTGTCACCTCGTCGGGGAAAAGCGCATTCGTGATGCCCATTTCATTGACATAGGCATCCCCCGAAAACGACAGCAGGCTCGCGTGCTGATCCTTCCATCCGAAACGCCCAACTTCTGTCACGTTTCCCGGAACCTCAAGCACAGGAACCTGAATGGCCTCGCCATGATTGCTCTTGGCAATAGCCAAGAACGTCGCGTCCGGCACGGCTTCGACGAATCCGTCTCCCAACGTGCTAAGCGATAGCCTGGCCGCATGGACTCCATCCGCATCCGATAGACGCTCCTGAGCGTCGGCGCATGTGGCCCGCTGGTTGATCAACGAACGCTCCGTGATCGGCGTACCATTTGCCATCGCCGCCGTCGCCGCCACGAACGATCCCGTGCTTCCATTCGTATCTCCGCGATGCCGCCGCCCTGAAAACGAACTCGGCCGCCCACCGTCGTAGTGACCGGCTCTGAACTCCATCACTTGGCTTGCTCCCCCGACCGCGATATTCTGGTGGCAGTCAACGCAGGAAACCGCGTTATACAATGGGCCGAGTCCTTTTTCTGGAGTCTCAATCTCCGCAAACGTTGTCGCCAAATCATCCATCACGTTCTGCGGTACCATTCCGTTCGTCTGCCCGTCGAACCCTGCGGGTGCCTCGGGAATCTGATGCGCACCTATGACGATGCCTAGCGCAAGCAGTGCGAATGTCGCCGCGCTCACTGCTGCCAAGAATGTACTTTTCGTGTGAATCATCATGCCTCCTTCACTTTGTTGAGTGACGACTCTCTCCGCGAATCGTCATGGCAGTTTCAAACGGAATGGGATAGCGGTGAGCGGAATGTCCTGGATGCATCACAACTACGTTTCTGCTGTCTTGGACTGGGCATCCAAGAGCACGCCATTCCCCATTTGACCCGTCGGGTGTGGGGTCCAATGGCAATGGAGCTTATTGCCACGATCGGCGCGCCGCAATTGGCCTGAGGGGCTTATTTGGTACAGTCACAGCTCCGGATCGGGACCTGTACCGGTGGTTGCCAGCACAGAAAGTATCCCTACTTTTTCGGTTTGTTGTCGGCGACAGAACCTAACTCCCGATAAGCCGTGCCGGCTCAACCGGTCAATGCAACACCATCTGATATAAATATTTTCTCTAAGGGTGGTGTTTATGACATTTAGGCGGCGGGTAAAGCTTTCTGAGCAGCAGCGGAACGACATGTGGAGGCGCTGGAAGGCTGGGCAG
>JBGOVX010000195.1:0-6480 GCA_041478355.1 Terriglobia bacterium | reverse complement strand
GCCCATGATTACGGTGTCAATGGCGCGAAATTCGTCGAAGGCGAACTGGTCCTGGCGGAGGATGCCGAGTTTCTTGGGGCGGGTGACGGAGCCCTTGGTGGGCTCGAGCTCGCCGGTGAGGATCTTCATTAAGGTGGACTTGCCGGCGCCGTTGGGGCCGGTGATGGCGTAGCGGCGGCCGGACATGAAAGTGGTGGTGACATCCTCGAACAGGACCCTGGGGCCGAAGCGCATCGAGATATTGTTGATCGATAGCATAAGCTTCTAAGTATAGCAGTGTTTTTTTATTGCGCGAATGGGCGTGGAGGCTATCCGAGCAGATACTGAAGCTATCGAATCGGATAGAGCTTTGATTGCTCCGTCTGGATAATCCCGCGGTCGGGCAAAGGACCGGAGCTCGACTATCTCCTTTGCTATCAAACACTTCCTTCGAGCGATAGGTCTGCATCGGAAATCGCTGGGTTTTGCGGCTTTGTAAATGCTCAGTGTCGGGTGCGTGCCAAGCCCAAAACACGAAGAGTCCCGCTTGCAGCCAGTCTCTGGAGGGAGCATGCCCCCCGGCGTACGAGCTACAAACATTGACCCTAGCCCGGCCGGTTGGCTATTCGCCTTGGTGGAAGGCCTCGTAGCTAATACGAAGTTGACCGGATCGAGTAGTAGTCCTAGGACGGCTTTGTTCTTGACAAGGTGGGGACTCGGGAGTGACAATTTCGAGCGAATTATGCGCTCGCCGGCGCAAGGCGCAGGTCCCCAGCACCCGCTAAACGGCACGTGCACACGATTCACGACCCCGCAGAATTGCTTTGCCCGAACATTTCACGTTACACCCGCCTCAAGGAGGCAGCAATGATGGCATTGGAGATGAAGGTGCGCCTGATCGCGCTGATTGTGGTGGTTTGTTGTTTGGTCGGAGTTGGCGGCCAGGTAGCGCAGGCTGAGACGGCCACACCAACGGTGACGGTTTCGCCGGGTGACCTGTCGTTCGGCGTGCCTGTAGGAACTCCCATGACTGGAAGCCCGCTCGGGCTATACAGCGCGCAACAGACGGTTACGGTCGCGATTACAGGGAGTCAGCCTGTGGCACTCACTAGCGTGAGCGTCTCCGGGTCGAACGCCAGCGATTTCTTGGTCACCCTCAACTCGTGCACGGGTACATTTACGCCGCCGGCGGCGTGCCAGGTCGGCGTGACATTCAAATCCACGCTAGCAGCGGGGCTTTTGGAGACGGGGACTCTCTCCATCTCCAGCACTGGGAACCCAAGTCCGCTGACGGTGGCTCTGAACGGCGCATTCGGCGCGATCGAGCTGTTCTCGGCGCTGAATGTGAACAAGTCTCTATTCGGTGATGTAACCTGGCAAAGGGACCCTGCGACAGCCGGCGAGCCGGTGAAGAATACGACGGTGACTCTATCCTGCCCAGCGAGTCCGACCGCAGTTCTTTCTTCGACTCCGGACGGCGTTAGTAATGTTTTTCAAGACAACACGATTCAGGTTGCCGACACCGTCTCTTCCGAAGGCGGCCCGATAACGACGACGACCACCAATGTCTGTTATGGCGGCGACCCCCAGTTTCTGGGCTTCACTGGTTTCCCAGCAGGAACGAGCAACTGCTTCAAGACTCCTTACGAAGGCGCGGTGACTCAATTTGTCGGCCAGAACCCTGATCTCGCAACTGCGACGATCACCGAAACGACAGTTTCGCTGGTTCCGGTTTACGGTGTGCAACCTCTCGACTTGATGGCCCCGCCGGAAGGCACAGTGTATGGCCCGGTACTCGTGCCGGGCACACAGCAGTTGAACGTCCAGCTTGTGGATGCGGGCGGTTTTCTTGGCGCCGCGACATTGCACTTGGTCACGAACTGTACGTCGAGCGGCGTGCAGACCGGCGGCACGATTACCGGAAATCCGATCAACTCGGGCGATCCGGCATCGCAGACGCCGCAGTTCACCTTCGACGCTACGACGGGCCAGCACATCGCGCTTTCGGCCAACTACCTGGCGCTGGCCGGCACGCCTCAGATCGCGACCAATACGGTTCCTGCGTCTTTTGATACAGGTCTGACGCAGACCCAGTTCGCAACGATGGTGGCGGGCACTTCGGCGGGACCGGCGGTTTGTATGCGGTTGAGCGGAGAGCTGGCAGCAGATGGAGTCACGCCACTCTGCAAAGCGATTACACTCGAATGCACGAACGGCGACCTGACCAATCCTAACCGCAACACTCCGGCAGGCGTGAACTGCCCGCAGCAGCTAGCGAACGGTCCACGAAATTTGCTGTTTACGGCGGCGTTTGACACTCCGGATCCGATCAATATCGCCCCAGGCACGGGTCCGGGATTTCTGATGGGGCAGGATAATTGGGCGGCGTCAGGCCCCAATTCGCAGCCGAGCCCCATACCCTGCACTTTTGGCACTGATCCGACCGCCGACCCACTGGCCAATCAATTGTGCCCGCAAGATACGTTGACGTCGTTCATCGGCGGCGATCCTAACTCGGGCGGAACGACCCGGACGACAAACTCGACGTTCATACCCGTGCTGAACATGCCGTTGCCGATTACGTTACCGGTCGTCACCTCGGCGAATATCTTCGGGTGGCAGCGAGACCCAACCACGGTGAAGGTGAAGTTCTTCTCCAGCCCGGCGATCTACCCGTTCTTCTTCAACTTCAACCCGTTGCCGGCGAATGGTTTCACGGCCGCGCCGATTCAGAGCGTCACCTTCGGCACAACTGCGGCGGGCGTGCCGGTTCCGGACACCACGCTGCCGATATCGACGGATCCAATTCTGTATAATCCAGGCGGCATAGGCGGAGTTTCCACTTGCCCGTTGACGGCCGGCGGAATCTTCACAACCAGCGCGACGATCACTTCCGACACAAGCACAGGCCTGCCTTTGACGGAAGGGCGCTACAACCTGCACTTTTTTGCGACAGATTGCGCCAGCACCGAAGAACTGCGGTTCACGCCGAAGAGCAGCCCAACGGCGAACTGGGCTTCGTTCAAGACGGTGCCGATCCGGATCGACATGACCAAGCCGACGATTGCGATCGTTTCGATATCGTCGACAACACCGAAGGCTGGTGACACGGTGACCGTGAAATACCGTTGCACCGACCCGGCTCTTGCCGACACCACGCCGGGTTCCGGCGTTGTATTCTGCGGAACTTACCTGTTCTTTGCCGTGTCCGACACGGGAACCGTCGCAAACAAGTTCGTTGCGAAAGGCATTGGAACCCACACGTTTACCGCGGTCGCCACAGACCTGGCGGGGAACACCTCGGTTCCCGCCTCTGTAAACTACACCGTGCACTAGCGCCATCCATGGAGTGATGGTGTGCTGGAAAGGGCGGCCCGAGATGGGCCGCCCTTTTTTGCGCGATCGAGTGGTTGGCGAGGTGCTCGTAGACTAAGGATCTTGATCGCGGGCTAGCCGCGCAGGCTGGCGACCCAGCGGCTGGCTTCTGCGTACATGGTGTGCAAATCGGAGCGGTCGAACAGGTGCTCTGCGCCTTGTTCTTTTTTCAAGGCATCGAAGAGGCGGAGCGCCTGCTGGTATTGACCAGCCGCTCCCGGGTTGTCAGCCGTGAGGCGCATGGCATCGCCGAGAAGATAATGAATCCTAGCCGTCTCAAGGCGTGAGCCAAGCTTCTCGCTGCGTCCCAAGTCGCGTTCCAATTCCTGGCGGGCGCGCGTGTTGTCCTTCGTATTGATCATGGCCTGGGCGAGGTCTACGGAAGCCTTGAGCGAAAGATATTTCAGGTTTAGGCCGTCGGCCTGCTGAATGATGGCGCGCAAGTCCGGGATGGCGGCCTGCGAGCGACCTTCGGCGATGGCCAGCCTGGCGAGACTTAGTTTGGCGGTGAGGATCTGGTCGCGGTCTTTCCCCTGAGTAGCAGAGCGCAGCGCCTGGTCGTAGGCAGGTTTGGCTGCTTTCAGATTGCTACTATAGAACTCCACGTCGCCGCGAGCGCTGGAAATGGCGCTGTCCACACTGGGATTCTTCAGGTCGCGCGCGAGGCCCTGCGCATCTTCGAGGGGCTTGGCGGACTCGGCACCCCGGCCAGCGAGAGCCAAGGTGCCGGCAAGATCGTTCCAAGCGTCGATGAGTTCGCGACCCTGGTAGCCACTGGCCTGGTAATTCTTGACGGCGTCCTGCATGGCGCTGACGGCAGATCCCAAACGCCCCTGGGAGACTAAGACGGTACCCATCTGGTGAGATTCGGCGGCCGCACCGCGGAGATTGTTCGATTTGTGCGAGATATCCAGTGCACTGACCAGAGTACTAACCGCTTTGTCGTAGTCTCCCGTGGCGGTGTAGACATCGCCTAGGGCGCTCAACGTCTGGGCAACGTACTCCGGGTCGTTCAGCTTCTGGCGCAATTGCAAAGCTTGCTGCAAATAGGTGAGCGCGTTATCGGTATCGCCTTTGGCGAGATATACGCTGCCGATGTTGCTCAAACAAAGGGCTTGGTAGTTCTCGTCGTCGGCTTCCCGCTGAATCTGTAGCGAATCCTTGTTGTCTTGCAGCGCCTTGTCGTATTCGCCCCAGGTTTGATATAGCACGCCCCTGTTGATCAGGGCGTCTCCGATCTCTTTCTTCATGCCGATTTCGCGGAGAATATCGAGAGCCTGATTGTAGCTGGCCAGCGCGTCCTTCGGTTTGCCGAGAGTATTCTGAACCTGAGCCATCTCCGAGAGACTGCCAGCCAAGGTGCGCTTGAGGCCGAGCCGATGAGTGATCTCCATCGACTGTTGATAGTTTCGGATAGCCTCTTCGGGCTTGTTCATGAGGCGATAGGAAATGCCCATGGCAAGCAAGATCAAGGCTTTTTGTTCCTGGTTGTCGACCTGAACGGCCAGACTAAGCCCCTGGTTAAGAGGCTCGAGAGCGGCCTGCGGATTGTCGCGGTTGATTTCAACAACACCTAGTTTCCAGAGCGCTTTGATGTTCTTGGGGTCGGTCTTCAAAATCGCCAAGAACTGGGCCCGTGCCTTGTCGTAGTCGCCCTTATCGGAATAGAGGCTCCCGAGCTCGTATTCGACGTCGGCATTGTTGGGAAACGTCTTTGCGAGATTTTCGTACGCGTCGATGGCTTTCTTGTTGTCCTTCATCAAGCGCGCGTGATTGGCCTCGATGAGGTATTTCTCTCCGAGAGGAAGCTGCTGGCTGAGCTCGACAGCCTTGCGAGAATTGCGTTCCGCGTCGGCGTCGTAGCCAAGCTCGGACTGGGTTGCGGCCAGGCGCGAGTAGGCAAGCGCAAACTGCGGATCCTCTTTGATCGCCGCTTGCAAGGACTTAACGGCTTCGAGATTCTTGCCGTCACGCAACAATTCGAGACTCTGATCGTAATCACGGAGCGCCGGCACAGACTGAGAGCTGAGCTGGAAGGAGCTGGCTTTCAACTCTTTCAGCACGTCGGAGGAAACCGCCAGATTGTTGCGGATGAGATCAGAGAGCTGATGGACGCCCGCAAGAAAGTCCTTTTCACCGGGCACTTCGATTTTCAGCGGCGTGCGGCGGTTGTTCTTGAAGTCGCCGAGGGTGGCATCGATGCGAATCTGATCGCCAAATTTTGCGTAGCGTCCCCAGACGAGAAAGTCCGCGCTGGACAGCTCGGCCAGTTGGCGGAGCATGTCGGCATCAAAATCGGCATTGGTGGGAATGTGCGAGTCTCTCAAGATCTGATGAAGGCGATCCGGGGAAACGGTGTGCAGTCGGACGGACTGGCCGACCTCGCGGCTCAACATGTCCGCAAGGCTGGGGCCCATCCAATCCGCCGATACGTCCGAGGAAGAGTTGTGAAAGGGCAAGATCGCCAAGGAAACCGCTTGCATCGGCGCGACCGACGTGGTCGAAGAGCGCGACGTAAATTTATCGTGGAACGCATAGACCGCCAAAGCGAGAACGGCAGCCGCGCCTCCGACAATCAACCATTTTTGATAATTAGGCGCATACCGGATGCGGCGCGAAGCCGGCACGATGGTGCCGTGGGGCACGCCGCCTTTCCAGGCTTCGAGGTCATCGATAATTGCGCGCGCGGTTTGATAACGCTCGTCGGGCTTGATTTCCAGACACTTGGAAACGATGTCGCTGATGACGCCGGGCACGCCCAGATTCAATTGTGCGAGAGGGGTGGCGCGCTCTTGCGTGCGCTTGAACATCATGGCCATCGCCGTGTCGGCCTTGAACGGCGAGATACCGGTCAGCATTTCGTAAAAAATGATGCCCAGCGCGAACAAATCCGAACGCGCATCGACCTTTTCGCCTTTGGCCTGCTCCGGCGACATGTATTCTGGAGTGCCCATCAGCGCGCCGGTCTGGGTCATGCCGGGCGTTTCCAGCGAGCGCGCGATGCCGAAATCCATGACGTAAACGCGGCCGTCTTTATCGGTCATGACGTTCTGCGGCTTCAAGTCCCGGTGGACGACTCCGGCGTGATGCGCGGCTTCGAGCGCGGCGGCGATTTGCAGGACGATG
>JBGOVX010000237.1:0-4814 GCA_041478355.1 Terriglobia bacterium | reverse complement strand
TCTCGCAAATACTCGCCGTTACAGGAATCAGGGTCCAATTGGACCCTGATTTTTCACTGGATTAGGCCCAGATTTTCAGTTGGGAAAAACTTGGGAAAATTTCGTGAGGTGTATTCGCCATCCAGCGGCGAGAACATGCGGTAATTGTGCCCAAGTTGTTGTGCAAAACTTGGGTCCAATCAGGGTCCAATAACGCTTCCTGGGTACTACTTACGGCTCCAAAATGGGCTGTCGGTGCCGTCTGTTTTCAATTAGTTACGAGTTGAAGCGCCCCTTTCACGGCGGTAACACGGGTTCAAATCCCGTCGGGGACGCCAAAACAATAAACGACTTCCACGAAATCGCCGGTTTTTTCATGATCCAATATGATCCATTAAGCCCTGGCTTGCGCTCTTAAGCCGTGCTTTCTGCCAAATTCCAGTCGCCCTTGCGGATGTACGTTACGTGGATTTTAGCGACGGCTGGGAACGGGGACTCACCGAATTGGTCAACAACCTTCCGGGGGGAGACTATGACGAGATCCAGGCTCTCAGAAAGGCCTTTCGAGAAACTCCACTGGGCGCGGAAGGTCGGGATGTTTTGAGTTTCCTAGAGGCCGTCGCGTCTCGAAAAAGGGACTGGAAGGTGTCAATCCTAAGAAGTCAGTGGATGCTCTGCGCATGGCTGCTGGATCGAAGGGTTATCTCAACGATATCTATTGGTGGCTGATGGTTCATGGTGTATTTCGGTTTGAGGGTATCTCCTCGGACGAGATGTGTAACGCCGCGGAGCCATGGAAGAAGTCCATTACCCAAAGTTCGGTGGTTCGACAGATCACTGGCTTTGGAATCCGCCCTGGTGCGTGGCTCTTGCGGATTACGTGGGGAAAAGAAGGCGGCGCAACTGGCCGTCATTTGATAGAGCGGCGGCCCGATGCTTGTGCTCAGAAAATGCCCTCTTGCTCCACATTGAACAGATATTTCTGCCAATTGTTGGCAATGAATGAAAACTCCGGTTTGATCCCGCCTTTGCCATCCCCCCAGAGCTCGTGCAATTTCGCATCGACTTCGGATTCATGGTCCATTACAAATTCCAGAGCGGCCTCAGCCACCGGGAAGTATGACCAGTGCCAGCGTTCTGTGATGTAGCCTGTGCCATAAGCGCCTTTTGTGTCGAATGGCTGAATAAATCCAAAAGCCGACGCATTTCGTGCCAGCCAGCTATAGGCATCGCTAAATCGTCCGCTCCCGCTCCACTCCTTTGCCTCCAGGTCTGTATCGGTTTGCCCGATGTCGAAATCTACGCCAAGATGATGGCGCGAAACGCCGGGCGCCGATGAGGCCATGAGGATTTCTTTTTGTTTCTCTTCGGCAGTGAGTGACTTCCAGCAAGTCTGGTGGTCTTTCTTGGCCGGGTCCCATTGGTCATCGATTCCCAGAACAGGCGAGCACTTTGTACGCGCGAAGTCGGAGATACGATCGAAAGGTGCGCCGGTAAAATTGAACTTCCTTGTCCAGATTTTCTTCTGCTCATCAAAACTTCGGGTCTCAGACTTGACAATCGTACCCGTAGGAAGAGTCTTTCCCATGGCTTTGAGTGCCTTCGTCATCACGTTAAGCAGGCAGTTCTGTTGTTTGCTGAATTCGGCCAACGCATCGCTCGGACTGAATTTTCCGCCGCCCAACACCCAATGGATCATGTCAACCAGAGGAATACGATCTAATTTTCCTCTCCACTCATCGGCCCGTCGGTCAAGCGTGGGCTGGTCTTTAAAAATCAGACAGTCACCGGTGGGCATGCCGGAGAGATCTTCCGGCGCCAGGAAAGGCTTGTCGGTGGCGATTTTGGAAGGCAAACGTCCCGACTGCCCCAGTCGGCGATTAAACAAGGACTTGGTTTGCCGGTCGAAATCGGGTGATCCGCCGCACGGCATGTCCGGAACACCCATAAGGTCCAGCGCCTCGGCGGCCAGCGCGTAGTTTTGCAGATAGACTTTATCGTGGACTCCCGTGGGCAATACCGCAGCGTGGGTTCTGCCTTCCTTTTCTATATTGATGTAGCGTTGATCGGCCAGGAAAACAGACAAAGATCCGTCGTCATTCTTGGACTGGATCGGATTCTCCTGAAGGACAACGTTATGCGTGCCTTTCAGAGCATCGAAATCGGAGGTCTGCGTTGTAAAAAAGAAATCATTAGGGTGACTTTTATCGCCCGTTGCAGGATTGGGTGAACGGGTTGTGGAGGCTGACGGTTTGAACTTCGCAGGATTCAAGCCTTCATTGTTATGCACTGCAAGTACGGGCAAACCGGTGGATTCGGCACGGCATTTCTTGAGGCTGGGAATCAGTTCACCGTCCGCGAACTTTTGCAGCTCCGCTTCAGCCGCTGCACGAATCGTTTTTTTATCCACCTTATCTGCGCCCGTCTGGCCCGGTTTGGGACTTGTTTCCTTGATTGCCTCGCTCCCGGCCCTGCCGGCGGACGTGAAGATGCGGTTCGGGTCTGCTTTTCCGACAAACGCGAAGCCGCCAGCGGTGAATTCAAAGTTTATGAAACGGCAGATGTCCCCCGAGCAGCCGACATCCGTATCCAGGTGCATCAGGTTAACGCACCGGCGGCTTCGCAGTTCCTTGGCTACGCTCAAGGCGGTGCGTTCCTCTCCGTGAATGTGCACCAGACAGGCATGGGCTCCTGTCTGAAAATCTTCCACCACGTGATTAAGGACCTTGCGCTGCAAGCTACCGGATGATGCTGGCTGCAAGGCTGGCGCACTATGATGTGCCGCACGGTGCGCGGGCGGCACCCGGGATTCCGAAGCGGCTGCCGATTTTAGCCCTCCTTGCTGGATCACATGCGTCAACTCGTGGGCAAGAAGACGCCGTCCATTGTTGGTCTGCAAATCTGCTTCACTCCCGCCCAAAACGATTTGCGCTCCCACCGTGTAGGCGCGCGCATTCACTGCTATTGCCGACTCAGCGGCCTTGCCGCCCGAGTAAATGCGAACCCGGCTAAAATCACGGCCAAAGCGCGACTCAAAAAATGTCCTGGCTCGTGAATCGAGAGTCTTGCCGCCAGAGTTCAACACCTCGTGCACAATTGCCGGCGCTACGCCGGCTTGTGAGCTACCGCTCGTCTCCTTGCGCTGAAGTTTTTCTTCCTCCTCGCACTTTGCACACTTGCGGTGGAGTTTTTCTTCCTCTTCGCACTGCGCGCATTTGCGCTGCACCACCGCACCCGCGGGCAAACTTGCCTTCGCTTGTGGAACCTCCGGGTCCGGCATCCGCATCACCTGTTCGGCTACCCGGTCTGCTTCCTGCTCGTACTGATCGCCGGGTTCGTTCACCACCAGCTTGCGCTGGAATGCAGTGCGAGAGAGCGAGGACACAGAGACAGGCGGAAAAGCGCCCGCAACGCCCACGTTGCGGAAGGACCACTCTACTCCGGAGACAGGCTGGAGCTGGCCATAGTCGGCGACCTTGTCAGTCTCATTTCGCGCGGAGCTCTTCGCTGCCGTTCTACCTCGCGGTGCTAAAGCAAAAGATCCCATCGATTCACTCTCTAAGGAACAAACTCAGTCGGGGAATTCATTCCCGACGGCTTGGTCAATGTCTTCAACATTTGCGAAGCAAGCTGGGTCCGGCGCTGCATATCGATCTGGACCGCCTGTAGAAATCTGATGAAAACATACTGCTTGTCTGCGTTCAGTGACTTATAAAACTTGCCCACTTCCTGCTCGATGCTGGCTTGCGTCACGGATGGAGCTGTTGCTGGTGCTGGCGTGAGCGCAGGCGCGTTTGCCGGAGTTCCAGTTTGAGGGGCTGTCGACTTCGGCGCAGGCGTAGTGGCGGGGACCGGCGTTGGTGCAGGAGATGGAGGTTGCGGAGCAGGCGCCAGCACATTGTTAGTGCTGATGATCTCCCATTGCGTATCCGCGTCAGATGGGACCTTCCAAGGCCCGTTGAGAGTGCCGGTCGCCCCCTTGTTAAAGTTAGCCTGAAATGCTGTTAGCGCGCTCTGCAACAGCTGCGTGCCCACATTCTGCGTAGGTGAAGCAAGCATTCCTCTTTCAGATCCGGCGTAGCGATCAATATAGTCTTGAACTGTTCCCGTATAGATATTTCCGAATGGATCGCGGATGCCGTGCTGTGCGGAAAGCGTACCTCGCGCCTTGATGTCTGCGGGCTTCGAGGGATGTTGCCAAGGAACGCCTTTCAAGGCCAGCCACATGTGACCGAACAGCTCATGCGCCATGGAACTGTCCGCCGGTGATCCCATCTCAGTTGTATAGAGAACCGTATGCGTATCAGCGCTGGGGCTCACTGTCATTGTGGTTGCAGTAGGATCAAGTGTCTTGGAGAGCGTCTCGGTTGGCAGCGTCAGGCCAAGTTGGCGCATATTGTCCTCGATGACTGCCCGCCCTTTTGGCGTGATAAAAAGAACCTTGATTGTTCCCAGCAGGCCGACCTTTTTGACCTGGATTTTCGCGTCCGAATCTATGATTTCTTTCAATTTGTTCCAGCGATAGGGATCTGTGGGGGCGGTGTAATTTGGATCGTAGCCCAATTGGTCGCCCTTGAAACCGATATGCGCCTGATCTGCGCTGGGAAGCAGCGCGCCCGCTTTGAGGACATCGTCGATGGCATCCTTGGTAAAACGCAGTCCGCCGATGACGACTGTCAGTGGCGCACGTCCCTTTAGCTTTAGGGTTACTTTTTCCGTGCGCTGCACTCGCTGCGCCATAGGTCCGGCCTGCTGGACTGTGTGGGCCAATTCGTGCGCCAGCAACTGCCGCCCTCCTGACGTATGCGCACTGTACTGGCCAGAGCCAAACACTA
>JBGOVX010000109.1:0-11932 GCA_041478355.1 Terriglobia bacterium | reverse complement strand
CTCTATGTCACCACGGGCGACAATTATTCGGTCCCCGTAACCACGACCAGTGATGCCGTGATGGCTCTCGACCTCAAGACCGGGCGCATCGTGTGGTCTCAACAAGTAACTGCGAACGATGCCTACACCTCCGCCTGCCGGCGCAAAGGCGTCAATTGCCCTCCACCGAACGGACCGGATTACGATTTTGGATCGTCGGCGCTGCTAGTCCACGCCCCCAATGGCCGGGAGATTCTGGTTGCCGGACAAAAATCTGGCGTCGTCCATGCGTTCGACCCGGACAATAAAGGCAAAATCCTCTGGCAAACTCGCGTGGGCAAGGGCGGCCTCAACGGAGGCGTTCAGTGGGGCATGGCCAGTGATGAGCAAAAAGTCTACGCGGCGGTTTCCGATGTAGCTGCGGTAATGAATTCCGCCGGTCCTGTTGGCGGAGCTACTTTCGATCCCGCGCAAGGCGGAGGCCTGACGGCGCTGCATCTGGAAGATGGCAAGAAGGCCTGGTTCGCGCCCAGCCATCCGTGCGATCCACCGCGGCCCGGGTGCAGTCCCGGCCAGTCGCAAGCCCTCACGCTGATTCCCGGCGTCGTTTTTTCCGGCTCGCTCGACGGGCACATCCGGGCATTTGCGACCGAAGACGGCGAAGTTCTTTGGGATTTTGATACGGTCCAGGATTACGCCACCGTGAACGGAGTTCCAGCCAAGGGAGGCTCGCTCGACGGAGCCGGGCCGGTGATTGTCGGCGGCATGGTTTTCGTCAATTCCGGCTACCCTCGAAATGGCGGCATGCCTGGAAATGTGTTGCTGGCGTTTGGTCCCGAGGATTAGCCCGGATTTTGTAGCACAGGCCTGTGTGCCGTTCCATATTTGCCAACCAACACCGCACAGGCTGAAGCCTATGCTACTCGCCCACGCGCAGCGCAAGCACTTCGGACTATAATTCGTATTAATCCGTATTGACATATGACCTATATTCAAGCATAAGTGTATTTTCTGGAGGTGTGCATGCGCTCCGACGAATTGCTCAACCCCCGCGATGCCGCGCGCGCGCTGGGCGTCAGCTATCCCACGCTCAAGCAGTGGATTTACAAGAAGAAATTGAGGAGCATTCGCACCGCCGGAGGGCACCATCGCATCCCCGCGTCTGAAATCGAGCGGTTTCTGCCGCGCACCGAGGAAAAAGATGCGCTGGCCGGGCGTCGCGGATTTCGCCGCATCAGCGGGCGCAATCAACTGGTCGGACGAATCGTCGAGGTGCGCTACAGCGGCTTGCTGGCACAGGTGAAACTTTCGATCGGCGGGCAGCGCATCTCCTCGATCATTACCGCGGACGCCGCGCGCGAGATGCGCCTGGAAAAGGGCCAGACCGCCGCAGCACTGATCAAATCCACCGAAGTCATGATCGTGCGCGTTTGAGCCACGACAGCATATTGATGCGACGAATCGGCAAACAATTGGGTGTTGTGCTCGCGGGATTCGCGCTGGCCGCGCCGCTTTTGCAGGGGGCGGGAAAGCCATTCTTGGTTGTCATTCCGAACGAAGTGAGGAATCTCTCTGTGCTTGAAGCCCAAAGACGGAGAGATTCCTCGGCACGCAGCGTGCCTCGGAATGACGGCTTCGTATGTTTTTCCGCAGAGTGTTCTCCCGCTGGTCTACCGCAATCCGCGCAGAATCCATGCGGGACTGTCACCATTGCCGCCGCTTCGGACCTGGTGGACGCGATGAATGAAATCGCCGCGAATTTCCAGAAACAGACCGGCTGCGCCGTTCGTGTGAGTGCGGGATCTTCCGGAAATTTCCTTTCACAGATCGAAAATGGCGCGCCGTTCGATGCGTTTTTTTCCGCGGACATCGAGTACCCCAAAAAACTCGAAGCTGAAGGTTTGGCCGTGCCGGGCAGCACGTACTTGTACGCGGTTGGAAAAATTGTGCTGTGGGTAAGAAATGATTCCCGCCTGGACGTCAACAAAGGACTCGACGCGCTGCGCGATTCTTCCATCCAGAAAGTGGCTATCGCCAATCCCCAGCACGCGCCCTACGGCCGCGCGGCCGAGGAAACCTTGCGGAAGGCGGGCGTCTATGACGCGATAAAAGACCGGCTCGTGCTGGGCGAGAATATTTCGCAGGCGGCGCAGTTTGTCGAGTCCGGGAACGCGGACGCCGGAATCCTCGCGCTTTCCCTGGCACTTTCACCGGGATTGAAACAGAAGGGCCATTACTGGACCATCCCGCAAAATTTATATGCGCCCATCGAGCAGGGCGCGGTAATCATCCGCGCCTCCCATAATCCGCGAGGGGCTGCGGCGCTGCTAGCGTATATCAAGACTCCCGCGGCAGCGGTGCTGCTTGCGCGATACGGGTTTGCGTTTCCTGTCAAGGTGCAACCGTGAATTGGCAAGCGATTGCGCTTTCCTTGAAGCTGGCGGTATCGGTTGCGGCGATACTCCTGTTCGCGGGCCTGCCCATCGCGTATTGGGTGACGTTCACAAAGTGGCGCTGGAAATTTATGGTCGAAGCCATCGTCGCGCTCCCGCTGGTTCTTCCTCCCACCGTGCTTGGCTATTACATTCTCGTCGGCCTGGGTCCGCGAACTTTTCCCGGAAAGCTTTGGCAGTTCTGGTTTGGTCACACGCTGCCATTCACGTTTGGGGGATTACTGATCGCTTCGGTGCTGTACAGCTTGCCGTTCGCGGTGCAGCCAATTTCGGCTGGGTTTGAAAACGTGGACCGCGGATTAATCGAAGCCTCCTGGACGCTGGGCGCATCGCGCATCGAAACATTTTTTCGCGTGATCCTGCCGCTCTCCGCGGCTGGCGCGATTACCGGGGCGGTGCTTAGTTTCGCGCACACCATCGGCGAGTTCGGCGTGGTGCTGATGGTTGGCGGAAATATCCCTGGCGTCACACGCACGGTTTCCATCGACATCTACGACCAGACGCAGGCTGGGAATTACGACGCGGCGAACCGGACTGCCTTGCTGCTGTTGTTGTTTTCCTTTCTGGTCCTTTCGGTTATTTACGGAACCAACCGCAGGGCGTTGAGTATTTGGCGCAAGCAATAGAACAGAGCACGCTGGGAAACATTTATGGCGCTGGAAGTTGCGATCGAAAAACAAGTGTCCGGCTTCCGGCTGGCCGTGGAGTTCGCGGCGGACGGGACGCCGCTGGGCTTGCTCGGCCCTTCGGGCTCGGGCAAGACGATGACGCTGCGCGCCATTGCGGGACTGGAGTTGCCGGATCGCGGGCGAATTGTCCTTCACGGACGCGTGCTGTTCGATTCCGCGCGAGGGATTAACGTGCCCGCGCGCGAGCGCCGTGTCGGCTTGCTCTTCCAAAACTACGCGCTATTTCCACACTTAACGGTCGAGGAAAACATCGCATTTGGATTGCGGCGCCTGGCAGGAAATGAGCGGGCCCGCCGCGTCCAGCAGCAGCTTGCCGCAGCGCACCTGGAGGGTTTTGCAAACCGGTATCCGGGCTCGCTTTCGGGCGGCGAACAGCAACGCGTGGCGCTGGCGCGCGCCTTGGCCGTCGAACCGGCCGCATTGTTGTTGGATGAACCATTTTCCGCGCTGGACACGCATCTGCGCGGCGCTCTCGAACGCCAGCTCCGCGAAACGCTGAGTGAGTATCGGGGAGCAACGCTGTTTGTCAGCCACAATCTCGAAGAGGCGTACCGGGTCTGCGGGGAGTTGGTCGTCCTGGCGCGTGGAAGCGTGGCGGCGCAAGGTCCCAAAGAAGAAATATTCCGTCATCCGCCTACGCTCGAAGTCGCGCGTCTGACGGGATGCAAGAATTTTTCCGGCGCGCGCCGCGCGACCGATGGAACTGTCGAAGCGCTGGACTGGGGCTGCGCGGTT
Source organism: Terriglobia bacterium (assembly GCA_041478355.1). GTDB lineage: Bacteria > Acidobacteriota > Terriglobia > Acidiferrales > UBA7541 > Palsa-360. The sequence continues at coordinate 8,076 of JBGOVX010000109.1, read as the reverse complement.
CGCGTGACGCAGCCGTTCGCGAGGCCGCCTGAACACGTCGCGATTCGCGCTCATCACATTCGCCTTCGCGCGCCGGGAGAAGCGGCGGGCCGCGAGAACCTATTCCCGTGCTGGCTTGCCGCGATGACCGAAACGCCTTTCCGCGTCACACTGGACCTGAAAATTGGCACGCCGCCGGCGAGTCCGGCAGACTTTCATCTCCAGGCGGAGGTTTTCAAACAGGAGTGGGAAGCGTTCCGCAATCAATCGCAGCCTTGGCAAGTGGAACTCGCGCCTGACCGTTTATTTTTGTTGCCGGATTGAGCAGACCTGGGCAACGGCAGTCGCACTTCAGACCCACCGCCACAACCTAGCCTTCATGCAGCCAGCGCGAGCCGGTAAAAACTCAGCGCCGCGTCTCCTTGTTCGACTACCCGGGCGATTTCCAGTTGCCCAACACGCTCAGGCAATGTGCGCTTGCGCAGGTGTTCGACGATGACGCGGCCAGTGGGAGCCACTAGCCCCGACTCGCCCAGAAATTCGAGGACGTCCGCATACTCTTGGTCCGCGGCGTAGGGCGGATCGAGAAAAATGAATTGGGCGTGCGCGTGGCGGGCCTCCAGCCGCTCGAGGCCGCGCATCACGTCTATGCCGAGAATTTCCGCTTGGTTACTGATTCCGAGAGATTCCAAATTTCGGCGGATTAAAGATGCCGCGGGCACATGCTCCTCCACAAAAATCGCGCCGCGCGCGCCACGGCTCAGCGCCTCGATTCCCACCGCGCCTGTTCCCGCGTAAAGATCTATAAACAACGCGCCTTCCACGGCGGGACCAAGGATATTGAATAGCGTCTCACGCAAGCGGTCGCTGGTGGGGCGCAGCGCCTGGCCTTTCAGGCTGCGAAGCGTGCGGCTGCGGTATTTTCCCGCGATCACGCGCATGGACGGGCCGCTCTAAACCACGGATGCACACGGATAAACACGGATGGGTGCGGAAGAGTCGACAGTTGAGAGTTATGAGTTGAGAGTTTCAATACGAGCGACTCCTGCCTTCTCAAACAAATCGAGCTGTTTCGGCGTTCACTTTGAATACTCAGCTTTACACTGCCCGGCTCTGCACGAATCACGAATCACCAGTCAGCCTTCGCTTGAGCTCAGGGCAAACCAATCCCGCCTCATCCCACCGAAGCCAGTTGATACCGCCGCTGCCATTCCGGCGGCAGTTGAGCGAGCAAGCGGCGGCGCGCAGGCTCGGCACCGGGAGATTCGACCAGAGAGAGCGCTTCGCGCCGCGCAATCTCGAGCAGTTCGAAGTCGCGAATCGGATTGGCGATGTGAAATCCCAGCTCTCCGTGCTGGCGCGTGCCAAAGAATTCGCCGGGGCCTCGCAGCTTCAAATCCGTTTCGGCAATTTCAAAACCGTTCGTGGTACGCACCATGGTCTCCAGACGCACACGCGCATCCTCTCCAGGCGTCTTGGGCGCGATCAGGATGCAGGTGCCCTTTTCGCCGCCGCGCCCTATGCGTCCCCGAAGTTGATGAAGCTGCGAGAGGCCAAAGCGTTCCGCATGCTCGATCACCATGACGGTTGCGTTGGGAACGTCCACTCCGACTTCAATCACTGTAGTCGCCACCAGGATATCGAGTTCGCGCCGCCGGAATCTTTCCATGACGTCTTCTTTTTCATCGCTTTTCATGCGGCCGTGCAACAAGCCCAACCGGCGTTCGGGAAACACTGTTTTTTGCAGCCGCTCGTACTCCACGATCGCTGCCTTGAGCGACCGTTGCGATTCCACCGATTTCGACTGCTCGATCACCGGGTAGACGACGTACGCCTGCCGACCCGCGGCAATTTCGCGCCGCAGAAATTCCCACACGTCCGGCAGGTGCTGCTCGGACGACCAGCGCGTTTCGATCGGCACGCGGCCCGGCGGCATCTGGTCGATCACGGAGATGTCCAGGTCGCCGTAAAGAGTGAGCGAAAGAGTGCGCGGGATGGGCGTAGCCGTCATCACCAGCACGTCCGGGGTGGCGCCCTTCTCCATTAATTCCTTGCGTTGCAGCACGCCGAAGCGGTGCTGTTCGTCCACAATCACCAGACCGAGTTTCGTAAATTCGACTTGGGGCTGCAACAGCGCATGCGTGCCCACAATAAGCTGTGCCGCGCCGGATCGCACGCGTTCGAGCGCGGCCTTTTTCTCGGACGGCTTCATCCCGCTGATCAACAGTTCAACGCCATATCCCGAGCGGGCGAATATTTTTCTGGCGGCCAGGTAGTGCTGGACGGCCAGGATTTCGGTCGGCGCCATCAGCGCTACCTGGCAATTATTTTCGATTACGATGGTGGCCGCTTCGAGCGCCACGATGGTCTTGCCGCTGCCCACGTCGCCCTGCAACAGGCGGTTCATCGGTGCGGAGCGTTCCAGGTCCACGGCGATTTCCCCCAGGGTGCGCTTCTGGGCCTCGGTGGGCTTGAACGGCAGCACGCGCTTGAGCGCTTCGCGGATGGCCGGCTCGCGCACGCGAAAGGCGATGCCCGGCTGCTGTTGCGCCGCTTTCCTGCGCAACGCGACGCTCAGTTGATAAAAGAAAAATTCTTCAAAAATCAGACGTTGGTGCGCCTGAGAACGAAACGAGTTCAACGCTTCGACCGACTCGGTCTGCGGCGGGAAATGGACAAACCGGATTGCTTCCCGGCGGACAGGAAATTTGTACCGGGCCAGAACTTCGGCGGGGAGAGGATCGGGCATGTCGCCGGAACACTTTTCGAGAGCCGTATAGATAATCCTGCGCATCATGCGCGAGCTGATGCCGCCAATCGCTTCATAAATGGGGACGATCCGGCCCACCTCGGTCGAGTCCGCTTCGCCTGCGCCCAGGAGTTCAAATTCCGGATTAATCATCTCGATGCGGCCGGGCCGGTTCGGGTCCAGTTCCGGTTTTCCGTGGAGGACAATTCGTTGCCCGGGCTTGAGCTTTGCTTCAAGATAGTTGCCGTGAAAAAATTTGCAGGCCAGCGAGCCGGTGTCGTCCCGCACCAGCAGGTGATACACGGCGCCCCGGGCGCGCGTATATCGCACCAGGCTGCCGCTTGAGACGATTGCCTGCACCGTGCAGACTTGCCCGGGCGCAATCTCGCGGATTTTCGCGAAGCGGATGCGGTCCTCATAGCGGAATGGCAGATAACCGAGAAGGTCTTCGAGCGTGCGAATGCCGCGTTTGGCGAGCAACTCCGCGCGGCGGGGCCCCACACCTTTCAGGTACATCACTTCAGTTGTGGGCGTAACGCTCATGCATATCTTTATATCACCTCTTTATGTCACGTTCCCGCGCCTTGCAATTCTGCTCAGAAAATAAAACAACACCCCTGTGAGGACGATGCCGGCGCCGATGATGAGTTCATTGGTATTCCCCACAAACTCCTGGCGGTTGCGAACAATGACCGCGATCATCAAACCCAGCGGAGGCAGGCTAATGGCTATCGTGCCCGCTACGCCGCCGGGAACGCGAAACGGCCGCGCCAGATTCGGTTCGCGAACGCGCAACGCTACCAGAGCCCAGAACTCCAGCAGGATACTCAGCCCGGTAATCAACACGTCGAGAATAAGGTTTTTCTCGAATCCCAATGGATAGCAGAGGCTCCAGAAAATGGCGCACGCGGCAATGGCGGCCCACGGCGCGCCAGTTCGCGAATATTTCCGCGCGAATAGGCGCGGCAGATAACCATCCTCGGCCATCACCATCGGCAAGCGCGTGAACGAAAGCATCAAAGTGCTGAAGCTTCCTATTGCGCCGATGACTCCCGCAACCGCAATCGCCACGGCGAGTGTTTCGCCGCCGATAAGTTTCCCGACGTCCACCCACCCGCCGGTCGTCCAGCTATTGGGATTCATTCCCGTGCGCGCCACCGCCGCCACCGGAAGCACATAGCTCGCCACTACCAGCACCAGTGCGCCAAACATGGCACGCGAGTAGGTGCGCCGCGGCGCTTGGACTTCCCCCGCGATCGTGGACAGGTTGTCCCAGCCCATATAGTTCCACATGGCAATGAGTATGCCGCCCAGAAGATCGGCGTGGCGCAGCGGTGCGGCTGGGGTCTCGCCCACTCTGCCGTTTCCTGCGGCAAGCACAATCAACGCAACAAATGGCGCGAACAGCGCCACGTTGAGCCACACCGAGCCTTCGCCAACCGCGCGCGCGCCGGCAATGTTCCACGCCGTGCACAACGCGATCATCGCAAACCCCAGATAAAACCCGCGGTGTCCCGACACTAGTCCTGGCGCGAATCTGCCAAGATAGGCCACGCAGAGATTCGGGTAGAGCGCCATTTCAAACACGCTGCCCGCGAGCGTCAGCCAAGTTTCCTGAAATCCCCAGAAACGCCCCATCCCCCGGCGCACCCAGATGTAAAAGCCTCCCTCTTCGGGAATGGCGGTCGCCAGTTCGCTGACCATCATGGCGGTGGGCAGGCTCCAGAGCAGAGGCGTGATCAACAGGATCAGCAACGTTGCCAGGTACCCCGTCTTTTGGACAATGTCTTCCAGGCCATACGGACCACCGGCAACCATGAAATAAGTAGCCGTAATCATCGGTACGACGGAAATTTTGCGGAGCATTTGACTGCCGCCATTCGCGGGAATAGTTCCTGAGCCGACAGCGGGAGTTTGGGTCAATTGAGGGTCTCCACTAAACCACCTCCGCCGAGCTTTATATCATGGGATTGCTGTAGGGAAAGCTCACCTTTCCATCCTCTCCTGCGTCTAATACACTGGGGTTGTATGATAGTGAGCAGCGTGTGCGGCCCCATGAGCTTGCATCAACAGAAGGCGGCGGAATGGCAGTGGACGGAATGACCATCACCTGGCCTGGGAGCGCCTCCAGAAACAACGGAGGGGAAATCTCCGCGGGAATTGGAACGTCAGGACGCGCCCTGGCTGCCCCAGATGACCGCATACTGATCGAACGCGCGCAGACCGGCGACCGTGAAGCGTTTGAAATCCTGGTGCATCGTTACGACCGCGATGTCCTGCGCATCGCCCTGAACATCCTGCATAAGACCGAAGACGCCCGCGACGTCTATCAGGAAGCCTTCCTGAAAATTTATAAGAACCTTCCTCGCTTCCGCTTCGAGTGCAGTTTCTACACCTGGTTGTACCGGGTCGTCACCAACGTTTGTCTGGACCATCTCCGCCACCGGAATAGCAGGCCGGAAGATCAGGCGCCTGATCCGGCGCTTCATGCGCAGGGCGATGCCTCGGGCGTGGATTTCTTTGACCGGCAACAGCAGCCGGGAGCGGCATCGGATCCGGAACGCCGCCTGATGGGATTGGAAATTGGCCGGCGTATTTCCGCGGCGCTCGAGCAACTGACGCCGCGCGAGCGCATGGTGTTCGAGATGAAGCATTACCAGGGCCTGAAATTGCGCGCCATAGGAGAGGTACTGGGCACCACCGAGGAGACCGTGAAAAATTCATTATTTCGCGCGACACGCAAGCTGCGCGTGCAACTGGCGGAATTGCTGTGAGCGAGCAACCACACAACTTGACCGGCATCCCCGGCAACGGCGTCCGCTGCGAAGATATCGAGCAACTGGCCCCTCTCTACGCCTGCGACGAGCTTGATGCAACCGCGCGCGCCGCCCTGCAAGCGCACGCCTCACAATGCCCTGCCTGTGCGGCCGCGGTGTCGCGCGCGGGCCTTTTGCACCAGGCGATTGTTTCACTTGACCAGCCTGCCGATTCGCTCGACCCCTCCGGCCTGCTACTGGCCCGGTGCCGCGGAGAACTGGCCGAAGCGCTTGATGATCGCCAAAGCAGTTCCAGACAACCGGGCTGGCTCGCGATCCTCTCCCCGGCGGCGTGGTGGACGGTGCTTCGCGGCACATTGATTGAGCATCCGGCGATGAGCATGGCCGCATTAGTGGTGATGGGCTTTTTGGCGGGCGTGGCGGGCCAAAGGTCGCGCATAATTATCCCTGCCGCGCCGGACGCCGCGGTAATAGTTTCCTCGACGCCAAAACTAACCTCCACACCAAAACTGACCGAGCAACAGCTCCAGAGCGCCGCGAGCGCCAATGTTACCTGGGTGACGCCATCGGGCACGCGCCCACCCACCGTGCAGGTGCAACTGATGTCGCAAACACCGATGAGTATTGTAGGCTCGCCCGACGACGCCGAGGTGCAACGCGCGCTGGCCTTCGTATTAACCAACGGCCAGCAATTCGATTCCGGCGTCCGTCTGGATTCGCTCGACGTGCTGCGCACGCAAGCGACCGACCCCGAAGTGCGCCGCATACTGTGCGCCGCGGCGCGCACGGATAACAATCCAGGCGTGCGCAGGAAGGCTCTCGAGACATTGCAAGGCTTTGCTCTCGATCCCCTGGTGCGGCAAACCATCCTCGATGCGCTGCAAAGCGACGCCGATTCCGGGGTGCGCGTTGCAGCCATCAATCTTGTTGTCGATTTCCTGCAAGCGGACGGCGAACCCGGTCCCGCGGATCCGCGGATTCTCGCCGTGCTGCGCGATCGCGCGCGGAATGATCCCAACCGCCACATTCGCCTGCAAAGCGCCGCGGCGCTGCGACAGCTCGGCTTTGACCAACTGCCGTAGCCATCCCTGGCCGGAGGTCGATTTCATCGCGGCCGCGCATTTTGTTGTGCAGGTGCTTCAGGACTTCCGAATCGCCCGGATCTATTCCCGTTCGATCGTCGCTTTTGAGGAAGGCACAACGAGCCGCATCAGGCGGTGGTTTGTATCGAGGTACAGCAGAATTTCCAGATCCGCTGAACTTACACGCATGGCTTCGTATTTTCCGCTTTCCATTTGTTGCGGGCCTAACGATTCCACCGAAATGCTTCCCGGCGTGCTGTCCTGCGGGATCAGGACAGGAAACTCCTGCTTGCCGCCCTTATTCCAATCGTACAGCAGGGCCAGCACGGCATACTGGTAATAGAGATTGTTGTCGAGCACTGCGACGCGAGGCGACGGAAAGGAAAATTCCTGCAAGAAGGGCGACTTCCCGCCCAGGTCGATGGCGCTTTTCGCCGTGCCGCCTGCAAAATCCACTACTCCGGAAGCCCGTTTCTGCGTCTGCGCGGACCATTCGTAATGAATAGGCGTGCCATCGGGTGCAAGCCTGAGTTGCCCGGTAGCCTTGATGTTGGTGCCGTCGGGCGCGTGGGCGCTGGTCGAGTCGCGCGCCATCCAGGTGTCGCCGGACGGCGAGATTTCAAATTCTTCGTTGCCGACAATCTTGCCTTCCAGCAAGATTCGAAATTTTCCCTTGTCCGGCGAAAAGATTCCCGTCGAAGCTGCCGTTTTGTTGTTCTTGTCCTTCTGTGCCGCCAGGCCCGGAAGCGGCGTTGCGCCTGTTCCAGCGATGCCCACCGTGCAAAATAGAATCAATGCGAGCGCGCAGCGTTTTTTCGCGTTTCTCATAGTGTGGCTCATGGCAATGGACGCTCCGGGGGATTCCCGTCCGCGAGCACGCCCGACGAGCGGCCCAAAATTCCTAGCGCCAGAATCTGCTCGACAACCCGCAGAGGGTCTCCGCTGCTATCGATGCGGTAATCAGCCTGCTGGTAGTAGGGCAGGCGTTCCTGGTAAAGTCTGCGAAAACTGGCTTCATCGCGGAACAACGGGCGGTCCCCCATCAGCACGCATCGCTGCAGCAGGTCCTCCATCGCGCAATCGAGCCAGACAATCGCAACCCCCGACCCGCGCTGCTGCGAGCCAAACCCTTGAATCAAAGCGGCGTTTCGCGGCTGCGCGAATGTACCGCCTCCCAGCGCCAAAACCATGCGCGTATCCCGTTCCGACGCCGATCCCAGCGCGCGCGAAAGGCATTCGTGCTCGATATCGCGGAACACCGCTTCGCCCTTCTGTTCAAAAATTTGGGAAATTGGCAAGCCGGTATCGCGCTCGATCTCGGCGTCCAGATCGACAAAGCGCCAGGCGAGCTGGGCCGCCAGCAGACGCCCCACGGTGCTCTTGCCCGAACCCATGAAACCGGTCAGACAAACCATGCGGCATTCCGGGAGCAAACCCGTCGCGGGGTTTTTCGATTGGGAATGATCGTGCAAGCGATTCCGAGTGCGTT
>JBGOVX010000259.1:0-3401 GCA_041478355.1 Terriglobia bacterium | reverse complement strand
TCGACTGTGGTCTTCACTGGCGATTAAAACTGCGATTAACTAAGAGAAAAGAAACCCCATTTTTAGGGCCACTTTTCCCCCCATTTCATCGCGTTTTCGCCACGTTTGGCGCATTTACACCCCCCTATATTGGATAGCATGTATTCGTAAAAATGCAAGACCTGTGCGGTGGTTATTTTTGTTGATTTGACGGGGGTTAGGGGCTCTGCGGGGAAATGCCTGGAATCATGTTGATAGTTGAGTGACGACGGTCTTGATTACAACGCCCGTTGAATGGCACATAGTATCGACTCGGGATTCTACGCCTTGCCGTATCGCCAGCGGATTCTCCCACATCCACACTGGACCCACTCGGTTCCCACAGCATCCGCAAACCAGACCGACTTGCCACATTCTGTACACTTTAAATACCCTAATGCCTTCTCGCAAACATCTATCAACTTCGTTGCTTCCGGAAACGCCAAGTCAAAAGAGTGCGATCCGCGGTTGGCCCACGAAACCAGTAGCTTATCCGCGTTACTCAACGCTTCGATTGCGTCTTCATGAATCGGAAATTCATTCCCCACGCTTTTCTGGAAGCACTTTTTCCCCTCTGCAATTAGACGCTCAAGGAACTCGTGCGCCATGCGTCTGTCGTTCTTGTCAAACCGTAGGTAGGGCAGCTTGATGCGTAGGCGCTCGGCCGCAATTGCGAGTTCAACATCCATGATTTTTCGGGCGTCGTTTCCAGCCGAATCTGGACGCCCCGGAAGTTGTGCGCGGGCATCACCGAAGGTCGTATTGGCGTGCGACCAACGGATACCAATCTCAGGATTCTTGTAGGGGAGAAGCGCTTTGAATTTCCAATCGCGTTTGTCCAGCTGTTGGCGTAACTCAGTGTACCAATCGCGATCGTGAGTTAGAATGACGATCTGCCGCGCACTAAACTCCTTTTCCAATAGTTCAACGATCATGCCACGGTGGTTGCGGTCCAAACTGATGACCACATCATCCAGAAAAACGGGTCGATCATTGCTGGCTTCTCGTTTTGCCATCGCAAGGAAGATACACAGGCCAAGACTGTTCCTGTAGCCTTCGGACAGCGTAAGTCTCGGAGAGTCCAAATCCTTTCCGTGAAACCTCAAGCTGATGTCAATAGCCTTGTCCGTGTCCTCTGGAAGGTAGAGATTCACGTTCTTTATTGCTTCAGATGGGTGCAGAATCGACCACATTCCCCTAATATCAACTGAAATCTCAGCAATTACCGCGTTGGCGCGCAACTTAATCTGTTTACGTGTGACTTGCTCTAGAACGCTGATGAAAGAGACTAGGGCCTCAGCGCGCGCCACTTGAGCCGCCAGATCATTCGAACGAATCGTGGCTTGAGCGACTTCGACCACGCGTTTGTCATTCAAGAGCTCTTGAAGATCGGGTGGAGCGTCGGCAGAGGCCAAAGCAGCTGCATCGACAAGTGCCAGCAGCTTGCTCTCAATCTGCTGCAAATCCTTCTCCGCGCAGGCCTTGCGAAGCGCTTCGGCATCGAGACTGTCGAGATATGCCAAACACTCGAGAAGCATCCCTTTTGCAATTTCACCCCTCCAAGTTCTTACGTCAGGCTTGTCGAGGTAGAGTCTAAGGGACTTTACCGCATCGGACAGACTTCCTATCACGGCGTTGCGTGAGTTGAAAATTTTCCTAATCTCACGAAGACGTTCCAACTCCGCCTTAACGTGTCTGCGGAACTCACCGACCTGAACAAACTGGCCGCAGGCTGGGCACTCCACCTTCCCTTCGCCGATTAATTTGTCTACTAAAGTTTCGGACGGCTGAAGCACTGCGAGTTTCTCCCCAATCAATGGATCGACTGCGCCAGCAAACGTGACGCTGGCGGCGCGCACTGCATCGACATGGTTTTTCAATCGGATCTCGGCCACAGCCCGGAGACCGAGATGCCTCCTTTGTTCAGCCGACAGTTGTCTAGTCCGCGCATCGAGAGATGCCGTCAAATTCGCACAACGGGATAGCCCATCTTTACTGTCAACCTTGTCCGCACAATATTTTCCGTGTAGTCTTTCGATCTTCTTGAGGATTTGCTCGTCTGTATCACTGCCAAATGTGGCCTTGCGCTGCGCTTGGGCCTGAGATAGGAATCCCTTGTTCTGTTCGAGCCGCGTTAAACTCTCAATGTTCTTAGCGAGTTGCCGAAGATTCTCAGCGGCGATTTCCATAGGGTACAGGCCGAACAAGGGTAGTAATGCGGAGTATTTGCCTCCCTTCGTATCGTGAATAAATGTGACTACTTCTTCTTGTCGCAATACGGTTCGTCGATAGTCCCAGGCCCCAATCGCGGCCACCATCGACCCTGAGCTATTTGTCGATCCATCGTTTTTGATTTCGATCTTCACCTCTGAGTCGTCGCAGAACTTAATTGAAAATTCGGTCTTCGAATCCGGAGGCTTGTGCGTATTGGGAGCTGCGTTTTTCAAATGCTTTCCGCTGTACTCGTGTGCGAGGTGGTTGATCCTGCCGCCATTGAGCGCGAACTCGATGGCGTCCACAAAGCTGGACTTTCCTGAAGCGTTGACTCCGTAGACGACCATCGACTTGCAATCCGGCTCCAAGGAAACAGGGCTAGCAGCACCTCGAAACCAGGACAATGCGATGGCCTTGATTCTCACTGTCTTTCCTTCGCTTTTGCTGGTGTAGCGACCATTCCTCCCATAAGCATCATTGCGACGTTGGCAAGTTCCACCGCAGGAATTGCTCGCTCACTTAATTTTCCTTTAAGAAGTGACTCAAATTTGGTGCACACATCCTCGGGCACTGTGGGACTACCTTGCCTTGCCTTCATAATTGCGGTTGTGATCCAGTTCGGGTCATCTGGCATCGCTATCCTCCTGAGGAACCCCGGCGAGTGGGACAGAGGCCAGGTTGACAATCCTCATATTCTCTTGGCCTTGGAACGCGGAGAGAATACCACCTTTGTAATTCACTAGGACGTTAGATTGCAAAGGCGGCACCCGACCGCTTCGTTCTCTCATACGCCGCCACAGATCTGCGCTAAGCGGATTGGGGCGGGATGACGGCGGGACCTAAAGGGCGCGGGCGCAGCGAGCAGCGCCCCTACAAACTACAAGTACCGGGCGGCAGTGTGATTGGAGCTTGGCATATTCGGATTTGGCGGCGAGGAGGATGGGGATGTCGGGGTCGGCGGCTTTCCAGAGGGTGAGGAAATCCTGGCAGGCGGCACGGGATCTTGCGGTGTCGCCTTGTAATGCGTAGGCGCGGGCCGGTGGCCGAGTTCGTGCATGCCTGGATCAAAAGCAAGCTGGGGCAGCGGCAATTTCATGTGCGGGGATGGAACAAAGTGCGAGCCGAAACGCAGTGGGCCTGCTTCACATACAACCTGCAGAAATGGATCC
>JBGOVX010000127.1:0-10519 GCA_041478355.1 Terriglobia bacterium | reverse complement strand
GCATGCGCCACAAAGGGCCATGCCGCAACCGAACTTCGTGCCCGTCATTCCCAGAGTGTCGCGCAGAACCCACAGCAGCGGCATATTTGGATTGACGTCCACCGTCTGCGCCTTCCCGTTCAACATGAATTGAATCGCCATGCCCGCCTCCCTCGAAAAAATAGGCAACCTGATCGGATTGGCTAATTCGTGCAGCAAGCCGCCAATCTGTCTCGCTCACGCTCACTCTTGCACGAAATCGTATGTCTGGACGGGACCTATGTCAATCGGAGACCAAGCTGCAGTACACTATGATTCTCAACCTCTAATGCGGGCGATATACAAAGGAGACGCACGATGTCGCGACTGAAAAGTCCACTTCGCATTTTTGCCGCGATTATGCTCGTCGTCGCGAGCCTGCTTTCGGCATCCACGATGGTCATGGCCCAGAACGCGCCGGCGGCTCCGGCGGCGCCGTCGCCGATCCTGCCTGAAAACGCGGTGACGCGGGTGTCCGAACACGTCTATGTGATCATGGGTTTCCCTAACATTGGCATTGTTGTGGGGAACCGCGCGACGCTGGTGGTTGACACCGGAATGGGGCCGCGCAACGGGGCCACTGTCTTGCATGAAGTGGAAAAACTCGCCAAGAATCCGAATCTGTATCTTACGACGACGCATTTCCATCCCGAGCACTCCACGGGCGAACAGGCGTTTCCGGCCCGCACAGTGCTGATCCGGCCCGCGGTGCAGCAAGCGGAATTGGAAAAGCTGGGATCCAAGTACATCGAACTATTCGAGAACAGGTCAGCCTTAAATAAAGAGCTGCTGCAAGATGTGAAGCTTCGAACCCCGGACATCCTGTTCGACCACGAGGTGAAACTCGACCTTGGCGGCGTTACCGCCCGCCTGCTATGGCTCGGAGCGGGGCATACACAGGGAGACGAACTGATTTTCGTCGAGCAGGATGGCGTCCTGCTTCCCGGCGACATTGTGGAAAACAAGCTTGTGCCCAGCATGCCCGATGAAGATGCCAGCGCGAAAAGCTGGATCGCCATCCTGGACAAGCTGGAGCCTCTAAAGCCGCGGTTTATCGTGCCCGATCACGGAGCGCTCGGCGACGGCTCTCTAATCGCTCAGGAACGCTCGTTCCTGATCGACCTGCAGGGGCGCGCACTGGAGCTGAAAAAACAAGGGAAATCGGTGGATGAAGCAGGACAACTGCTGACCACTGAGTTAAAAACCAAGTATCCTGATTGGGCGAGTATGAACGCCATCCCAAACGCAGTGCGTCGCGTGTACGCAGAGTCGCAGTAATGCCGGTCATGCTGCGGCGTCCCCTTTCCTATTTCCTCCGTCCTACTTGCGGGACTTTTCTCGCGTGGGCGAGCTTACTTGTCCTGATTGCATTCTTATGGGAAATCAAAATAGCGGGGGCCCAAGAACTCAAGTCGTCAAGTAAAGATAACGCGAGCAAGATGGACACAGGGTCCCTGGTTGTCTCCCCAAACCTTTCCGCTCAGGTCACGAAGTTCAAGGCCGTGCGGATGCCGTTTGACTCTTCCCATTTGACGGCGCGCGAACGGCAGATGGTCGCCAAGCTGGTGGAAGCATGCCAAGCTTTGGAATCGATCTACTGGCGGCAGAGCGATCCGGAAGGTCTGAGGCTTTACAACGCTCTGGCCGGCAGCACCGCGTCTCGGGACATCGCCCTGCGGCGATTCCTGAGGATCAATGGCAGCCGCTTTGATTTGATTCGAAATAACGCCCCTTTTGTTGGCACCTCCGCCTGGCCTCCGGGCCGAAATCTTTTCCCCGCCGATTTGACGCGCGAGGAGTTTGACCGATACGTCGCGGCGCATCCCGCGCAGAAGGCGGCGCTCTACGATCCGTTCACCGTGATTCGCCGGAAGGGAGCCGCGCTCGAAGCTATTCCCTACCACGCGGCCTATCGCGAGTGGCTCGATCCGGCCATCAAAGCGCTGCGGGAGGCCGCTGTGTTGTCCGGCGATCCGACTTTTGCTCAGTTTCTGCGCATGAGAGCGGATGCGCTGCTGGATGACAATTATTTCGAAAGTGATCTCGCTTGGGTGAGCCTGGAAAATCCCAAGTTTGACGTTATCTTCGCGCCGTATGAAACTTATCTTGACGACCTGCTCGGCGTGAAAACTTCCTACGGCGCAGCCGTCTTGATCCGCAACGAAGCCGAGAGCCGCAAGCTCGACATCTTCCAAAAATTCGTGCCCCAGATCCAAGACAGTTTGCCGCTCGAGGCCGCAGACCGTCCCTCCAGGCGCGGACATCTCTCGCCCATGGAAGTGATGGACACACCCTTTCGGGCCGGCGATTTGCGGCACGGTTATCAAGCCGTGGCCGACAATCTGCCCAATGATCCTCGGGTACACGAGCAAAAAGGATCAAAGCATATTTTTTTCAAGAATTTTATGGACGCGCGCGTGAATTACGTGATCCTGCCGGTGGCCCAGCGCCTGCTGCGCGCCGATCAAGCGGCGCTGGCTATCGCTGAGGGCTACCTGGCGACAACGATGATGCACGAAATCTCGCACGGTCTGGGTCCCGCGTTTGCCCGCACCTCCGCGGGCCAGCGCGATGTCCGGGAAGCGATCGGTCCTTTATACTCGGGGCTGGAAGAAGCCAAGGCCGATATTGTGGGACTCTACGGCTTGAAATGGCTTGTGGACCGCGGCGACCTTCCGGAAGACAAACTTCACGGATATTATGCTTCAGAGGTCGCCGGAATTTTTCGCACGGTGCGCTTCGGTGTCGCCGAAGCGCATGGCCGCGCCGAAATAATGGAGTTTAATTTTTTTGCTGAGCGCGGCGCGATCGCCAGGGACGCGGCTTCCGGGCGTTACGTCATCGATTTCGACCGTATGCCGGATGCCGTGGCGGCGCTTGCCAAAGAATTGCTCGAGCAGGAAGCCACAGGCAATCGCGCCAGGGTGGAAGCGTGGTTCGCAAAGTATGGCGCGATTCCGCCGGACCTGGCGAAGGCTCTTGAAGCCGCTTCCGATGTGCCCGTGGACATCGATCCAATTTCAGCATTTCCCGAACCGATGCGCTAGAATCCCTAATCCCCTACGAAAGGAAGACAACCCGACATGGCCAACCAGAAACGACAGAACTTTCAGAATCATGCACGCTTCGTGCCGCCCTACCACTTTTTCGTATTCTTCGTGTTCTTGATCAATCTGGGCGGAACAATCTATCACCTGGTGAAATCCGCCATCACTTTTGATTCGGTGCTCGCTGTCCTTATGGCAGCGGCGCTGATCGTGCTCTTCTTCTACGCGCGCATCTTTGCGCTGACCGTGCAGGACCGCGTCATTCGCCTCGAAATGCGGCTACGCCTGGCGGGACTTCTACCTGCCGATCTGCGCCCGCGCATCCCGGAGTTCACCCCCGGCCAGCTTGTTGGGCTGCGCTTTGCCAGCGACGCCGAGCTTCCGGCGCTGGCGCGTAAAGTTCTCGATGAAAAGATGAACGATCGCAAAGCCATCAAGCAATTGATCAAGGATTGGCAGGGCGATTATCTGCGAGCGTAGCCGAGGAATTGCAGATTAGTTGGCCCGAGAATTTTCCGCGAAGCACCAGTGAACGAACTCCTGGCCATAGCGCGACGTCACCGCTTCGGGAATGTCGGCTTCGGAGAGCTTTTCGAACTCGAAATGGATTTCACCGCCCCGTTGTACGGTTGCCAGGAGCGAGCCGTACACATTGGCGAGTGCCGCGCGGGCATCCGAGGAGTTCGGCGGCAGCGCGTACCGCACGGCTCCCGCGGTACCCACGATCCATCCGGGCAGCACGCCGCCGTTGTGCTTCCAGTAGGCGGTATTGAAAATTCCGTCCATGAAATAGTGCGAATGGCTGGCCAGGACGTACACGTGCTTGTGCGCGCCGTTCTGCGCGCGCAATAGATCGGCATAAACGCGCCGTCCGCTCTCGATTCCGATGGGAGACTCGTTCATGCTGTGCCCAGCGGAAATGCTTTCCGGCAATGCCTTGTGCATGCCTGCCACGATGGTTGTGATGGCTGGATCAGCGGAGTCCTTGGCAAGGTTTCGCTCGAACCAGCGCACCTGTGCCTCGTCAAATTGCTCGGCGCTGGCGCTGTCGAGGTAGTAGAAGGACACGCCGCGCTCGACCCAATGAAAATAGGGCTTCACTCTGTGGTCCTGAGGATCATCTTGCAGGCGCTGCGCTCGCAGCATGGGAGTGTTCAGCCAATCCGCGAATTGCAGAATAAAATCCTCGCGGGTCTTCAGGGGAGGAACCGTCTCGTGGTTCCCGATGCCTACAAGAAAAGGTATGGAGCCGAAAGGTTCGATCTGACTATCGATGAAATCAGGCCATTCGATGCTTTCATATCCAGAGATCGAAAGAGGCTTTGCAATGTGCTCGTGCTGGTGCTGGATGTCTTCATCAATACCCGTGGTAAGCCGCAGATCTCCCAAATGCCAATAAAACGCGGCATGATTTTTCTTCGCCGTTTCCGCGATTCCCGGCATCACCACATCGCCGCAATTTCGCGAATCACCGGCGACCACAAACCGCCACGTTCCGCTGGCAGGTTGCTGGGCGCCCGCCAGCTGCGCCGAGAGCAATGCCACGCCCATTGCAAATACGAGTCTGCGAATTATCATTCTTTAGAACTCCTTCCGGTCTTCCAGGATACATCGCAAATGTTACTAGAATGTTTCAGGCTTACGGTCAATCCGTAGGCTTATGAGCGCCGCCGGCGTTGGGCGATTTCCGGATGCGGTAAACCTCCAGCGCGCCGTAGGAGTAGATTCGCTCGCCAATTTCCGCAAGGTCGCCGGAAAATTTCGGGACGTCGTAGGCCCAGACATAATCGTAATCGCTTCGCACGTGTTCCCAGTCCGGTGGCTCGTCGTACACATGGTCCCAGAATCCATCGGGCGTATACGAATCGTGGATGATTCGCATGGGCGTCTCGCCGGGGGCGTCCATCAGATAAGGCGAGAACCAGCCCTTCCGAATCACTCCGTAGGCCCAGAAATGAGTGAACGGCCGCTCGATGGGGTCCTGGTCACCTTCGACGATCGGCAATACCAGCGCCCCGCGCGGAGTCACGTCAAGAGAACGCGTAAGGCCAGCGAGGTCCCGCTGCGCGCCAACAAAATGCCGTGTGATGCTCACTGTTCGCGCCGCAAACAACAGCAGCGGGATCACGGCGAGCCATCTGGCGCGTCGGCCCACGCGCGCAGTAGCAAGAATCACGACAAACAATAGGGGCAGCACTCGGATATCAAGATCGGATCCCTCGCCCCACATCCAGGGAATCGCCCAGAACAGCGCGAATAAAAACGCGGCGACAGCGAGCCACCGGCCATTCCAGCGAAACTCCGGGTTGCGCCACCAGGCCGCCAGAAACCACGCGCCCAAGGCGGCGAGTGAAACCCAGTCCAGCACGGGCGAGTACCCGTGAAGGATCAGGCCGAGCGAATCGAGTTTGTCGTTCAGTCCGTGAAAGACAATTTTATTGACGCTTAACCCGACGCGCGAAGAGTGCAGATAAAACGCCAAACCAGGCAGCGCCAGCGCGCCGCTCCAAATCCAATCGCGAACCGGCCGGCGTGAAAACGCGAGATACCCCGCGACCACCAGGCCCGCGATGCCGAACCCCAGCAGATGAGTGAAATACAGCAACGTGAACGCCACCAGCGCCACGACCCACCGGGAAATCTCCGGCTTCGCAAGCCAGCGCAGCCAGCATCCAAGCGCCAGGAGTCCAACGGCGATGCTCAGATCGAAATTCAAAAAACCCTCGAGAAAAAATACATTGAACGCCATCAGCAGCGTCCATGTGGCAGTCGCGCCTTCGCCAGGATTCACCTGCCGAAGGAAAAACCAAGCCGCCGCAGGCAACATGATCGCGCACAAACTCAGAAACACGCGGCCCGCCGTCTCGATAGGAAACACCCGCCCGAGGACAGCGAGCAGCGCGTCCATTCCCAGGTAGGGATAGACGCCCCAATCGGCGCGAAAAAATCGGGAGAAGGTGAATGCTGGATCGTTCAGATGGGAAAGTACAAATGAGCGCGCCAGATGATTTGGATAATCAAGCAACGGCGGAAACGCCACGCTCCAAATAGGCGCGAGCAACATCGCGCACAAAATCAACACGGCGGCTAATCGCAAGGCAGGTTTCAGGCGGTAGGTTTGAGGCCATCGCGTTTCCTGCGTATTCAAGCTGCGCACCTACCGGGCAATCCAGAGCAGTGGCAAAAACCCCAGCGCGGCAAGACCGAGCAGCAGGATCAGACTCAGCCTTCCGGTCCGGGTATCGGAGAACATAAACGCCAGAAACGCTTTTGCGATATTGTTGCTGGCCGCCGCGACCACTACGCCTGCCGCAGCAAGGTCGAGCGAAGCTGATTTCCCCGCGGTTTGCGTGAGTCCCATGATGAACGGGTCCACCGGCGCGAGACCCGACAGCAGAGCCAGCCCGTAGATCCCCGGGCGGCCCATGTGGACGAGCGCCAAATTGGTCGCTATCAACATGGCCACAAACACAATCGCCAATGAAAAAGCGTAAGTAAGTTCCAGCGGGTTCCTTGTCAAATACTTGACCTTGGTCTCCCCGTCCGGACCATCCGCTTTGCTGGACCACATCCATCCGCCCGCAAGTCCAATGGCGCCCAATATCAGAAACGGAATCAAGATGCGATGCGTCAGCTCGCGATTGAAAATACCGACCAGAACAATGAAGCGGAAATACATCACGCCCGAGGCAATCAGGATTCCCCCGGAATAACTGTGCGGGGCCTTCGCCGCCCGCGCGCGTTTCGCCATCACAAACGTCGTGAAGGTGGAGGAATACGCGCCACCCAGCAAGGCCGCCAGCCTTACTCCGCCTTTTCCCCTGGACGTTTTCTCGAGCAGGTAGCTGCCGTAGGAAACGCCGCTAATGGCAACGACGATCAGCCACGCCTTGAACGGGTTCAATGCGAATGGGCCGTAGTCCCGGTCCGGCACAACGGGCAAAATGACGAATGTGAGCAGGAGAAATTTGGTGAACGTGAGAATTTCTTCGCCGGGAATCCTGGTGGTGAGGTTTTCGAGAACTTCTTTCAACTCCAGCAGCAGGATGCTGATAACAGCCAATGTCGTGGCAATCCACAGTTGATCGCGCGACACCAGCGCGCCGACCACATAGGTAGCCAGCCCCGACATTTCCGTGGTCACACCGGCTTCCACGTAGGATTCCAGTTTGTGCCGGTAGGATAGCCACAGGAATGAGCCAATCACCGCAAATCCAACCGTCAATGGCAGAAGTTGTGGTCCCGAGAGAAGCGCCATGGCATAGCCGATCAGCCCGATCAACGGAAACGTGCGAACCCCTCCGAAACTGTAGCGGTCCCCGGCCACGCGATGCTCTTCGCGTTCCAGCCCAATCAGGAAACACAGAAACAGCGTCAGGAGTATCTTGATGCCCTCGGGCGGCAATAGTTGCAGGAACTTGTCAAGCATTGACTATTCTCACCGGCAGCTCCCTGTTCCCTGTTGCTGGGGCCCCTTGTCGCTACCCCGAGACTATAGGGATTCTAATGGAAACTCAATCGGCGGCGCGCACCCATGTGGGTCGGCCGTAGGGGCACGACATGTCATGTCCCTACAACTCCAAGAGGACCGAGCAGCGAATGATTGGGTGGAAGAGCCTGTGCCGGACTAGCCCAGGCTCGAACTTCCCATGAGGTACTTGTCGACGGAGATGGCGGCTTTGCGGCCCTCCGAGATTGCCCACACGACCAGCGATTGTCCGCGGCGCATATCACCGGCCGCGAAAACTCCCGGAACTGAAGTCATGTAATCCGCGCCGGTGGAGATATTGCTGCGCGCGTCCAGATTCACACCGAGCTGCTCGAGCATGCCCTGCTTTGCCGGCCCCAAAAAGCCCAGGGCCAGCAGAACCAGGTCCGCATCGATGGTAAGTTCGGTCCCCGGCATGGCTTCGAATTTGGGCGGCGGGCCGACACGAATGGCATGCAATTGCTTCACGTGGCCGTTTTCGTCGCCCGTGAATTTTGCGGTGTTCAGCGCCCAATCCCGCAATCCGCCTTCTTCATGCGCGCTCTCGGTGCGAAGCTGCAGCGGCCACAGAGGCCAGGGCGTGCTCGGGGCGCGCTCGGCCGGCGGCATGGGCATGATTTCGAATTGGTGCACGCTCTTGGCTTGCTGACGATGGCAGGTGCCCAGGCAGTCCGCGCCCGTATCGCCGCCGCCGATAATGACCACGCGCTTCCCAGTCGCCAGAATCTGGTCCGGCACGGCGTCCCCGGCAATGGTCTTGTTCTGCTGAGGGAGAAATTGCATGGCGAAATAAATTCCCTTGAGCTCACGCCCGGGAACTTTGAGGTCCCGCGGATTTTCCGCGCCTCCCGAGAGCACAACCGCGTCAAATTCCTTGCGAAGGTCCTGCGCGGGAACGTTTCCGCCCACTGTGGCTTGGGTCTGGAATTGAACGCCCTCGGCCATCATCTGCTCCAGGCGCCGGTCGAGAACATGTTTTTCCAGCTTGAAGTCCGGAATTCCGTAACGCAACAGACCGCCGATGCGATCGGCTTTTTCAAACACCGTAACCGCATGCCCGGCGCGATTGAGCTGCTGTGCGGCCGCCAGGCCAGATGGTCCCGAACCGACCACGGCGATTCGTTTGCCCGTGCGAGTCTCGGGAATTTCCGGCTGTATCCAGCCTTCCTCCCAGGCGCGCTCGACAATCGTTTTTTCGATCAGCTTGATGGTGACCGCCGGCTGGTTGATTCCCAGCACGCAAGCCGCTTCGCAGGGGGCCGGGCAAATGCGCCCGGTAAATTCCGGGAAATTATTGGTGGAATGCAGCACCCGCATCGCTTCTTTCCAGTGATCGCGATAGACCAGGTCATTCCAGTCCGGAATGATATTGGTGACCGGGCAACCGGTGTGGCAGAACGGTATTCCGCAATCCATGCATCGCGCGGCCTGCACGCGCACCTTTTCTTCCGGGAACGGCTGATAGACCTCAAAATAGTCGTGAACGCGCTCCTGGACCGGGCGGCGCGCGGGCATTTCGCGTGTAAATTCCTTGAAGCCTGTCACTTTACCCACGAATCACCTGACCTTGAACCTCATTTCCGGCCCGCGCGGCAAGCACACCCGCGGGGATTCGTGGAATTCCCAGAACACGCTTGTACTCGTGCGGGAACACTTTGATGAATTTCGGCAGTGTGGCTTCCCAATGTTTCAAAATCCATTTGGCCTGCGGACTGCTGGTGAGTTCCGCGTGGCGAAAAATCAGTCGGTGCAAAATCTCGACATCTTTCGCTTCGGTCACAGCCTCCAGATCCACGTCGGTGCGATTACAGCAGACGGAAACGAATTCGCCGGTCTGATCCAATACGTAGGCCATGCCGCCGGTCATTCCGGCAGCGAAGTTGCGTCCGGTGCGTCCGAGGATCACGGCTGTTCCCCGGGTCATGTACTCGCAACCGTGGTCGCCTACTCCTTCGACGACCGCCGTGGCGCCCGAGTTGCGCACCGCGAAGCGTTCGCCCGACATGCCGTTGAAGTAAGCTTCTCCACTGGTCGCACCGTACAGACAGACGTTGCCGATCAAAATATTTTCTTCGGCCGCGAATTTTGAATCACGAGGGGGATAGATAATCAGTCTCCCGCCCGACAGACCCTTGCCCACATAGTCGTTGGCCTCGCCTTCCAGGGTAAGGGTCACACCCTTGGCCAGAAATGCGCCAAAACTCTGCCCGGCACATCCGTGGAACTGGATGCGGATTGTGTCGTCCGGCAAGCCTTCGGAACCATAGCGGCGCGCAATCAGCCCGCTGAGCATGGCGCCTACCGTGCGGTGCACGTTACGAATGGGCAGGCTGAGAGAGACCGGAGTACGATTTTCAATGGCCTCGCTGGTCTGCTCAATCAGCTTGCCGTCCAGCGCGTCGTCCAACCCGTGGTCCTGCGCCTGCGTGCAGCGCCGCCCCACGTGGCTGGGCATCGGCGGGTTGTAGAGCACCGAGGACAGGTCAATCCCCTTGGCCTTCCAGTGTTCCACGTCCTTGCGTTGAACCAAACAATCCACGCGGCCGATCATTTCGTCGAGTTTCCGGAAGCCCAGCTCGGCCATAATTCTCCGCAGGTCCTCGGCAACGTAGAACAGGAAATTAATGACATGCTCGGGCTGGCCCTGAAATCGCTTGCGCAGTTCGGGATCCTGCGTGGCCACGCCCACGGGGCAAGTATTGAGGTGGCATTTGCGCATCATGATGCAGCCCATGGCAATCAGCGGGGTGGTCGCGAATCCAAACTCCTCGGCGCCCAGCAGCGCGGCAATCGCGACGTCGCGTCCGGTTTGCAGTTTCCCGTCCACCTGCAAACGTACGCGGCTGCGCAGATCGTTCATCACCAGGACTTGCTGCGTCTCCGCAAGCCCCAACTCCCAGGGAATTCCGGCATGCCGGATGGAGCTGATGGGAGAAGCGCCAGTGCCGCCGTCGTACCCGCTGAT
>JBGOVX010000255.1:0-3684 GCA_041478355.1 Terriglobia bacterium | reverse complement strand
ATCGCGTTTGTCGTCGTCGTCGTGCTTTTTCTGATCTTCGGCGGCGGGGCAATGACCGGGTCAATGATGGGTGGCGGGATGATGGGACAAGGAGGGATAGGCGGGTACAGGATGGGACAAGGATGGGTAAACGGCGGGTTCAGTTGGATGTGGATTCCTACTTTGCTTACCCTCGGTCTCGGTGTCCTGCTTGGTTGGGTAATCTTCGGGAAGAAGTGAAATCGGCTCATCTTGATCATGTCGCGCAATCAGCTTGGTCTTGTTCGCACCGCTGTCAAGCGGTCCCTGTTGAGAAATGACAGTAGTTGCAACTCACGGACAGCGAGCCGGACATGAATTGCATCGCGCCGTAAAGGTCGTTCGCCGGAGCGTTCTTAAAATCCGTTAGTACCTGAATATTCTTGAGGTCTCCCCGACCGTCCTTTCGCCGGCGAGCTTCGCGCCGCCGGTCTGACCTGCCCGAACAGACTGTCCCGAGACAGTCGATCTCAGAAACACCGCGCCGGAGACAATCGCTATCACGGATACCAGACCAATTAACGTCCTTCTCATCTGTGACTCCAGTTCTAAGATTTTATTTCCCCACTCTTCGTCGAGGGTGGCGAGTTCAACTTCTCCTCTCCGCAAAAAGCCTGGTTTCATATACGGTCGCCTGGTCTTTGCCCATGAAGTCGGTTTATCAGTCCGCAAGGCGGACGAATGATAGTAGCCCAGCAGTTCACTGCTGGGAAAAAGAGCTGAAGGATGTTTAGTCCGTGAAGCGGACGGCTGAAAGATACCAGCCAGATCCTCTAATCTTTTCAGCCATCCGCTTCACGGACTTCGTCTCGAACTCCGGCCAATCCATAGCGCTTGTCATACACGACTTTGATGTTGGTTCCCGCCTTCCCCAGGTTGGCGATGCCGCCGCTCACCGTGGTTGCCGTTAGTCCGTCCAGCAACCCGCCCTCGCTGGCTCGGATCTCGCGATTAGCTCACGCGAGCCAGTCTTAAGGTCAGAATGAACTTGCTCTTTTCGTCCGGAGACGGTTCAACGATTCCGACACCAGTCCAAGCGTGCCCCTGATCGTCGTTGAATTTCCATTTGATCTGACGATCGGTCGCGCTCACCGGACTCATGTCGACTGGACCTCGGATGTGGGAAATGGGTTTGAACATTCCGCCCATGGCTCTGTTCGAAGCAATTCGCTCTCGCATAACAGCCAGTATCTCGGAGGACGAATGGGGTTCCGAGACCAGGACCTTAGTCTCCCAACGATCCGTACTGCCTTCGGTGGAGATCATCGTCGCCGCCAATCCCTTGCCATTACGCCATCCCTGGGGAAGGAACCTGTCCGCCATGGCCGCCCGCGCGTATTGCGAATGGGGATCCCAGGGGTACTCCATACCCAATGCGACTGATTGGGCCTTACCTATACCCAGCATCTTGGAAACCAGGTAGAGAGCTCCATCGATACCCGAAGACAGCCCGGCCGTGGTAATTATTTTTCCGCTATCGACATAGCGCTGGTCATATACAACCTTGGTTTGGGGTGTGAGCAGATCCTCAATCATGCCGAAGGTAGTGGTAACTGTTTGTCCCGCCAGGAGGTCCGCCTTGGCCAACAGAAAAGCGCCACTGCACACCGACATTACACACCTCACATCTTTGGCCTTGGCTTGAATCCACTGGATCAGTCGCGGGTTTTGGATCCCGTTTTCATTAAAAAGATTTCCGCCTGGCACCAGCAGGATGTCCGCCCTGGGACTGTTCTCAAAGGTATAATCAGCAATCACTTTTTGGCCGAAGACCATTGTCATAGGCTCCAGTTTTTCGGCAACTGTGTGTACGAGAAAGCCGGCCGTGCCAAACACCTCCCACGGCCCGGCGAAGTCTATGATCTCAGCTCCATTGAAAAGCAGAACTGCGACCGTTGGTGGAGTGCCTTCGCCGCCCCCTAGCGGTATCAACTCCATCATGCATTGAGGGCAGGTACCGGGCTTGTCGAAGGTTAGTTTGTCGCATGGCCCTCCGCAGGGCGGGCAAATGTAGACTCTCTTAGCCGCCGCCTGTTGAGCGCGCGGCTCGAAGCCCGCTCCACGCAGATCTAGGGCCGGGAGCAGACTAGCCGCAATGACTGCTCCTGCGCCGTTCTTGATGAACCTCCTTCGGTTCAGTCCATCGTCAGTGATTTCTTTGTTGTGTTTCATGCTCTGCCCCTCTCTGATTGCAAAACGTGATGTCAGCTTCATGGACGTGGATCTACTACCTGCCCCGCGCAAGCCGCAGCGTCAGATTGAACTTCCCTTTCTCTTCCGCCGACGCTTCGGCGACTCCAGAACCCACCCAGGCGCGGCCCAGATCGTCTGTAAACTTCCATTCAATGTCAGTTGCCTTCGACGCGCGTGGAATTAAAGTGACGGCGGAGCTTGTATGGGGAGTGGCGGAAACTACTTGTTTGCGAGTCAGCTCGATAATTTCCGCAACCGAGGCAGGTTTCGAAACCAACACACGCATTTCCCAATGGTCGAGGTTGCCCTCGACCGAGACCAGCGTCGCCTCAAAGCCCTGGAAGTCGGGCAGGTAGCGATCGGCGAAAGCGGCGCGTGCATGCTTCGAATCAGGCTCCCATGTGTATTCCAGGCCGAACGCCTCTGACTGGGCCTGACCCCGGCCGAGAATCTTTGCAACCAGATGCAACGCTCCGTCGATGCCCGAAGAGAGTCCCGCAGTCGTGATCACTTTGCCGTTATCGACATAGCGTTGGTCGTACACCACCTTAGTTCTTGGAGCTGCTTCCGTTAATCTGCCAATCGCATCGTGGAAGGTGGTTGCTGTTAATCCGTCCAGCAGACCTGCCTTTGCCAGCAGGAAAGCGCCAGTACAAACCGACATCACGTGGGTGGCGTCTTTCGCGTTGTCTTGAATCCATTTGATCAGCCGCGGATTGTCCGCCGCCTTGCGAGTGCCTCCACCACCCGGTAGCAGGAGGATGTCTACTTTCGGACTATTGTCAAAGGTGTAATCAGCAATCACTTTTTGACCGAATGCGGTGGTCACCGGTTCCGGTTTCTCGGCTACTGTATGAACCTTGAAACCCGCCTGACCAAAGACTTCCCAGGGCCCCGAGTAATCGATAATCTGAACTCCATCGAATAGTAAGATCGCCACCGTCGGCGGTTTCTTTGCTTGGTCTGGTACGGCCTGAACGACGTTTCTGCCTCCGAGGTCCAGGTACCGACTAAAGCGCCCGCTCTTGCCCGTCGCGGAGAGTGTTGGTAAAGAGACAACAAACACCATCAGAAGAATCGCGGAAAGCATCAGTTTAATGTTGCGTAGCATCTTGAAGTCACCTTTCTTGAGTGGACGGACCGTTGCATAGACCAAGAGTATGCTAGGCACGCCAACAGCGCCATGACTAAGTTCCGACACTTTCGGACATGCGAGGGTTGAAGATGGAAGGCGTGGTTCGAGGTGAAACATTGTGGCTGAAATTGTCGGAAGCTAGTCATGGCCGACACTGGCGTTAGCAGATATACTCAAACTGCTTATGAATGAGAAGAGACCGCTGCGCGTCGGATTCCTGGGATTTGAAGGGCTGATGGCGCTTGATCTGGTCGGGCCCATCGATGCTTTTACGTCCGCTGTCGTGGAGGGCGACAAGGGTAAGACGGTAAGCTGTTACGAGGTTGTCATCATAGGCT
>JBGOVX010000154.1:0-9111 GCA_041478355.1 Terriglobia bacterium | reverse complement strand
GTTTTTCGCGCGGTGTGCTTCATCACGTGTTCGCCCATGGTGACCTGCCCATCGGCGGCGATCACCACATTATTATCGCGGCGCACGCATAGAACCGTGGTGCCGTGAATCTGCGTGGAGTTTCCCCTGGTTGACATCGAAAGATTATACCGCGAGCGGTGGCTGCGACCAACGTAGGGTTCAGGAAAGCGGCTGGCAGCCCATTTCCGGTTGCATGCGCATCAGTCTGCAGGGGTCCGAAAATCCGGAGGGAATGAGCAAAAAAAACAGGGGCCTCGCAAGTAGGCCCCTGGGCGTGTCACATCGGTTCAATCGGTACTATCGAGTTATGGGGTCGGCTTCTTGACTGGAGCCGGCGCGGCGGGCTTAGGGGCCGGAGCGGATGCCGCCGGAGCGCCGGCCTTCACGGGATATGCTTGGTCGTAAAGCCGCACGATATCCTGTGTGATGTCGGACTGCGAGGATCCATAGACAACCGGGCTGCCCTGTGCCGAGGTGTCCAGCACAACGGTATAGCCGTTTTCGCGGGAATACCTGTCCAGGACCTCGAGCAACTTACGGCCGATGGAGTCGATGATTTCACTTTGCGCCGCGTTTAATTCTTCATTC
This sequence comes from Terriglobia bacterium, assembly GCA_041478355.1. Lineage (GTDB taxonomy): Bacteria > Acidobacteriota > Terriglobia > Acidiferrales > UBA7541 > Palsa-360. The sequence goes on along the minus strand of JBGOVX010000154.1, from coordinate 8,502 downwards.
AAATCGTCGTTGCCGCGCTGAAGCCGCCGCGTCAGCAGCTCGCCCTGACGCTGCATTTTCCCTTTTTCATCGTCGCTGAGGGTTCGTGCGCCTTCGCTGAGCCTGCGCTGCATATCCTCGATTTGTTTCTGCATGCCCTGCAATTCGTTTTGCTTGGGAGCAAACTGCGATTGCAACAGAGCCTGTGCCTGTTTTCCTTCTGCCGTGGCAACAATGGCGTTCCGGATATTGAGTACGGCGATTTTTGCTGGGGCCGAAGCTGTGGTGCTCTGCGCCCTGATTCCGGAAATAGGGGACAGGAAAATAACAGCTAAAGCGGCCAAAGTGCCTTTGGAACGTAAATTGACGTTCATTCTTGCTCCTTATGCTCTCAAACGAAAATCACAAATCGCAGATTATAGCGGTCTGAATTCACAGGCGTCAACCGGAATTGCCCCCGGTGACTCCCGCTCGCATCCCCGCCTCGAACTCCCATTTCCACTTACCTGTTACCGATGCATGAAAACCAGACTCGAGTTGGCCGGCTAGCCACGGATTTTACCGAGTCCGGGTTGGGAATCCTCATGCAAATATACGCTCAGCGAGGGAGCGGCACTAACAATACACGTCCATTGGCTGTGTCCGCAATGACGGCAAGATTCGTCAAAGGATGAATGTCCAGGGCGAACTGCAAGGCCCCGGTAAGAGTCAGATTTGAATTCACCGGCGCCGGCAAGGTCAGAATGGCGCGGATCCTTTTGGCGAGGAAATCGGCCACGGTGACGGTGTGGCTCGCCGTATTGGTGCTCACCAGTGTGCTGGTCAAGTAATTATATGCAATCGCAGTTGGGTTGATCCCAATGCGAAATGGTATTTCCGTGGACGTGGTGGGATCGAGAATGTCGGCGTTGTTGTTTGTGCTCGAGTTCGCCAGGTAGCACCCTACGGTGTTGCTTGCGGGGCAATCACCGGGCCAGGGATCATAGATCACCGACGTCGGAGTGTTGACCGAAAAACTTGATGTGGTTGAACCGGCCCCTGCGTCGGCAAAAGAGACTGTACCGGTATTGAACGCTGTGGCGCCAGTTGTGGCAATGGCAACCTGGTGATTCTGGTAGTTGAAGGCTACTGCGATGGGACGCTGTCCCGTCGTAATGCTTCTGCTTCCTCCCGATGCGACATTGATTATGCTGACCGTGTTGGCCACGCTATTGGCAACAGCGGCCTCTCCGGTGTCCGGGTCAGCGGCCACACCGATGGGACCTGCGCCGGTGCTGATTGTGCTCTTGACCGATGCGCCGAGTTCATCCACTACCGATGCCGTATTGCTCACGTTATTCGCCACTACTGCCAAATGCAGGCGCGGGATTACGGCAACCCCCAATGGATTGGAACCTACGGCGACCGTTTGTCCGGTGCCGTTCGAAAGATTGATGAGCGCAAGCGAGTTGCAGCCGGCCAGACTGACCGCCGCGATGTTTTGTTGCGCATCGATGGCCACCCCCGATGGGTAGGGGGTCGCTGAACAGCCAGTGACATCTATACTCTGCTGCACAGTGAAATCTTCGGCATTGGTAACCGCGCCGCTGGAATCCAGGACATCGAGCGCGAACCGGCGCGGAGAAGATAAAAGTGACGGCGGGACAATGGCGGTCAATTTCCGATCCCCATCGCCCGTACATAAAGTTTGAAGCGCAATGCGATCGAGACGCACCGTCAAGTTGGTGGCATTGTTTACGCAGGTGAGACCTTTGCCGATGATGGTCAGCGTCAGTGCGGACGGCACCGGAGCGCTGGTGAGCGTCGAGTCCGCAGTGAATGTCTTGGGGCTTGATTCCGCAATGGAAAATGATTGAATCGCGCCAAGCGACAGGACCGTTACGCTGTTGTCTGTTTGGTTCGCGACCACGGCGATGTTTGTGCTGGGGTCGAGCGCGACAGCGACCGGGTCTGGATTAGGCAGCGTAAATTTAGTTAAGCGCACGGGGGTCGTAGGATCGATTACCGACAGAGTGTGGTTAAGCGAATTCACCGTGACTGCGGTGTTGGTCATTGAATTAAATGCCGCGGCGATGGTTCCCGGCTCGGCGGCGCTGCCAGTCCTGAGTTGCATAGAGAAAACAGATTGATCGATCAAACTAAAAAAGGACACGACGCCGTTACTGGTCGGATCGACCAGGACCGCCTGTTCGGTTTCCGTGTTGATGCCGATTCCCTGGACCGAAGTCGTCAACCCGACAGTCGCTACAGGATCAGAATAGTTGACCGTTCCCGCAGTGGTGAAACTGGCTAGGTCGGTCAGAGCCGCGCCGGTCTGCGTATAGGCAAATTGCGTGGCCCCAGGTCCGATGGCGGTCACCTGGTAGATCCCATTGAAGCTATTGTCCGAGGCTCCTTGAATCTGGACGGCTCCGCCCGGTTGCACGGCCAAGGGAGATTGCGGAACCTGTGGGGTTGATGGTTGGACAGTAACGGTAACTACGTTGGTGGTCCGCGAAAGATTGGTGATGTTGTTAACTGTCTGCCGGTTCAGGTCCACGATGCCCACCGAGCCAAGCAGCCCGGGAGTGGCAATCGCCCAGTTGAGATGAGGCTCGACGGCAACACGTGTATGCGGGCCGGTACTGATCGATACCGTGCCGATAAACGCGGGGGGATTCTTGGTCACGTCCATCAGCACGCCGTAACCTCTGGTTTGTATGGCTACCAGAGCGCGTCCGGTGACTGGATTGATCCCGACCGCCCCGGGTGGGTCCTGGAGCGGCGGAGTAACGTAGGTGACCGCTTTGGCGCTGAGGTCCACAACCGCAATCGTTTTTGAGGCCGTATTTGCCACCAGGGCTATATTTCGAACGTAGTCGACGGAAACGCTTGTGGGACCGGAAGATGGGCAGGGAAGTGCCGCGCCCACCGAAGCAGTACAGATGGTAGCGACAACGACTGGCGGTGCGGCCGTGAGATCGATCAAACTTACGTCGTTCGACATTGTATTTGCCACTACAGCCATGCCTGTTGCGGGATTGATGGCCACATCGGCAGGCGACGAGGAGGCGGGCACCGAACCAACCGCGATCCGCGCGGCAATCGTACTGATCGAATTGCCAGCACTAGTGTAATTTGGCTGGACGGCAAGATTGGTGACCGCAAATTTTGTGGGGTCAACAGCATTCTGTATGGCCACTGGATATAGGCCGGGAGTCGTGAAGTCGCTGGAGTTCGAGCTCCCACCAATGGTCACCGACAATTGGCGTGTACTATTGGTAGAACCGCTCGCAGGAAGCTGAATTCCGCGGGGTTGGCCGGCATAAGTGGCACTCACGGCCGGATTGTTAGGATTGAGCCCCGTGCCAAAAAAGCCGCCGTCGATGTTGAAATTAAGCACTCCCGCGGTGCCTTGGGAGATACTGTCCGGTGAGGGGCCCGCAACCCCGGGCCGTACACCGGTCACCGCGACCTGGCATTTCGAAGCATCCGCGCAAGTCTGGGGCGTGCCAGTCTGCTCCGAGACGCCGATCTGGAGTAGCCCCGAGGATGGCGGCGCGGCCAATATGAAATCCGGAATACGCGCTCGTATCACCGATGAGGAAATATCCTCGACCAAATTAGAGCCTAACTGCGCGCCATTGATGAACACATTATTGGTTGAAATGAAGTTGGTGCCGGTGATGTAAATATCCTGAAACAATCCGCCCAACCCCGCCGCGTTCGGGCTCACCGAAGTCAACGTGGGAGTGACGGCTGTCTCTACCGTTACACTGGCCGTCGCCGTGACCGCCGTATCGGCGACAGAGGTGGCCGTGATGGTGACTGTGCTTGGCGAAGGAGCTGGGGTCGGCGCGGTGTACACGCCGTTGGCGTCGATCGAGCCCACCGCACCAGTCGTATTCGCTGGCACCGACCAGGTAACATTCAGGCAAGTAGGATTTATGGTGGTGTTACAGCCTGGATTATTGACCGTGGCGGCGAAGGTGAAATGCTCGCCTGTGCCAACCGTGGCAGTGGTTGGAAGAATCGTAATACTAATGCCCGAGATGATCGTGATCCTGGCCGTCTGCAGTTTGCTTGTGTCTGCCTGCGGGGTTGCCGTAATCACGGCTGTGGGAGCGATAGTAGTGGTTCCGTTGGCAGTAGTTGTAGGGATAGTCTTTGGCGCAGAGTAGAGGCCGTTGGTGTCGATGGTTCCACACGCCGGAGCGGTCACACCGGTCGCGCAAGAAATCGTCCACGTCACGGTCGTATTGGTCGATCCAGTGACCGAAGAGGAGAACTGCAAGGTCGTGTTGGTGATCACGCTGGAGGAGGCAGGCGAAATATTCAAGATGACGGATGATGTGGAACTTTTTCCGCCGCAGCCAGACGCGCCTATCACCATGGCCAGAGATACGATCAAGTAGATTTTCCACCGGCTCATCCCAGCCCTCCCCAATAATTCCGATGTTCGATCTTCCAGCCTATTGCCCTTATGGGACCAGTCCGTATTGTTTTTTGTCCGCATCAAGATTGACCTGCCATTCATCGTCCACCTTTTAGAACGTACGGCTCACCGTGAACCGGAACGTGCGCACGGGGTCGAAGAAATTCGTCCGTTGCGGGTTGTTGTATAAGTTCAGAATCTGAGGCGCTACCAACGAATCCCACACCTGTGACGGGACTCCTGCCTTATAAGGATTCCAGTTTGGATCGTTCGGATTATTCGGATCTCCCGGAAACTGGTCTTTCGGCGCGGTCATGATTTGGGCCATCCGGTTGATGTTATACGCCCAATAGATTCGAAACGGCGCTTGCACGATGGGCAGTTGCACTACCAGCTCGACACCGGCCGAACTCCGGAGTTTGAAATTCGTCTTGGGTTGAAGCGAAAGCGTACGGCTGATCGGGGCGTTCACGCCGGCAACCGCGAACTGCTGTTGCAGTTGAGTGAAAATGCTTGATCCGAGCTGCAACTGGTCACGGCGAAGCGCGCCGGTCGCGCCGGCATCGAAAAATAGAGAAGCGGCCACATGTGGCGCGATGGGAATACGATACTCAAGGTTTGCTACTCCCTGCGTGTCCCCGCCGGGGAATGATGTCTGATATGCGACGGTGGGCACGGTGATCGAACGCAAAATTGGATTTCCATTTCCATCCAGGCGCGTCGGGTCGGTGAATGTGACCGCCGTCTGTGTGAGCTGCGGGATAAACGCGACCGGTGAAATCGTGCGTGTGTCAAATCCGCGCAAGGTGTCCTCGCCGCCCAGGTAGAAACGGCTGTACGGCGCGATGACCTTGCCGCTGAATCCCGTCTCAAACGCTCCCAACACGCGTACTGCGATCACGTTGTGTTTGTGATAGTTCGGCCGGAAGTACTTGGCTTCGACAATTTGGGTAATGCTGTTGACGTTGCCGCCGATGGGGCCGCCTTCCAGGGCGAACGAGGCGAATAAACTTTTTCCGGAGGTCGGGTTCATCGGATTATTCACGGTGTTGTAGGTCAGGCTTGGGACCAGGCGGCTGGAATGAATCCCCGACAGCGCCGACGGACCGGTGAGGGCTTGAAATTGCAGCACAGAAAACAGCGCCGTTGCTGCAGTGCTCGCCGATTTAATGTTCGTGCTCGTCAGGCCATACGTCACACCCAAACGGGTAAAACCGAGATGCCGGATGGGATAGCTTGCAAACAGCGTCAGACCATTGCTGTTTTGCGAATAGTTCTGCACGATGTTGGGATTCAATTGTATCTGTTGTCCCAAAGCCAGGGATGTTTGGCGGGCCTGATCGAAATTATAGCTGCTGGTAAAGATCGTGAAGCCGGTGCTGATGGGCCGGTCGAACAGGTAGGGCTCGGTAAAGCCGAACGAAATGTTGCGTTGCAGGTCGCCTACGTTGGCGGAAACAGTGAGTGTCTCGCCCAGACCCAGAAAATTGTTGGTTTGATACGTCAGGCCGATATAGGAGCCGGAAATGCCGCTGACGCCGCCCGTCAAGCTGATGGACTGTTTGCCCTTTTCCTTGAGTTTCAGAAGGATGTCCACGGTGCCCTGTTTGACGTTGCGTTTGATGGTGGCATTTTCGGCCTTGACCGGCTCGAAATAATCCAACTGATTGAGTCGAAGCAGGCTCATTTCCCACAGGTTGTTGCGGAACATGTCGCCTTCGCTGAGCATCAATTCGCGGCGGATAACTTTATCGCGCGTCCCGGTATTTCCGGTGAACTCGATGCGCCTGACGAAAAACTGCTTTTGCTCGTCAAAGGCGAAGGTCATGTCAATGGTCTTGGTATCGTCGTGCACGTCGGTGTCCGGCACGGCGGTGAAATCGATGAAGCCGTAGTTGCCATAGAACTTGGTGTAGTCCTGGATGGCCTTGCGAACTTTGGCCACACTGAAGATTTCGCCTTTTTTGATCGGGAAAATCGATTCCAGGAACTCGGTCTTGAACGAAAGCCCTTTATCCGGGTCCGCGCTACGAACGTGCAGCGTTCCCATGTGGTAGCGTTCGCCCTCTTCGATGGGAATGGTAATGTTGGTGGCCTTGCCGTGCTTGGAGCCGATCAAGGGCACCGCGCCGAGCAAACCGCCATTCACATCCAAAGTCTGCACCACGGGGTCTTTCACCAGCACTTTGAAGTATCCGTTGTCTTGATACAGCCCGCGGATCCCAATTTCAAGGTCTTCATCGAGTTTGGGGCGGTCGAAGGTCTTGGACAGCACCGCGATATAGCCGAGAGGGCCGAGCGGAATTGCAATGGGGCGCGAATTGCGCATGGTGCGAATGATGCGCCGGCCGGAAAACGCCGTATTGCCGGTAATAATAATCTTGCCGACCTTTACCTTAGGGCCTTCCTCGATGGTGAACGTCAATTTCACGGCGTTTGTGCCGGGGATTCGTTCATAGGTAGGCTTGACGGTGGCAAACTGGCGGCCGTGCTCGGCAAGCAACTCTTTCAAGACCACTTCGGCTTTCTTGATGCGCGTGGGGTCGAACTGGCTTTCGATCGATAGGCCGACTTTGCGGTCCTTGAAGCGATCCAAAATATCGGATTCGGAAACTGATTTATTGCCTTTGTATTCGATGCGCCGCACGATCGGCCGTTCGGTCACAAAAAAAATGATTATTTTTTGATTGGGTTTATCGGCGCTGTCCTGAATTTCCAGGCGGATATCTTCAAAGTATTGCGTATTCCACAGCGCATGGAAATCACGGCGCAGGGCATCATTATTCAGCGGATCGCCGGCACGGGAGAATATCCGCGCCCGAAGCGTTTCGCTGCGAATCCTGCGATTGCCTTGAAATTCGATGCGCTCGACCAGGGGCGCTTCCTGAGGATTTGCCGTGGCGGCTTGCTGGGTTTGTTGCCCGGGCGCAGGGAATGCTCCGGCCGCGGGGACCAGACATGCGGATACAGCTACAAGACTGAACGCCGCAATCGCGCGCAGTCCGGGCAAAAAAAATGAATAGCTTCTTGCGGCCAGGAAAAAAGTCAAGGCCGCTTCCCCCGAAACAAGATTGTACGCTCCCCCGCCGAACCCAATTAAGGCCGGCCTGCGCGCGTAGGATTCGCTAGTGGGATACCGGGGTTGCTTCGACCATCGGTCGGAAGCCGAGCCCGTCACTTGAGACGTAGACTTCCAGCGTTGCCGGCCGCTGCAGGCCCCCCTGTATCAGCGCTTCCGACAACGGATCTTCGACGTACTTTTGCAATGCCCGCCGTAGCGGCCGCGCACCATAGCTGCGATCCCCGCACGTCTTCTCGAGGACCCACTGGCGCGCTTCCGGAGTTAACACAATCTGCACCTGGCGGTGGATCAAAGTGTCGTTGATCTGGCCGACCAGCAAATCGATGATACGGAGCAGGTCTTCTTCGCTCAACGGGTTGAACAGGATAATCTCATCCAGCCGGTTCAGGAATTCCGGATTGAAAACTCGTTTCACCTCGCTGAGCACCAGCTCATCGAGGGTCTTGGTATTGCCTTCTTCGGCCACGGATTGAAAGCCGAGCGTCGAACGTTTCTGGAGATGGCGCGCGCCGAGGTTGGAAGTCATGATCAGAATCGTATTGCGGAAATCCACCGTGTTGCCGAGACCATCGGTCAGCTGCCCGTCTTCAAATACTTGGAGCAGGATATTGTACACGTCCGGGTGCGCTTTTTCGACTTCGTCGAGCAGAATCACCGAATACGGAGTACGGCGAACGCGCTCAGTCAGCTGGCCGCCCTCTTCGTAGCCCACGTATCCTGGAGGCGCTCCAATCAGCTTCGAAACAGAGTGCTTTTCCATGTACTCGGACATGTCGAAACGCACCAGGGATTTCTCGCTGCCAAACAAAAATTCCGCCAAGCGCCGCGCAACTTCCGTTTTGCCCACCCCGGTCGGTCCCAGGAACAGGAAGCATCCCACGGGGCGTCCCGGAGCTTTCAGTCCGGCGCGGCTGCGGCGGATGGCGCGCGCCAGGGCGGTGATGGCCTTATCCTGGCTGATCACGCGCTTGTGCAACTCAATTTCGATGCGCAGCAATTTTTGCTGTTCGTCTTCCTTGATGGAGGT
>JBGOVX010000063.1:0-16776 GCA_041478355.1 Terriglobia bacterium | reverse complement strand
ATCATGTATCTCTCCCGGCGTTTGGACGATCGCGAAATCCAACTGAAGCGCCAGAATAAAACTTTTTTTCAGATCAGCGGGGCAGGTCACGAAGGCGTGCTCGCCGCCGCGGCACTAGTTCTCAGACCCGGCCACGATTGGGTCTATCCCTACTACCGTGACCGCGCGCTGTGCCTCGCGCTGGGGATTACGCCGCTCGACACGCTGTTGCAGGCTGTAGGCGCCAAGGACGATCCCAACTCGGGAGGGCGTCAGATGCCGGGGCATTGGGGCAGCCCCAGCCTGAATATCTTTATGCGCTCTTCGGCGACCGGCATGCAGTATGGGCAAGCCGTTGGCATGGCCCTGGCGTCGCTTTATTTTCAAGAGTTCCCACGCGCTTTGGAGCAGGCACGGCTCTCGCTGACCGGACACAAGGCGCCGCACCAGTCCGACGAGATCGTTTACGTTTCAGGGGGAGAAGGTTCCACCAGCGAAGGCGAATTTTTCGAGGCGCTGAACACTGCTTGTTTGAAATCGCTTCCAATGCTGATCCTGATCGAGGACAACGGTTACGCCATTTCCGTTCCCGTGGAAGTCCAGACCGCAGGCGGCAGTATTTCGAAATTGGTGGCGAATTATCCCGGCCTGCGCGTCGAGGAATGTGATGGCACTGACCCGGTGGCAAGCTATGCGGTCCTCAAACGCGCCGCGGAACATTGCCGTGCGCGGAAGGGCCCGGCGCTGGTTCACGCGCATGTCACGCGGCCCTATTCTCACTCGCTTTCCGACGACGACAAACTCTACAAGACCGAGCAGGAGCGCGAACAGGAAACTCGCCGGGACCCGATCCCTAAATTCGGGCTTTTCCTGGTCCGCGAAGGCATCCTCGAAGAGAAGGAGCTGGAGGCGCTGGAATCGGGCGTAGATGCGGAAATTCGGGATGCGGTGGACAAAGCTCTTGCGGCGGCGCCACCCGCCAAGGAATCTGTCCTTGAAAATGTGTATTCCCCGGATGTCGATCCAACTTCGTCGAGATTCGAGACCGCGCCGCATTTTTCCGGCGAACCCCGCACCATGGTGGAAAGCGTCTCTCTCACCCTTGCCGACGAGATGGCCCGTGATGAGCGAATCGTGGTGTTTGGCGAAGACGTGGCCGATTGCAGCCACGAAGACGATCTGAAGCAGTTGAAAGGGAAGGGCGGCGTTTTCAAAGCCACGGTGGATTTGCAGAGGCGCTTCGGCTCCGCCCGGGTGTTCAACACGCCGATTGCGGAAGCCTGTATCGTCGGAAGCGCCATAGGGATGGCTGCACGGGGCATGAAGCCGGTCGCTGAAATTCAATTCTTTGATTATATCTGGCCCGCGATGATGCAGCTCCGGGGCGAACTGTCCGTGTTGCGCTGGCGTTCGAATGGCGCGTTCAAAGCCCCCGCCGTGATTCGAGTCGCGGTCGGCGGTTACCTGACCGGCGGGGCGATCTATCACAGCCAGAGCGGCGAAGTAATGTTCACACACACGCCGGGGATCCGCGTGGTCATGCCTTCGACCGCACTCGATCTCTGTGGCCTGTTGCGGACGGCGCTTCGCTGCGACGATCCGGTGTTGTTCCTGGAACACAAGCATCTCTATCGCCAGCCCTACAACCGCTCTCCTTATCCGGGCCCTGATTTCACGATCCCGTTTGGCCGCGCGCGTGTGGTCCGCGAAGGCAGCGCAATCAGCATCATCACCTATGGCGCCGTGGTGCATCGCGCCGAAGTCGCCGCGGCACAACTGGAGCGCGAAGGAGTGTCGGTGGAAATCGTCGACCTTCGCTCACTTTCACCGTACGACTGGAACGCAATCGTTGCAACGGTTCGCAAGACGCACCGCGTTATCGTGGCCTACGAAGACATGCGGTCCTGGGGATACGGCGCCGAAATCGCCGCGCAAATCGGGGAACACCTTTTCGATGATTTGGACGCTCCGGTGCGGCGTGTTGCGGCGATGGATACCTTCTGCGCATACAATCCCGTTCTCGAGGATAAAATTCTCCCGCAAACCAGCGACCTGGTGGCTGCCGTTCGGGAACTGCTCGCCTACTGACACGCCGGCTTCCCGCTGGATTGTTTTTTGTTCCGCTTGCCAAGGGTAGGATCGGCTGATAGGTTTCATGAGGTTTCCTTTGGAGGATCGCGATACTGTCTTGTAATCAATGTGGAAAAGAAATTCAGGAGGGATCGAGCGCTTGTCCGCATTGCGGAAATCCGGTAAGCGTTGCCCAGTTGGGCCCCGTATATGTTCCGCAAAGCGCCCAGCCACCTGACCACATACCCGCCCTGCCGCATGTCGCCGCTCCTCAGACGTACCCCATCTATGCGGGATTCTGGCTGCGGGCTGTCGCCTTTTTCATCGATACACTGATCATCTCATTCCTGTTTACGATGATTGCGTCTTTTGACCCCGATGCTTATATCGTCTTCCCCAACACGAACACTCAATCGCCCCTTGCGCTTCCTCAACCCACACTGCGAGGATTCCTGGTGTTATTTGCAATGATGTGGTGTTACTACGCGTTGTTCGAGGCGTCCTCATGGCAAGCTACGCCCGGCAAGAGAGCTTTGAAGCTATATGTCACCGATCTCGCTGGCCGCCCGGTTACTTTCTGGCGCGCCTCGATTCGTTTTTTCGCCAGGAAGCTTTCTGAATTGACGTTTCTGGTGGGCTATGTCCTTGCCGGGTTCACCGAGAAAAAGCAGGCGTTGCACGACTTGCTCGCGGGTTGCCTAGTGCTGCGCCGGCGGTAGTTACTCGGCTTTTCACGCGCAGTAGCAACTGCGAGGTTCAATCGTTATCCTTTATTTTTCTTCGGCGGCTTCCGGCTGGATTCGAACGTAAACGCATCGATTGAAATGATGCCTGCGCCCGTGGTTGTCAGCGCCAGAGATGCCGCCCCGAGTAGAAGAGGGATCTCATATTGTCCGAAGGCGTGCATTGTGATTTCCGGGAATCCAGCTCGGGTCAGCGCCACACCCATCTCGATCGCCAGCAGCAATCCAATGCCGCGCGTGAATAGTCCCACGATCAGCAGTCCGCCGCCAAACAGTTCCAGGATTCCCGCGATATAGGCGAAGTAACCGGGGAAACCGTACGCCGGGAAGGCCTTGACCCAATGCGCAGGATCGCTCAGTTTCGGATAACCGTGAAACATGAAGCTGGCTCCGAGCGCCAGACGCAGCACAAGAAGCCCCAACGGTTTCAATTTTTCCAGAAATTGCATATTCCTCGATCCCCCAGTCGCGCGCAATTCTATCAGAATTTCGAATTCAAACCTTTCCGCGCGCGCCTCGGTGCGTAAAATGTAATCTCTAGCTGGACGCTTCCCACAACGGGATGGATTTTCCTATTCCTCGCGCGACCGCTAACTCATAGACGCGCACGGCCACGGCTAGATCCCAGGTGGCAATCCCAATGGATTTAAACAGCGTGATCTGACTGGCGCTGGTCCTGCCGGACGTTTCCCCTGCCACGATCCCGCCAAGCTCGCGGACCGCATCCCAACGCGACGCGGCATCTCCAAACGCTTGAATCAAATCTCCCGCTTCCATTTTTGCCTGCTCGAGAGAGTCCACGACAATTAAATCCGCGCGGCTGACGGCGGCGTCGTCCAATTCGCGTTTTTGGGGCCAGTTAGCGCCCATGGCGTTGATGTGCGCTCCTGGAGACAGCCAGGCCCCTTGCAGAACTATGTTCGCCGCGGATGTTGCCGTAATTACGATGTCCGCGCCGCGCACCGCTCCCTCGCCTGAATTCGATGGCTCCACGGCGACTCCGATTTGCGCGCTCATCTCGCGGCAGAATAGCTCGCGGCGTTCCGGATCGCGTCCAAACGCGCGCACGCGCTCCAGGTGGCGCACAGCGGCGATGGCTTCCAGTTGCGTTCGTGCCTGGTAGCCTGTCCCAATAATGCCTGCGCTGCGCGCATTCGAATTGGCAAGATGCTTTGTGGCCACGCCGCTGGCCGCTCCCGTGCGTATTTGGCCCAGCGCGTCGGCTTCGATCAGCGCCACCATCTCACCGGTCGCGGCCTTGAACAGCGGCGCCACAAAACGAGCCGCGCCGCGCGCCACCGTGTAGATCTTCATTCCCATGTAGCCGCTGAAAGTGTCACCTGCCGCCATGTAATGAAGAACCGCATTATCTGGACCCCTTATCCGCCGCCGGGGATGCAGAGACAATTGGCCCTTTCCTTGTTGGCGCAGGGAATCTTCCACCGCTTCCAGTGCGATCGGCATGGTAAGCAAGGCGCGAACATCGGATTCTGTGAGAAGTAGAGTCATTCTTGCTCCTCAAGTCAAAAGTGCATACGGAATCGGAACACACGAGGCGCAGCAGGGTCAAATACCAGGAGTTCGGCATGCGGCGTCACGGCAATCTCTGGCGCGGCAGCGCCGGCGATGCGCCCGCCGAGATCGTCATCGAGGTTGTGCTGCCCATCAAGCGTCCAGACGCGAAGCTGCGGAGGAGCGACACTCATCGTAAACACTAGCTGGCCCATTACGGCCATGCCGGTCATCGTACTGGGGTCTCCCGCGGCGTTTCCGGTGGCAACCCAGGAGGTAACCCAGGAACCGTCGGGCAAATATTTCTCGATACGCCCTGTTTTGGCATAGGCCACAAATACCGAGCCGTCTTGCGCTGCCGCAACGGCAAATGGCGGGTCACCGTTTCGCGCCGGATTTTTGGGGGCGGCCTTTGGCATTTTCCAGAATGGCGCCACACGGCCACGACCGTCAAATTTCACCACGCGCGAGGCCGCGGGATCAGGCACATAGAGATTGCCCTGATCATCAACGCTAATGCCCAGCGGGCCGGAGAAATGGGGCTGCCGCGCGATATGCATGGCCCTGAGAAATGTCCCGTCGGGAAAGAAGATCAGGATGGTTCCGCGTTGCGGGTCGGCAATGTAGATGGCCGCTCCACGATCCACGGCGATTCCCGCGGCGTGGCTGACGCGGGAATCCATGAAGGAAAGCAGGGGAGTGCCATCGGGTTCGAATTTATGGACGAATTTCGCGCCCGGGTCGGCGAATAAAACGTTGCCCAGTGAATCGGCGGCGAATGCTACAGGCTCATTGAGCTTGCCGGGGCCGTCGCCCTTTTCTCCCCATGCGCCCAGGAATTCGAACGGGGGTGGCTGCGGGGGTTTGGGTGCGGGATCGGCGCGCTTGCCGCACGATATGGCAAACAATCCGGCGAACAAGATCGTTCGCAGATAACCCCATCGTTGATTGCGCGAATACAATTTGGCCGGGCGCAAAGTTTCGGGGCCTGAAATCGGCTGATCCCCTCCGAGCAAATCATACCATGCGCACTCGGAGGGCTTTTCAGCCGGGTATGGAAGGAGCCACGATTCATCGAAGCAATGCCTTGGAGCTGAAGTTCCAGCCGGTTGCATTTCAGTACGAACCTGCCTCATGGGATCCCGAGTTGGAAGATGATGCGACGAAAAACAATTCGGTTTACTCTGAAAAACGTTGGGTGTATAAGAGGGCCAATCCGGGAGGTCGTAACGGAAGTCCCGGCTTATACTCTGCATTTATATTCCAAACACAAAGTCATTTGTGAGCGGTTTCGCTGTGGCCTCAAATGCGTCATGATTGGGATATACCCCTGAATAACCAAGAGCTTCGGGAGCCATCCGCGAAGGAGATGGTCGCCCCGGTTCAGAAAAGGCCAGTTAAGCATCTGCATTTCCTAAGACTACTTTGAAGAGAAACTAGTCAAGATTGTAGAGGACACACATAGATGCCCCCTCTTCCCGTGCGTAATAGAGTGTTTCCGCGAGGCGCAACGAAGGCATTTCACAAGGCAGGATCGCGCCGGCCAACAATAATCGTGGTGATGCCTGCCTATAATGCAGCCAAAACACTCAAGATTACCTATGACACCATCCCGCATCATGCCATCGATCAGGTCATTCTGGTCGATGATGGAAGCACAGACAAAACCCTGGAGATCGCGCGTGAACTACAGCTCATCGCTTTCGTGCACACACGCAACTTCGGTTACGGGGCAAACCAGAAAACATGTTACACAGAGGCCCTCAAAGAGGGCGCCGATATCGTTGTTATGCTTCACCCTGATTACCAGTATGATCCGACGCTGCTGCCCGACATCGTGGCCCCTATCAAGGCCGGTGAGGCTGATATTGTGTTAGGTTCCCGGTTCCTATCCGGGAGCACGATGAAACAGGGAATGCCCTGGTGGAAGTATCTGGGAAACAAATTCCTGACAGAGCTGGAAAACTGGGCGCTCGGATTAAACCTGTCCGAATATCACACAGGCTACCGGGCCTACAGCCGCCGAGCCCTGGAAGAGATTCCCTTTTCATTGAACTCAGACAAGTTTGTCTTCGATCAGGAAATACTTGTCCAAGCGACCCATCTCGGATTCAAGATAAAAGAAGTGCCCGTTCCCACGAAATACTTTCCCGAGGCGTCTAACGCTAGTCTTGCGGACAGCATTATTTACGGGTTGAGCGTTCTTCTACTGTTGAGCCGTTACCTGGTGCACAAAGTGTGCCATGTCGAGTCGAGGCAGTTTCAATCCTTCCCGGCCAGATACCGACGGATACAGTGAGTCAATCGGGCATGTCAGGCCCTCGATATGAATTTGAGCCTTTTGCGCGCAGCAGTCATTGTTGGATATTGAAGGCGCTCGACCGTTGCCGGCGGAAAGAGATTGCTCCGTAGACCGCGAAGATGACGATCACGGGATCGATGGGGTGACGATAGCGAAAGTCCGAATAAGTAATGTAATAAACCAGGGGAAAGCAAACCAAAAGAATTGCCAGGGGAACCACCCCGTCCCCGCCATTTCGGATCGCCCAGCCAAACCCGGCAAAGGCTAGTAAAGACACGAAAGTATACAGAAGAATATGCGGGACGCCCAATTCATCCAGCGTCCATCGGGCACGGAAATCCCATAAATTGGTCCACGTGTACAGGATTCGCCGGAGAGTCAGACCCGCGAAACGACCCGGATGCTGCGCGATGAAATCCTTGGCTTCACGCTGCTTTTCAGCCATGTACGCAGGTTCGCCGCCCGATTTCAGCTTGCGCAATTCATCCGGGTTGTTTGAGGGGAGCGCGCTCAAGTTCAACGCAGTGCGCGCGTCGCCACTGTTCCCGGCGAGGAAGTGCAGTCCGAAACCACTGCGAAGAGGAATGAAACGTCCGAACGTTTGGTTGCACCGCCAGAACCAGGGAACAACGGCAAGTAGAAAAAACAGAGACGCGACGAACGCCACGCCCGTGCAGTTACTTCCGCGCCGCAAATGCCTGAGCCATATCCATGCTCCGAGAAAAGGGAGCACGCTCAGCGTTGTCGGGTTGGTCAGGGCGGTGAAACCCCAAAGCAAGCCATATCCAATCCAAGCGAGCAGGCCCTTGGAATGATCGAGAAACAATGTGGCTAGCACCAGCAGGGTCAGCAAGAGTGTTGTCAGACTTGTTTCCCAAACCCATTCATTTGATAAAGCGATCGAGTAGGGAAACACGGCCCAGATCCACCCAGACCAGAGGGCGACGGGGAAGCCGAATACCCTGCGGGCGATCAGGAAGACCGGCAAACATGTCAAAGAGGAGAAGAGGTTGTTCAGAGTTAACAGCGCGATCGCCGAAACGGCCGTGTAGACGCCGAACACTTTGAAAACACCCGCAACCAAATAGACATACACGGGAGGCACTATCGCCGTAGGCCCGGACGGTTCGGAATAAGGATCGCTGAATCCATGGCCGGTGACAATCGATCGCGCCACTCTTCCCACTTCCCCGCCGAAGGTGTCGTGGTCCAGCGATGGATTGAGCAGCATCGGATAGGCAAATCCCATCACCACCAGGCGAAGGATTAGCGCGGTGACAACCATTGCATAGGGCGACCAGAACAACGTCCGGATTTTCGAGCGCGAACCCGCCGCAGATTGAGCCATGATTCCTTTTACTCGTTGGGAAGGTGCCGTGCCTTCCCAAGTGCCATCAAGCATCAGGCCGGATGAAGTCGTTATTCGATCTGTGAACCGCAGTCTACCGCCCCGCGGTGATCCTCTCCGGAGTGTTCTCTTACTTTCAGATTTCGGGGTCCAACAATGCGTTCTTGTAGCGGTGTTCTTCGGTGAGTTCGATCACCGAGGAAGAAGCAGATGCTGTTTCCGGAGCCTCCAAATTCACGCGGACCAAGTTCGGCCAAGCAAAGAGCTTATTTGACACGTAATTGAAGCAGATACCCAAGAGTACGGCGGCAAATTGACAGAATAGCCGCGTGAGTGAGGAAGTTGCGCCAGTGCCGGTGAGCAACAGAGGCGTGCGAGCCAGGCGCCAAGTCAATACTGCATAGGATCCGGTCGTGACCGCCATGCCGGCAGCGGACATCAGCAAGTAGAGGACGTAGGCTTTCAGCTTTCGAAATCCATTTTGCGATTGGTTAGGATACGTCCAGAAATAATTCAGGAGATAATTTTGCGCGTTGGCCGCCAGGCAGGCGATGGCTGACGCGCGCCAATCGCGCACCTTGGTCAGCCAGAGCAACACAGCCATGACCGCCAGATTAACAAAAATTCCGACACCGCCGACCAGGGCGGATTTTATGACTCTTACGGAACGATGCCGGCTCCTGCTGCATAGCCGCCACAGTTGCTGGAGGTACAGGAGAATGACTCTGTTCGAGAGTTTGGATTTTCCTTGCGTCCGGGGCCGGAAGGTATAAGGGACTTCCTTGACTCTCGAGGTATGAAGGTGCGCGAGAAGTTCCAACAGAATTTTGAAACCCTTTCCGTTCAGCTGCTCTTTTACTTTTAAAAAATCCTTCCGCCGCACCAGAAAGTAGCCTGACATGGGATCTTTCAAGACCACTCCCAGCAAGATTTGAGCTGTTTTGGCGGCAATCCATGATTCCAGGCGCCGCCAGCGGGTCCATCTTCCCGTGCTCCCGCCTTCAATATGGCGGCTGCCCACAACTACGTCTGTACCCTTCTGAAGTTCGTCCAACATTCTGGGGAGAATCGAGGGGTCGTGCTGCAAGTCAGCATCCATGCATGCCAGCACATCGCCATCGGCCGAGGAGAATCCGTCGATCACAGCCAGGCCCAGTCCGGGGTTCCGCATGCGGCGCAGGGCGCGTACTCGCGGATTGGTTAAGGATATTTCTCGCGCAACCGACCAGGTGAGATCCGCGGAATCATCGTCCACAATTAGAATCTCATAGTCGATATTGCCCAAGGCCCGCCCGAGTCGTTCCACAAGTTGTGGAACATTTTCCGCTTCGTCCAATGTCGGCGAGATTACGCTCAGCTTCATGGTTCACCAATCGAGCGAAGAAAACTCATGGTATTGGCGGCCCGACGATCAGATATTTTAAGGCTAAACCGCCTGCATGGTATCACACGCATGATTTCCGCTCTAATCCTTGTTCCACTGGCGCTCCACAACAAATACATACTGGCTGCTAAAGCCCTTGGCTTTTCGACGACATGTTCGCCCCATGCCGGCGGAAAGAAATGGCTCCACACGTCGCGAGGATGGCCATCACTGGATCAATCGGGTGCCGAAAACCCATGTCCGAGTGCGTCAAGTAATACACGATCGGAAAAAAGATCAGAAGCAAGGCCATGGGAACCGCGCCATCCCGGCCACCGTGAATTGCCCAGCCGAGTCCTGCAAACGCCAATATCGAGAGAAGACTATATGTGATTATATGCGGCAGGCCGGCCGCGTCCAGGCTCCAGCGCGGAGGAATCTCCCATATACCGGTCCACGTGTTCAGGACTCTCCGCAAAGTCAGGATTGCAAAGCGAGCGGGGTGATGCTCGATGAAATACCTGGCCTCCTGCTGCTTTTCGGCCATATACGCCGGCTCCCCGGCCCGTCTCAATTTTTCCAATTCGGCCGGATTGTTTCCAGGGAGCACGTTCCAGTTCGCGGGCCTGCTGGTGTCATTGCTGTTCCCGACCATGATTTCCATGCCGAAATTACTACGGAAGGCAACCAAGCGTCCGTAGATATGCGAGCAACGCCAGATCCACGGAGTGACAACAATTAAAAAAAATAGTGAAGCGATGATCGCCGCGCCCGTGCAGTTACTTCCGCGCCGCCAATGGCGGAGCCAAATCCAGCCTCCCAGAAAAGGAAGAGCGGATAGAGTTGCCGGACTGGTGAGGGCGGCGAAACCCCACAATAAGCCGTAGCCGATCCAAGCGAGCAAGCTCTTGGTGTCTTCGAGATGCAGCGTCATTAGCAGCAAAACAGGGAGCAATAGCGTGGTTAAGCTGGTCTCCCAGATAACGGCATTTGATAGTCCGATCGAGTAGGGGAATAAGGCCCAGACCCATCCAGCCCACGCCGCCGTGCCGGGTCCGAAGACCCTGCGGGTGATCAGGAATACCGGCAGGCAAGTCAGGGACGAGAATAGGTTGTTCAGGGTTAGCAGAGCGAGCGCCGAAGTGGCCGTGTAGATACCGAACCATTTGAAAATACCAGCGACTATATATGTGTATATGGGAGGGATGAGGGCGGTAGGCCCAGTTGGTTCGGAATAGGGTGAACTGAATCCGTGCCCGGTAACAATCGAACGCGCGACTCTTCCCGTTTCCCAACCAAACGCCCAGTGGTCCTGCGTCGGGTCCAGTTGAATCTTGTAAGCAAACGCCATCACTATCAAGCGAATCGCCAAGGCTGTGATGACCATGGCCCAGGGAGACCTGAACATAGACCGGCGGGTGTCGCGCGGACTCGGCGTGGCTTCGGTCATGATGTGCCGCACATGTCAGCAAGATAGCGAGCTTTTATCAATCGTTGTGTCTCTGCTGGTTATTGATTTTTGGATCCGCCGCGAGCCACAGACGGTTCGGAAGATTTATTTTTCACGCGGCGAACCACGGTTTCCCGCATGACGTAGGTTCGCTCTCCGGCTTGTTTACCCATTTCAGTGAAGTGAAATTCGGGACCAGCGGAGGCGCGAGACACTCGGATGGGTAGATGCCCGCATAGACCGCTCTCGACGTAGGCTGTTTCGTACCGTTTGCGAGCGGTGCTCCAGGTATATACGCGCAGCATTGTGAAGTCGCACGGTTGTCCCTCACCGCCGTGGGCCCCCGCGACCAGAAACTGCGGGGATTCGCCTCCAGAGCCGTCCGGCACGCGGTTCAGTTCGAACCACGCAATCACATGCAAATCAGCGGAGCTGGCGTAGTCGCGCACCGGGCCCGGCAAGTCCGGTTCAATAAATCGGGCCAGCACCCAGCCGGCAATTGGGGTAATGGGCAAACCTGCATCCAAAGACCCTGAATAGGGGTCACGCGCGCTGCCCATTACCGGGTCCGCGGACGATTGGGGCACGGCTGCCGCGGAATGTTCCGCGGATGAGGGGGCGCTCTTGTTCAGATTCGAGTCCGCGACGCGCAGCACCAGCAGCCAGTCTTCCTGCTGTTTAGGGTTTCGATCAGTTTCCGCGCCGCCTTTTTCATTCGTTGAAGTTTCGTCGTTGGACTGTGGCGCGTCCGCTATGGTGCGCTCCAGCATCTGGACCGGTGTGCCGCGCATGAACTGAAAAATTCGTTTGCCGTTGCGGCCAGGTTCGACGCGCACGTTGCTGACCGTCTTTGTCCGCCCCACGGCCTGGACGGGCAAAGTGCGCGCACGGGCCAGCAGGACGGCGCTTTGGCCCCAGAGCGCTGAATCCATCATCTGCCGTGAGTCCATCAGCCAGCCCAGCGCACCCGAGGCCGTGCGCACCTGCGCGGAGGTCCCTACCTCGCGCACAATCTCGACACGTTCGCCGTAATGCAATGCCATTACCGGCTGCCGCACTTGCGCCAGAGTGTTCCAGAGCGTGACGCTGCGTTCGCCCACGTAGCCGATGGCAATGGATTGCGGCGAGCGCGAATGCAGCCACCAATAGCCCAGGGCCGCAAGGATTAGGAGGAGGGGAATGATTCCCCGTCTGCGAATGATACTCCAGAACATTTATCAGTGATCTCCGAAAGTGATGCCGACAGCTTGCGCGGCCCGAACCATTCCGCTCGCGGGATCGACCCGCCGCGATTCGCCGACAGCCTCATCGAGGGAAACCGATTCAATCTCTCCACAGCGCAAGCAGACCATTTGGCCGAAATCCCCGCGCGCAATCAGTTCCACGGCCTCCACGCCTAAGCGCGTGGCCAAGATACGATCAAATGGACTGGGTGATCCCCCGCGCTGAATGTGCCCCAGCACTGTAACGCGCACGTCCTTGTTGAGGACCGAGTGGATTGCATCGCCGATCAGAATGCCCACCTGGCCCGGGCGTGGCGGAGGAAACGGCTTGCCGGACGGGTCGAGCGCCGGCAGCTTAGCCCCTTCGGCTACGACCACCAGGGAGAATTTTTTGCCCATGATTTCCCGCTCGCGGATCTTTTCGCACACGGTCTCAATCGTGAATGGTATTTCGGGGATCAGAATGACGTCCGCGCCGCCGGCGATCCCGGAATGCAGCGCAATCCATCCCGCATCGCGCCCCATGACTTCGATCACCATCACGCGGCCATGCGACTCGGCCGTGGTGTGGAGCCGGTCAATCGCATCGGTGGCGACGTGCAGAGCCGTATCGAATCCAAAGGTCACTTCGGTGGCGGAAAGGTCGTTGTCAATGGTCTTGGGCACTCCCACCACCGGGATGCCCAGGCGTCCCAGGTCGCGCGCGATGGTCAAGGTGCCGTCGCCGCCAATTACAATCAGCGCGTCCAGTCCCAGCAGCCGCATGTTTTCGCAGCAGGTCAGTGAATAATCGTGGGTGACCGTCTTGCCATCTTGTTGGGTCGGGTAGTGAAACGGATTCCCGCGGTTGGTGGTGCCCAGAATCGTTCCACCCCTGGGAAGAATCCCGGCGATGGCTTCCATCGTGAGCGGCACGCTGCGTTCCGGCCAAATCAGTCCATCGAAGCCGTCGGTAATGCCGACCACGCGCCAGCCGCGTTCAAGAATGGCCGCGCGAACCGCGCCGCGAATCACGGCATTAAGGCCCGGGCAGTCTCCACCCCCGTTCGCGATGCCAATGGTTTGAATCGTGGGAGCCATAAGTCCTCGAAGCGGCAGGCTTACGGGGCCGGAACCGCGACAAGACATTCTACACTATTCGTTGAATGAGCCTGCTGTGCTACAAATGATCGAATGGCTTCGGGAATAGCGCCGACATCCGGTAAAGTTCGACTTTCCCTTGCAGATTCGCGAGGACCACTTCGGCATCCCCGCAGAATTCCCACAGGATCTGCCGGCAAGCCCCGCAGGGCGGGGTAAGAGCATCGGTGTCGGCCACCACGGCCACCGCGTCGAATCCGCGCTCTCCTTCGGAGATGGCCTTGAAAATGGCGACGCGCTCGGCGCAGAGCGTCAAACCGAAGGTGACGTTCTCCACATTGCAGCCGGTGAAAATTCGCCCGGATTTCGCGCGAACGGCGGCGCCCACACGGAAATTCGAGTAGGGAGCGTGAGCGTATTCACGCGCCGTCCGCGCCTCTGCGATCAGCTTGCTGTAGTCGCTCATGGCAAGTCCTCCTTCATCCGTGGAATTACGGCGCGCAGCAAGGCCACAAAATCCGTTTTCACTCGTTCAGTGGTTTCGAGCACTTCTTCGGAGGTGATTGGCTGATCCAGGATGCCCGCAGCCATGTTCGTCACGCAAGAGATTCCCAGTACACGGATTCCCAAATGCGCCGCGGCAATCACCTCCGGCACGGTGGACATTCCAATCAGGTCGGCGCCAATCGTGAGAAGATAGCGAATCTCCGCGGGCGTTTCGTAACTGGGTCCGGGGAGCGCGGCGTACACGCCCCGGAACATTTCGATGCCCAGGCGTTTCCCCTCCTCGAGCGCCGCAATCTGGTAGGGCTTCCAATACACCTGCGTCAAGTCCGGAAAGCGCTGGCCGAAGCGGTCTTCGTTTGCCCCGATCAAGGGATTGGTTCCTTGCAAGTTGATGTGGTCGCTCAAAACAACCAGGCATCCCTGTTTGAATTCGGGGTTAATTCCGCCTGCCGCGTTGGTGACGAGCACGGCGCGAATGCCCATCCGGGCCATCACGCGCATCGGGAAAATCACTTCTTGTTGCGAGTAGCCTTCATAGAAATGAACGCGGCCTTGCATCGCCGCCACGGGCAGGTTGCCCACTTTGCCGATCACCAGGCGTCCTGCGTGTCCAATGGCGGTGGATCTGGGAAAGTGTGGAATTTTCTTATAGTCGATACGCGTGGCGTCCGTCATTTGGTATGCAAACGCGCCCAGGCCGCTGCCCAGCACCAGGCCAATGCGCGGCCGCAGCTTTGTTCTTGCCAGAATAAATCTGGCGGCGCGCTCGGCGCGGACAAACTCCTGGCCCGGTTTCGTTTTGGTCGCTCCGGAGGCGCTCATTTCAGGAAAATCCCCACAATCGAAGCCGACATTAAGTTTGCCATGGTTCCCGCGAGCATCGCGCGGATGCCGAATTTGGCGAGCTGCAATCTCTGATTGGGGGCCAGCGCGCCGATTCCCCCGATCTGTATTCCGATCGAACCGAAGTTTGCAAACCCGCACAACGCGAAGGTGGCGATCGTGAAGGATCGCGCATCGAGCGTCCCTTGCATCGGCCCGAGGCGGGAAAATGCCACCAGTTCGTTGACGACCATGCGCGTGCCCAACAGGTTTCCAATCTGCACGCAATCATGCCAGGGCACGCCGATGATCCAAGCGACCGGCGCGAAGGCCCAGCCAAAAATCTGCTCGAGGCTCGCCGGGAACCACAAAATTTGGTGGCCGCCGAGCCAGTTGTGCAGGCCGCCCAGGACGCCGTTGGCCAGCGCAATCACCGCCAAAAAAGCAATCAGCATGGCTCCAACATTCAACGCCATACCCAGGCCTTCAGAGGTTCCGCGCGCGATGGCGGCGACAAAGTTCGAATCCCGCTCCACACCTTCCATGTGCACGACGCCCATGGTCTTGGGCTGCCCGGTTTCCGGAACCAGCATTTTCGCCACCAGAAGTGTCCCCGGCGCGGTCATGATCACTGCCGTCAGCAAGTGCTCGGGCTTGATGCCGAATGCTATGTAGGCCGCCATCATTCCGCCCGATACGTGCGCCATGCCGCTGGTCATGATGGTCATCAACTCGGATTGCGTTAAGTCCGGCAGGAACGGCCGGATGGTCAGCGGGGCTTCGGCTTGCCCCATGAAGATGCTCGCCGCCACGTTAAGGGATTCCGCGCCGCTCGCACCCATTACGCGCTGCATCACCCAGGCTGCCGCGCGGATGATTACCCCCATCACGCCAAGGTAGTACAACAGGGCGAACAGCGCCGCGATAAAAATAATTGCCGGCAAGACCTGAAAGGCAAAGATGAATCCGATCGAGGAATGCTGTTTGCCAAGCTCCCCAAACAGGAATTCCGAGCCTGCAAACGCAAACGAAAGCAGTTTCTTCACACCGTTACCGGCGCGCAAAAACAATTCCTGCCCATAGGTCCATCGCAGCACCAGATAGGCAAGAGCGACCTGCAGTCCCAGCCCCCAAGCCACCGTTTTCATCTTGATGGCCCGGCGATCGGTCGAAAACAGATAGGCCAGCCCCAGCATGGTCAGCAATCCGAGCACGCCGGTGAGTCGTCCCATCCATCGCCTCCTTGTGCCCCTGCGCAACCCAGGATAATGACCGTCACATTAACATGGCAAGGAACAACGCGTGATGTGGAAGTTATTAGAAGATGCCGGTGCTATGCGCCAATCACGCGGTGAATGAGTGGAGGAATTTGTTTGGGTTTTTCCGGATCGATCCGGTAAGCCGTTTCGACCAGGCGGCGTGCTTCATCGAGTCTGGCTTCGGCGTTGTAATGCAGCGTGCAGAGCGGCTCGCCGCGCTTTACCGCATCGCCGATACGCTTGTGAAACTGGAGGCCCACTGCCGGGTCGATCGAGTCTTCCTTTTTTTCGCGACCTCCGCCCAGCACCGCGCAAGCCAAACCGAACTGTTCGCATTGCGTCTCGGCAACAAAACCGTCGGCCGGACTGGCAACATCGAGTTTTTGCCGCGCGCGCGCCAGGCGCCGTGGATCGTCTATCACTCTTACGTCGCCGCCCTGCAGCCCCACGATTTCCCGGAATTTTTCTCGGGCTTGCCCCGATGCAATCAAGTCCGCCGAGAGCTTTTTCCCTTCGTCCACGCTGCTTACGCGTTCGCCCAGGTAGAACATCCACGCCGCCAGCTCCAGGCACAACTCGCGCAGGTCGGCAGGTCCGCCGCCATTCAGCACCTCGATTGATTCCGAGACTTCCAGGGTGTTTCCGGCCGTGCGGCCCAGCGGCTGACTCATGTCGGTGAGCAGCGCCACCACTTTTTTCCCCATGCGTTTGCCGGTCTCGACCAGCAGGTCGGCCAGGTTGGCCGCGTCCTCGATCTTTTTCATGAACGCGCCGGACCCGGTTTTCACATCCAGCACCAGGGCATCGATTCCCTCGGCCAGTTTCTTGCTCATGATGGATGCGCAGATCAGCGCAGGACTTTCCACTGTTCCGGTGACGTCGCGCAGGGCGTAGATTTTCTTGTCCGCTGGCGCGATTTCAGCCGTCTGTCCGATCAGCGCGCACCCGCACGTCTCCAGCACGCGCCGGAAATCCGTCAGAGACAGATTGACGTTGAAACCAGGAATGGATTCCAGCTTGTCGAGCGTCCCGCCGGTGTGCCCCAACCCGCGCCCGCTGATCATGGGCACCTTCAGCCCGCCAGCCGCGACAATAGGAGCGATTACCAGGGACGTCTT
>JBGOVX010000057.1:0-17700 GCA_041478355.1 Terriglobia bacterium | reverse complement strand
GGCCGCTGGAGCCAAGTCCGGATACACGTTTACCTACACTGCCGGCGCCAGCAATGTGTCGTACACACTCACTGCCGCTCCAACGTCAGTGGGCTCGAGCGGCCAGCGGTACTTCTTCACGGATCCGTCTGGTGTGATCCGCGCCAACACCGCAGGGGCTGCGACAGTCTCCTCAAGCCCTATCTAAGCGGGTAGAGTTAAAGATCCACGGGGAGGAAGCGTTATGCTTCCTCCCCTTTTTTGTTAAATGGCCAGGAAGCAAGCGAGAGATAAGCTCATGTGAGCGCCAGAAAATAGGAAAAGACCTGAATATTTGGACGTTTCAAGACAGTCGGCAATCATCGGGTCGGACGAAGCAACGACGGCTGAATCAAGCGACCTTCCGATTCAATAACAGTTTTCTTTGCGGCTATCGGCTTCGAGAATGCATCCGGCATTGCTTCTTCCTGTTACACTCGTGTTGTGAATGAAAAGGCGACAGGTAGATTTCTGGCCGTGATGGTTCTCATCGCACTTTTTTGCGGCGCGATGCCGCAAGCCGCATCCGCCGGAGATACCACGACCTCAGCCACGGCGCTTGTGCGCCTTCTGGAGGAGCGCTATCACCACTCCCAAACTCTTCGCGCAGTATTTCTGGAACGTTACAGCGAAGGCCCCAGGCAAGCGCGCATCGAATCCGGCACCGTGTATTTCAGCCGGCCAGGACGGATGCGATGGGAGTACGAATCACCTGAAATAAAGTTTTTTATCGTGGACGGAAAGACAGTTTGGTTTTACGTTCCCTATGACCACACCGTTACCAAGGCCCTGGTGAAGGAGATCTCGGATTGGCGCACGCCACTGGCACTGCTAACGGGGAAGGCTGACCTCTCCCGGCTGTGTAGCCGCGTCGATTTATTAATCAATCAGACTGGGATACCCGTTGGCCATGCAGTCCTGCGCTGCCTGCCTAAAGGCGAAGCAAAACACAATACACCGGCCGGGCTGGATGCATCGCAGCAGCCCGCCGATCTCCCCGGTGCAGGAGACTTCACAGAGGTATTACTCGAAGTGGATGCCTCAAACGGAGAGCTTGCACGCATTCAGATTCGCCAACCCGGTGGGATCGAGCTGGAATACCGGTTTGGAAATTGGCAGACAGGCATCCCGTTGCCCGATGAAATGTTCCGTTTCCAGGTCCCGGCCGGAGTTGCCATTGTGGATGGGGCCGCCCTGATCAAAGACAGCCGCTGAAAGTCGCATGGATTCGCCTAAATGTTACTAACTGATTCACGAGTGTGACTTCGATGGCTGGGTGGAATTGCGTCGCGGATGATAAAGTTCCACGAGACGCTTGGGAGCTGGAACCATGACGGAACCAGAATCATCGACGGTAAATCAGCCTTCGCAAGCCGCGCGCCTGTATGACCGCTATCTTCTCGGCCTGGTGTTATTTATCACCGCGTTCACTTATTTGGGTACAGTGCGATTCGGCTTTGTGTACGACGACCAGACCCGGATCCTTTCCAATCCGTTCATCAGGTCATGGCAATACGTTCCGGGATATTTCGTCAAATCCGTTTGGAAGTACGCTGACGCGCTCGCGCTGGGAAATTACTATCGTCCGCTGTTCGTTTTGTGGCTTCGTCTAAATTATTCGGTGTTTGCGGTGCGACCTCTCGGGTGGCACCTCACTACGGTGCTGCTGCACCTGTTGGTCACATGGCTGGTCTATCTCGTTGTGCGCAAGATGACCGGCCGGACAAGAGTCGCATGGCTGACCGCTCTGATTTTTGGTGTGCATCCCATCCATCACGAGGTCGTAGCCTGGATTTCGGGCTCCACGGAATCGCTCTCCGCCGCCTTGTTCTTAGCGGCTTTCCTGGGGTATTTGCGCTCCAGCGGAAGTTCAAAGACAGTCTGGATGAGTTTTTCCTGCGTGTTTTACGCCCTGGGTTTGCTTTCCAATGAGACAGCGATTGTCTTGCCCATTCTGGTGTTTGCACATTACTGGATTGCCGGGGGTTCTGAACAGGGGCGAGATGTGCCAGCAACCGCCGGCCGGTCAGGTCAATCCTTTGCGCGGATTGCGGTCTATATTCCCGTCGCTCTAATCTATCTCATGGCGCGCTATAAGGTTCTGTCTGGGTTGAGTCATCCCATGCCGAACGTATCTTTTTCGACATGGTTGCTGACACTGCCGTCGGTTTTATTCTTTTATGTCAAGAATTGGTTCCTGCCGATTCATCTCTCCGAGTTTTATGACTTGCCCTACCAAGTACGGCCCAATCTGGCACACGTTATCCTGCCCGCATTCATCGTCCTCGCGAGTGCTTGCGCCATTTGGATATTCCGAGACCGGCTGGGGTCGCGCGACGCCGGCTACGCGGCGATCTGGATCATTATTCCGCTGCTGCCGGCACTGAACATCTTTCTGTTCAATGCGGATGAACTGGCCCATGACCGCTATTTCTATGTGCCCAGCATTGGTGCGGCGCTACTGGTGTCACTGGTCATCGAAAGAGCCGGAAAGACCCGGCGCGCTGTGTTTGGAGAGCCTTTGTCCGTGATTTTAACCGCTCTTGCGCTCACCGTCGTCCTGGCGACGTTCACGACCTATGCGACAAAGTTTTGGCGGGACGACTTTACTTTGTTTACTCGGGCGCACGAAATTGCGCCGCATAACTCCGCAGCCATAAATAACCTGAGCGTGGAATGGATGAACCGAGGAGAATTGGAGCAAGCCGAGATGTTGCTCGAAACGGGACTGCAGGAAAATCGCCAGGATTTTAGGTTTGCGCTCAATCTGGGGCGTGTGATGTACGTCAAGAAACAATATGCGAAGGCGGAGGAGTTCACCCGGCAAGCCCTGGCACTTGACCCGAATGTGGCCGATCCTTATGTGTCGCTCGGGAAAATAGAGCTCAGGCAGAACCGTCTTGTCGATGCGGAGAACAGCATGCGTCGCGCCGTGGAAATAAACCCGTTTAATGCTGGCTTCCATACGGTCTACGGCATTGTGCTGGAGCTGAACACGGACTGCGCGCAAGCCATGATTCAGTTCAAAGCCGCCCTGAGGCTTTCACCGGGAGATTTCTTTTCTCAGCGAGAAATGTCGCGCTGCGCAACAGTTGCAACTCCAGCGTCCACGCCTGGCATTCAGCCTGCACGACACTAATTTCCGGATTCTGACTCTCGCTGAGACTTGGATCCCGGTCTGATGGACTAGGAAAAGATAGCGGCCTCCCGGGGGGCGCATCCAAGCCTTCCTGTGCACCCGCCAATCCTGCTCACTCGACCAGCCTGGCGCCTGGAGTGATCCATCAGAAGCTCGGTTGGATCAGAAAGCCTGAAAGTTATCACCAAGCGCAACTAAACTTAGGGGCGACTTTTGGCATCCTAGGGGTTGCGGTACACTGATACAGATGGCTGAGTTTGTTTGCAAGGTTGCGGACGCCAGCGGGAGGGTATTCTCCCAAGTCGAGGCTGCCGTGTCCATTACCGAGGCTCGTCAAAAACTCTCCGACCGCGGCTTGCTTGTTTACCAGGTCCGCCCGCGCGACGGTGTGATCGGACAAGCCCTGGGGCGTCGCGGAGACCACCACGTTCCGGGGAATGACTTTCTGGTGTTCAACCAACAGTTTAATACCTTGATTAAGGCTGGAATCCCCATCCTGAGGGCTTTGGACTTGCTGGCCGATCGCGCGGCCGCTCCGCGGCTTCGGCCCGTGCTTGCAGAGGTGCGTCGCCTGGTTCGAGAAGGGACGCCGCTTTCCAGTGCACTCGAGCAACAGGGTAAGTTTCCCAAGGTGTACACCGTGTCGATACTGGCGGGGGAAAAAAGCGGCAATCTGTCCGGCGTGCTTGAATATTACATTGCCTATCAGAGGGTCACCACCGGACTAAGAAAGAAATTGATCGCGACGTTGATTTATCCGGCCATACTGATCTGCGCGGCTACTGGAATTGTGACTTACCTGGTCGGCGCCGTGATTCCAAAATTCGCCGTTCTGTATAACGACTTGAACATTAATTTACCGCAAGCCACTCGGATTCTTCTGGCCGTTACGGTTACTTACCGCCCGTATCTTTTGAGTTTCATTGGCTTGCTGGTGCTGCTGGCTCTGGCGGTGTTTATGTGGTCGCATTCGGACAGGGGAGGCCTGGCTATCGAGAAGCTCAGGATGCGCTTGCCACTGGTTGGCGAGACTCTGACTAAGTTTCAGATCGCCCAGTTTTGCCGGACTCTCTCGACACTGCTGGCCGGTGGCACGCCCCTGGTTCAAGCCATGGAGACCGCGGGTGACGCGGTTCGCGGGCGCTTGGTGTCGGGGGCGATATCGCGCGGGGCGCAACTGGTCCGCGAGGGGCAATCCTTGCACAGCGCGCTTTCCTCCAGCGGCTTGGTTCCGGAATTAGCGCTGGAGATGATCGAGGTCGGTGAAGCCAGCGGGGCGCTGGCCCCGATGTTATCAAGCGTTTCCGAATTCTATGAAGACGATGTGAATATGCGACTCGCCAATTTAGTCGCATTGATTGAGCCGGCCATCTTAATTTTCATGGCGATACTGATAGCCTTCATCCTGGTAGCGCTGTATTTGCCGATGTTCTCGTTGTCCATCGGCGGCCAGGGCTAGGGATAGCACCCAATGAGCATAACCGGCCAAACCGTACCCACCGCGGCATCCGATCCCCAGGACGAGCGTGAGCGTTCGCGCCGCCTGGCCGAGAGGTACCGTTGTCCGTTCGTGGATTTGTTCGAGCAGCACATCGATCCGGAACTTTTCCGCAGCATTCCCGCCGACTTGATGTTCCGGTTCAACTTCGTGCCCTTGGAGGCGCGGGATTCCGCCCTGGTCATCGCGGTCGCAGAGCCGAGCCAGATCTTGTTGAGTGATGAGCTCCCCCTGCTGCTGAGCAAGAAGCTGATCCTTAAAGTTGCCACACCCACGCAAATTAGCGATCTTTTAAAACGCACCGAGCAATCCCAGCGTGTTCTCGATCAGGCCACCGAGGCATTTACGCTGACCGTTGTCGAAGAAGACGAAGAAATCGACACGAACATTTCCGCGGATAGCCTGACGCAGGAATCTGCGATCAGCCCGGTGGTTCGCCTGGTCGACACCGTTATTTTCACGGCCCTGGAGCGGCGCGCCTCGGACATTCACATCGAGGCGCGCGATATCGAGGTGGCGGTAAAATATCGGATTGACGGCGTGCTGGTGCATGCCATGGCGCCGATTTCCAAGGACTGGCTTTCCACGATCATTTCGCGCATAAAAGTCATGAGCGATCTGGATATCGCCGAGCGCCGCGTTCCTCAGGACGGACGCTTCCGCGTCCGGTATAAAGGGCGCTTTGTGGATTTTCGTGTTTCGATCATGCCGTCGATTCACGGCGAGGATGCGGTGCTTCGCGTTCTCGACAAGGAAACGCTCTCCGAGAAATTTCAAACGCTCAGCCTCGAAGTCGTGGGTTTCTCCGAGGATGACTTGCGGAAGTTCCGCCGGTACATCCGGGAACCCTATGGAATGGTGCTGGTCACCGGACCCACCGGGTCGGGAAAGACCACCACGCTGTACGCGGCCATCAACGAAATCAAGTCCGACGAGGACAAGATCATTACCATTGAAGATCCCGTCGAATATCAGGTCCGCGGCATCACGCAAATTCCCGTGAACGAGAAAAAGGGGCTGACGTTCGCGCGCGGGTTGCGTTCCATTTTGCGCCATGATCCGGACAAGATCATGGTCGGTGAAATTCGAGACAATGAGACGGCGCAGATTGCCATCCAGTCGGCGCTCACCGGACACCTGGTCTTCACCACGGTGCACGCCAATAATGTCACCGACGTCATCGGCCGGTTTATCAACATGGGAGTCGAACCCTACAACTTCGTCTCCGCGCTAAACTGCATCTTGGCGCAGCGCTTGGTGCGAGTGGTCTGTGTCCATTGCAAGAAGGTGGTACGCTATTCTTCCGATGTGCTGCGGGCTTCTGGTCTGGATCCCGATGTGTGGGGCCAGGTCCAATTCGTCGAGGGGGCCGGCTGCCTGGAATGTTCGGGGACCGGTTTTCATGGCCGCAGCGCCATTTCCGAATTGCTGGACCTGTCCGACCACATCCGGGAGATGATTGTGAGCCGGCGTCCTACGTCGGAGATCAAGCGGGTCGCGCGCGAGGAAGGGATGACGTTCTTGCGTGATTCCGCCCTGGCCAAAGTGCGCGACGGCGTCACGACGCTCAAGGAAATCAATAAGGTGACATTCATTGAGTGAGGGCAGCAGTAGGCAGGGAATTTACCAGAACCCCATCGTGCGGCGTGTGACGCGCTGGCTCGATGCCGTTCCCCATCCGATGATAGCGTGTGAGATTGCGACAGATTATGTCGCTGCCGCGCGCTGGACGCGCTCTGGAGCTGGTTTGGACGGATTTGCGGTCGAACCACTTCCAGCGGGTGCCATTTTGCCCAGTGCTGCCGAGTCCAATGTGATCAATGCTGGGGCAGTGCGCACCGCGGTTGGACTGGTGTTTTCACGGCTGCGCGCCAAAAATGAAGAAGTCGCCCTGCTCATTCCTGATGCTGTGATCCGCGTTTTCGTGCTTCATTTTGAGTCCTTCCCCAGGAAAGCGGAGGAAGCGATTCCCATGCTTCGCTGGCGGCTAAAGAAGAGCGTGCCCTTCGAAGCCGAAGAAACTCTGATTTCTTATATGCGGCAAGCGTCACGCGAGGAAGGTGTGGACATTGTAGCTGGATTGGCGCGGCTACGGATTGTCCGGGAATACGAATCGATTGTCGAGTCGCTGGGGATGTCCCCGGGAGTGGTCATGAGCTCGACCCTGGCCGCATTGCCGCTGCTCGCCGATGGAAACCTGGCGCTGCTGGCGCGCGTCGCAGGATCAATTTTAACCACGGCCATTGTCCGCCAGGGTATTTTGTGCGGATACCGCTGCGTCACGCTCCCTGCGGATGCCCTGCACCTGACGCCCCAGGCTCTGCTCGATGAAATTTATCCGCTGGCGGCCTATTATCAAGATTCCTGGAGTGAGGGAATTTCGCAGGTCCGGCTGGCAGGATTGGGCCAGCGAGGCGAGCAGTTTTGGGAGCCGCTGGAAAACGAATTGAAATGTCCGGTCGGCCCGCTAATGACGGCAGCCGCCACGCAAGGACGGATTTCCGCTGACCACCAGCCACTGATCGACCGCGGCCTGGATGCCTTGATCGGCTGGACGCTGAATCGCGGGGCGTGAGCTGCGATTTGGATAGCAAGGAATAAGGAATCAAGTTCCCATGAAGGTTCGCCTCAATCTCGCAACATCTCCACTGGAAAGTAACCGCCGGTTTATTGTCGCTGCTTCCATGCTTGGAACCATCGGGTTACTCGCGCTGCTTCTGCTTTCGCGGCAGGCCTATACGGTGTGGAACGGCGACAGGATTTCCCGAACCAGGCAAGCCGAATTACAGGCCCAGGTGGCAGTCCTGCAGCAGCAGCGTCAAAGTCTGGGGCGATATTTCGAACAACCCGAAACAGTTAAGCGCAGCCAGCGTGCCGCGTATTTGAATGGACTAATCGGGCAGCGGGCATTTCCTTGGATCAAGATTTTTACCGACCTGGAGCACATACTTCCTGAAGGGGTCCGCGTGGTAAGCATCGAACCTAAATTGGCAGGCGATACTGTGCAGCTCAAGCTCCTGGTGGGCGCCGAAACTGACCAGTCGAAGCTTAAGTTCCTGAAGGCGCTCGAGGCATCGGCCGAATTTTCGAATATCCAACTGTTGAGCGAATCGCGCCCGGCCCGCCCGCAACAAACCGATCAAGTGATGCTGGAGTTGCAGGCCAGGTATTCGGTCCTTTAGCATGAACAATACCATTCAACACCGCAAAGCGATGGTCCGCTGGAGCCTGGCCGTGATTCTGGCCGCGGACCTGATTCTCGCCGGGGTCAATTGGAGGCTGAGCAAATCGCCCCATGTTCCGGCAAGCGCATTGAGGCGATTTGAGATGCTCGAGAAGTCCTACCGCGCCGATAATGTGCGTCTGGAAAGATTCCGGACCGAATTGCCCGCCGATGAAAAACAGTGGGATGAATTCTTTGCCACCAATTTTCGTCCCGCGGGGGCCGGTTATTCCGCCATCAGCGAAGACCTCGGCAAATTGTCGAGTTCCGCGGGACTCCGCTCGGACACGATTACCTTCCACCAGCACATTCCTGATGCCCGCGGCCTGATGGAAGTCGAGATTTCCACCGCCGTCGAGGGGGACTACGAGAGTCTGGTAAGTTTCCTGAACAAGCTGGAGCATTCGAACAATTTTTATGTATTGGACAGCCTCGCGCTCGCCTCCAGCAGCGCAGGGAAGTTACGGCTCAATTTACAACTAAGGACATTTTTCCGGACAACCTGATATGTCGCCCCGCAATCAACGTATCGTGCTCGCAGTGCTGTCGGTTATTCTGGGCATCACTTTATTATATTATTTTGGGCCCTGGCAGCAGGGCGATGCGACTGTGAAACAGGCTGGCGCTGACGAGAAATTTGTCCCCTTGAACGTGGATAACCCCGCACTCCGCATCGATATCCTGAAACGTTTTCTAAGCCTGGAATACAAGGGGATGCACCGCAACATCTTCACGGCCACATTGCCTCCCTCTCCACCGTCTGAGGCTTCGAAAAAAACCGCTGTAAACGTTCCTCCACCGGTCCCGGCCGGCCCGCCTCCTCTGACAGTGGAGGCCAAGTATTTTGGATATGTCAGCGATCAAAACGGGAGCCATCGGCGCGCATTCTTTGAGAGCGCTAGTGAAGATGTATTTATTGCAGGCGAGGGCGACACACTGATGGGGCGCTTCCGAGTCGATAGAATTACCAATACGACCGCCGATGTCGAGGAAGTTTCCTCCGGGCGCCACGCCACGCTGATTCTGGAAGAACCTGGGCCAAACGGTTAATCCCCATGCGGTTTTCAAAGGACACTGCGCCCCGTCATAAAGAATCCGGCTATAGCCTGCTGATGGTTGTTTTTATGGTTGCTACCGTGTTGATTCTGGCATCGGCTGTGGCTCCGAATCTGCTCACACAGGGGCGCCGGGAACGGGAAGCGGAAACGGTCTGGCGAGGCGAACAGTATGCCCGCGCTGTCGGGTTGTATTATCGCAAGTTCGGACGTTTCCCGACCCGGGTCGAGGATCTAACCAAACAGACCAACGGGGTTCGCTTTCTCCGCCAGGCCTATACCGATCCCATGAACAAGGAAGACGGGAGTTGGAGGTTCATTTATGTCGGACCAAACGGGCAGTTGATTGGAAGCCTCCGCCATTCAAGCTTGCCGCAGAATGTGTTCTCAACGCCGTCATTGCCCGCGTCGTCTCCGGCGGCGGGCGCTGGGGGGCAATCTAATCCAGGCATGGGCGCAGGGACGGGCCCAGGGATGGCCACAAACCCAGTTGGGGCCCCGGGCGGTGCCCCGGGCGATGCTCCAGGCCTAAGCGGACAGCAAACCAATAGCGGCATGGCCCCCAATCCGTTGCAGTCACAGCCCCAGCCAATGGGAGGAGCGGTCATTGGAGGAAATATCATTGGGGTAGGGAGCAAGATTAAGAAATCTTCACTGCGTGTTTACGAAGGTGGCGACACCTATGAGCAATGGGAATTCATTTGGAACCCCGCGCAGCAAGTCGCGATACCCGGACAACAGGCTACCGTAGGCCCAGGTGCGCCATCGCAACCGCAAGGACAGCAAACCCCGCAGCCGCCGCAAACCCCGCCGATTACCCCGCCACAATAACCCGCAGGCTACCAGGATTGAGTGTTCGTAATCATTGGAATTTCGTTCTGCTATCGCTGCGGGAAAATCCCGATCGAAGATATGTGGGCGCGCTCAAATCGTAGCGTCACGCGGCGCACGTAATTACGTGTCTCGCGGTAAGGCGGTACGGAATGAAATTGCAGGACGCGGTCCGGCCCGGCGTTGTAGGCCGCCAGCGTCAGAGGGAGATTACCGTCATACAGGCGCAGCAGTTCCTTCAAATAGCGAGTCCCTGCATCAATATTTTGACGGGGATCAAACACGTTGATGACGCCAAATCGTGCCGCGGTCTTGGGCATCAACTGCATTAGGCCGCGCGCGGATTTCACTGAGACTGCCCTGGGATTGAAATTCGATTCCTCGGCAATCACGCTGGCCACCAGTTCCGGTGCGACTCCATGCGTTCGCGCGGAACCCATAATCAGGTCCGCAAAAGGAACATCGAGTAACCGCAATTTGACGGGAAGAAATGTGTCCTCGGCGTCGATTCTCACCAAGGAGTCCGCGGGAATTTCAAGTGTGCCGCCCGGAACGGTCAGGCGAACCGTATTCCCGACATATTCGTATCCGGTTACATGAATCCGCTGACCGGATTGCAGGACAGCGTAATCGGCGCGCGCGGCAGGCGCCAGCGACGCGAGACACGCGAGCGCTAGAGTCGCCCAGAGCTTGGCCGGAAATGCCAATCGGCTCACTTCACGCATCTCCCAGTGCATACGTCTCAATCGCAACGGCAACTCCGCCCTGATCGTTGGTAAGAGTTTCATGCCAGCCCAGTAATTTCAACTCCGGCACGCTATTGCCCATTACGATGGGAACTCCTGCATATTCAAGCATTTCCGTGTCATTCAGGTTGTCTCCGATGGCCATGACATCCTGGCGTGAAAAGCCGCGATGCTGGACCCATGCTGCCAGCGTCGAGCCCTTCGAGCATCCGGGGAAGATCACATCGACCAGGCCAAAGTCGCGGCTCTCATAGAACGTCATGGCCAGCGAGAATTCGGAAGAAAAGGGCAACTGGTTCAATACAGCCTCCACCTCGCGCATCCGGCTCACTGAGCCGGTGAACATGACCTGAATGGGATCCTCGGTCAGACAATCCAGGATGGGAGATACCTCGGCGATAAACTCTCTGTTTCGATCAAAATAACCACTCCGTAAGGGATCGTTCCAGTCGATTCGCTCGAAGATGAGCTGGTTCTTGCGCGGGCGGTCGAAGCACACCGAAGCCTCGCCTCGAAATTGCGGGGTGGCCTCGAGCACGCGCCTGGCGAGGTCGGAGGGTATCTGACGGACCATATGCGTGGTGCCGTCGCTTGATTTGACCATGGCCCCATTATTCACAATCATCGTCAGCGGACAGGGTATCTGCCGGGCAATGGGCATAGCGAAATCGTACCGCCGGCCGGTGACCAGGGCGATCTCGATCCCGCGCCCGGAAGCTTCCGTAATCGCTTTACGGTTGGCTTCAGGAAGCCGCGATCGATCGTCGAGAAGAGTGCCATCGATGTCGAGAGCGATGAGGCGTATGGCCATGCCTCTATTTTACCGTGCCTTAGGGCGCTTCACCAATTGGGATTGCAATGATGTTCTCCCGAGCACCCTGCCCGGGTTATTCGGTCCGTAGCAGCGCAAAATCAGATTTTCAGGAGTTTCGCTGCCGTCCCGCCCAAGACCATCTTGCGGTGCTCGGAGCTCAAGCCCAACTCGTCGACAAACTGCACGGGGTGGTCATAGCCCACTTCGTAGCAGTAGTCGCTGCCGAGCATGATTCGATCGATTCCCACTTGAGAGATGACAAAGTCCATCACCGGCTTGGAATGCGAGATGGTGTCATAGGTAAACCGGCGCAGGTACGCGCTCGGCGTCTGGGCGGGCTGCTTGGCCGCTGGAATCACTTTCCAACCGTGGTCGAGCCGGCCGGCCAGGGTGGGGATGACGCCGCCCGCGTGCGGGAGTGTAACCTGAAGCTTAGGATGACGGTCCATAACGCCGCCGAAGATAAGGTGGCAGGCTGCGATGGTAGTGTCTAGCGGGTAGGAAACCAGGTTAGTAAGAGAGTACTGCATTAGCCTCTTGCCGCCGACATAGGGAGGCAAAGGATGCAGGAAGACCGGCAGATCAAGAGCCTCGATGCGCGCGAAAATGGGTTCGAAGAGCGGGTCGTCGAGATCACGATTGTCGATGTTGGTTCCCATATAGACGCCGCGCACGCCAGCAAGCTTGCTCACCCGGTTAACCTCATCGATGGCGCGGTCCGGGTCGAGCATCGGGAGAGTCGCCAGGACCACGAACCGGTCAGGATAGGCCTGGTGCGCCGCGACGGCCGCGTCGTTCCAGGTTTGGGACAGTTTGAGCGAGAGTTCGCCGTCCGCCCAGTACACCATCGGCCCGGTGAGTGAAAGTGCATGGACAGCCACACCTTGCGCGTCCATGTCGGCAAGGCGCTCCTTCAGATCGATGAATTTAGTTGGCAGTGGCCCGTTATTTTGGGTGGGAGTCTTGAAGTAGAATCCCTGTTCGGTCATGCGGAACTCGGCGTTATAGCGACGCCCCTCGGAGTTGAACAGATCCAGATAGGGCTGCGCGAAATAGTGAGCGTGGATGTCGATCGCGCGCGCTCCGCTTTTTTTCAGCGCGCCCTTCGCGTCAGGTTGACCCAGCGCATCCCTCACCCCGCCTGCCATGGTGACAGCCGCCGCCAGGCCTCCCTGCAAGACCTCTCTCCGCGACAGTCCGTGATGGCAGCTACATCCATTCTTCATATTCAGTTTCATGGTCTGGCCTCTCTCAATCGCTTCTTCCGGAGTATTGGGCATCCAGGTAACCGCAGGCAAGACGATATGGCCGGCGTTCTCTGGCGTCAAGTTCAACATGACCAGGGCGCGAGCGGGTGTCATGGGGAACTGGAGGAGACTTCGAGGAGGTTAGTGGAGGGCGGCTGCTCGAACAATCTTAAGCGCGAAGGTCAAGGAGTGGGAACCGTTGCGGTGATGACCTCTGAGGGCTCGCTCTCGACGTTCATCGAGTTTACCGCAGAGACATAATACGAGTAGGTGTGTCCGGCTTCAACGGTCGTATCTTGAAATTGAGTCGCGGCTACTGGTTCAGAAGTTAACTTGGTGTAAAGTCCCCCTGGTGAAAACGCCCGGTAAACGTTATACCGCACAGCTGGAGAAGTGCTGGCAGACCAGGCTAGACTCACCGAATGGGGCGGTTTTTGCGATTCTGGCGCAAACTTTTTCCCGCATCCCACACCGGGCAACACGACAGCTAAGGCCAGCAATCCAGATAAGAGGCGATTTGGCGGCCGGCCTGCGATGATTTTCATACGAGAACCGGGTCCGCCTCACGCTTGGATACGGACATCTCGGGGATAGCTCATAACCGACATATTGGTGGACGTGACAGGGATCGAACCTGCGACCTCATCGTTGCGAACGATGCGCTCTCCCAGCTGAGCTACACGCCCACTGAACCCCTGGCATTTTAGCAGGGCTCGGCGGAGATTCCAATCGCGCCTCGCCGTTATTTTCCGGTGAAAATTAGCTGACGGGTATTATTGCTGCTGCGTTCCAGTTGCGGTGCTGCGTTGCGCGACGATCTTTCGCGCATTTTCATAAAGCGCCCTTGCCTGAGGCAGGGATTCAACCGCCTTTTGAAGCTGCGCGTCGTCTTCGAGATCCACTTTATATCCTTCGGTCAGTCCAAATACTGAAATGAAGAGTTCTTTCCTGATCTCATGCTTGATCCACGGCAGGTTCTGAGCGATATCCGCATCGGTGTACTTCACCTTCTGCTTGTCCAGATACCCCAAGAACGCTTTTATGACCGCATCGTCGGCGGCGAATTCCTTGGTCACTTCGGGTTTCGATCCCAGGAAGTAGGTGGTGAAGCTGCCGACTCCACCCTGATATCCGAAGAAAATTTCCCGGCGCAACAACATTTCCTGGAACGAAATGAGCTTGGTTTGTTGAGCGCCTACGTCAGGTGTGATGCCGCCGCCTCCGGTGACCTGCCTTCCGCTGTCAGTCAGCTTGACTTCGGTGGGTGCCGGATTCTTGTGATTGTAGAGATAGTCGTAAAGCGAAGTGTCCTTATAATCCCGCTGGATCAACCGGCCGCTGGGAGTGTAGTAGCGGGCCGTAGTCAGCGCCAGTCCGGTATTTTCGCCCAGTGCTGTTACCGTCTGGACCAGACCCTTTCCAAAGCTCTGCTCGCCCACGATCAATCCGCGGTCATGGTCCTGGATTGCGCCAGAAACGATTTCAGACGCCGAAGCCGACCCGCCGTTGACGATGACCACTAAAGGAACGTTGACGCCGCGGTTGCCACGCACGGCATAATACCGCCGCTCCTGCGACGTGCGCCCGTGGTGGGACACGATCAGCTGATTTTTGTCCAGGAACATGTCGGAAACAGCTACCGCCTCGTTCAGCAGGCCGCCGGGATTACCACGCAGGTCCAGCACCAGGCCTTCAAGCGCCGTGGCATTCAATTGCTTGAGCGCCGACGACAGCTCGGAGTCGGTGGTCTCATTGAAGCCGGACAATTTGATATATCCAATTCCGGGTTTGAGTAAAAAGGCGCTGTCCACAGAATGCTTGGGAATCTCATCCCGCGTAACGGTGAAGTTGAGAGGTTGATCGTACCCCACGCGCTTCATGGTGATATGGACGATGGTGCCTTTCGGCCCTTTTAGCATATCGGCAACTTCCGAGCTGCTCAATCCTTCGGTGGTATGAGCATCCACGGACATGATCACGTCACCTGGGCGAATGCCAGCCCGGGAGGCCGGCGACCCCGGCATGGGCGCCAATACATAGGTATAATTTTCCCGCGGGACGATGGTCATTCCCACGCCGTAATACCGTCCACGTTGATCCTCACGAAGGTTGGCGTACGCCCGAGGGTCAAAGAAGCTGGAGTGTGGGTCGAGCACGCGCAGCATCCCCGGAATTGCGCCAAAATACAGCGCGTGATCGGTATCCACCGGGGTAGCATAATTTTCTTCGACCACCGACAACACTCGTGTGAAGGATTTCACCGAGTCCTGCAGGTTGTTCACAGTCGAGGAGGTTGCCCGGACCGGGGGACCGTACACCCCACCTAGAACAGCGGAAACCGCCAGCACACCAATAACGAGCAGCGCCCCACGCCTCTCACCCTGCATT
Organism: Terriglobia bacterium; assembly: GCA_041478355.1. Taxonomy (GTDB): domain Bacteria; phylum Acidobacteriota; class Terriglobia; order Acidiferrales; family UBA7541; genus Palsa-360. Next base: position 2,741 of record JBGOVX010000057.1, on the reverse strand, counting down.
TCAGCCTCGCTTTCGCGCTTCCTGGCGAATGAATTATAGCATAGCACGGCGGTTGAATTGACACTCCCAGGACTGTCCACTATGATTCCATTTGTGCATGAGGCCGGGCCCAAATTGTGAGTCACGGGCGCCCAGTATTTCTGCTCCTGGAATGAAGAAAGCAAAGACCACTCGAAAATGTTGAGTCTGCCGCATCTGATCGTTCTCTTCGTGGTAGCTCTGGTGATTTTTGGCCCGCAGAAGCTGCCCGAATTGGCCCGCATGCTCGGCAAGGCGACGGCGGAATTTCGCAAGATGACCGGAGATTTTCGGTCCGCGCTGGAAGACGAAGTGCGCGAAATCGAGCGTCAGACCCGCATTCGTGATGCGGAGGCCGCGGCGTCATCAAGCCCATTTCAGCCTCCCGCGCCTCAGCCAGAGGGAACTCTGCCGCGAGATACAACTTCGAGTGAGGCTTCGCCATATGCGCCTCATGACTTGCCCTATCATGAATCCGTCAAGGCCACAGCCGGCCCAACCGAATCCAGCCCAACCGAAGTCGTCCAGCAGCCGCAGTCTGAACCTCACACGGCCCAGCCTACGACAGACGCCTTGAGCACGCCTGAAGAGAAATCTCCTGATGACAACGTCGCAGTCTGACCCTCTCATACCGGCGCTCGCGGAAGAATCGGGCGGCAAAATGTCGTTTTTCGACCACTTGGTGGACCTGCGCAAGCGGCTCATCAACTCTGCCCTGGCCATTGCCGTGGGCGCGATGGTCGGTGTTGGCGTCGCCGGTAAAGTTTCCGGATTTATCGTCCGCCCGATGCAGGCTGCCTTGCGTAAGGTAAATCTGGAGGACAAACTCATCTACACCAGTCCCACCGGCTACCTGAACCTGATCATTACATTGGGAATTTATCTGGGGGTAGTTCTGGCGTCTCCCGTGGTGTTGTATCAAGTGTGGCTATTTATCGCGCCGGGCTTATATAAGCATGAACGGCGCGCCGTTTCGATGTTTGTATTTTCCTCTCTCTTGCTGTTTCTGGCCGGCATTTCGTTCGGCTACTACGTCATGCTGCCGTATATGTTGAACTTCCTGATTGGATTTCAAGGCCCATTCAAGCCGCTGATCAGCATCAACGAATATTTTGACTTTATACTTATCGTCTTGCTGGGCCTGGGGCTCATCTTCGAGCTGCCCGTGCTGATATTCTTTCTGGCTCTGTTCAATATCGTGACCCCTAAATTTCTGTGGGACAATCTGCGCTACGCAATTTTAGTGATCGCCGTGATTGCAGCTATCGTGACGCCTACCCCGGACGCCATGACCATGCTGGTCTTTATGGCGCCCATGGTGGCGCTGTATTTCGTTGGGATTGCCGTCGCGGCGCTGGTTGTCCGGAACAAGGCGAAAAAGGCTGCGATCTCCGCCCAGGGGACTCCATAAATGAGTTCTCGAAACGGTAGAACCGCTCTGGGGCTGGTCATTTCCGGATTTCTTCTCGTCCTAGCCTGTAGCCGCCAGCCATCGTCTGCAAACGAGGGTGGAGCTAATTCCGCGTCGCCACAAGCTGCGATCGTTCCCGTCGTCCCAGCTGCGGAAACTACGGGCGGTTTCGACGGAGCGCGCGCCTATAAACACGTGGCACAGCTTGTCTCGATTGGACCGCACTCGGCAGGGTCGGAGGGAATTCGCCGCGCGCAGGCCTACATTATCGAGCAGCTCAAGGGTTTCGGTTGTCCGGTGGAAGATCAGGATTTCCATGCCTCGACCCCTGTTGGCGATGTGGCGATGAGAAATATCGTTGCGAAAATACCTTCTGCCAATCCCAATATTATTTTGTTGGCGTCCCACTATGACACGAAACGCGTCGACAATTTTGTGGGCGCCAACGACGGCGGTTCGAGCACGGGAGTTTTGCTGGAACTGGCGCGGATCCTGTGCGTGCGCAAAAACGCCGAGACTCTCTGGCTGGTATTTTTTGACGGCGAGGAAGCGTTCAATTCGCAGTGGGCCGATCCCGATCACACCTACGGCAGTAAGGAGCTGGCAGCCAGACTCTCGCTTTCCGGCGAGCTGCGCCACGTCAAAGCGATGGTCCTCGCCGACATGGTTGGCCCGGCGAATCCAGTTTTCAAGCGCGAGCCAAATTCCACCGGATGGCTTACCGATATTATCTGGTCCACGGCCGCGCGCCTCGGGTATGGAAAGATATTTATCGACCAGAGCAATGCCATTGAAGACGATCACATTCCGTTTGTTGAACGTGGCATTGCGGCGGCTGATGTGATTGATTTTGAACCCCCTGTGCTGGAATACTGGCACACCAGCCAGGACACTCTGGACAAGATTGATCCACGCACGCTTGCGATTACGGGGCACGTTCTGCTGGAATCGCTTCCCGAAATCGAAAAGAAAATCCGCTAGCCGGACGCATGTAATAGTTTTGTATTTTCTCTCCTGCATCGCCGCCAGCGGCTCCGCACAGTGCTAGGATTTACTCAGAGGCCAGCATGGAAATTCATCCCAAAGGAAATCATGCCCGTGTGCTGCTGAGTTCGGTTTTCGGACCCTACGCGCAAGACGACGAATTTGGCAGCCGCTCCATCAACCCGATGGAGCTTTACCACAACCAGGTCACGCGGGCGCAAGGCAGCTTTTCCCTGCGCATGTTCCATCGCTCGTGGGGCATCATGATGATTCAGTCGAACATTTCCGCGCCCTGTGCCGTGCTGGATTTCCCAACGCGCAAGGCCTT
>JBGOVX010000215.1:0-5644 GCA_041478355.1 Terriglobia bacterium | reverse complement strand
TCGCAAGCACGAGCCACTCAGCGGTTGCATATCGCAAAACGGGGAATATATGGAGGGAAATCGACCCGGCGCTACTTCGTCCTGCTCCTTCGGTCCAGGTGACAGTTGAGCAGAACATGAATACACCTCCTCGTCTCGTCGCAGAGGATCCGAAGGGCGGGAGGAAAACGTTGCTGCTGGAACTCAATCCTCAGTTCGGAATGCTCAACTTCGGCAAAGTTGAGGAGATTACGTGGACGAGCAGCGATGGGCAGACGGCCAAGGGAGGGTTATATCTGCCTCCGGACTATACGCCTGAACATAAGTACCCGCTCGTAATCCAAACCCATGGCTGGAATCCCGCGAAATTCTGGATCGACGGGATCTCAACGGCCGGCTATGCCGCACAGGCATTGGCAGGAAAGGACATCATTGTGGCGCAGACTGAAGATAATTCTTCAACGGACATCGACACCGTTCGCGAAGGGCCACAGCAAATGTCAGTGTTGGAAGGTCTTATCGATTATCTGGATCGACGAGGGATGATCGATCGAACGCGGGTCGGCCTCCTGGGATGGAGTCGCACTGGCTACCATGTTCGCTACGCGTTGACTTTCTCCAAGTACCACTTTGCGACTGCGGTGATAGCGGATGGACTCGATGGCTCCTATCTGCAGTACATGGAGTGGCTGAATTTAGGGCAAGGTTACGTAGACACATATGAGCGCCTGAACGGAGGGGCTCCCTTTGGTGCCGCTCTGCAAAGTTGGTTCGGGCAAGCCACTGGTTTTAACCTCGATAGAGTACAGACCCCGGTACGCCTGCTTGCTTTCAGACCGTACTCGCTTCTTAGCAACTGGGAGTGGTTCGCAGTGCTTCGCCACTTAGGTAAGCCCGTCGAGTTGATTTGGCTTCCTGAGGCCGAGCATGCCCCTGTGAAACCGTCGGAGCGGATGGCGGCGCAGCAAGGCGACGTTGATTGGTTTTCTTTTTGGATGAAGGGGGAGGAAGATCCTGATCCTGCCAAGACTGAGCAGTACGCCCGTTGGCGCGAGCTGCGAAAGCTCCAGGAACAATCTGATGCAAAGTTTCGGGAGCAACCCCGTAACTGAATGTCCGGGACCATCGTTTCATCGGCGGAGCAGTGCTGGTTGCTCTCGGCGAATCTGTTCGAAGCTACGTAGAGAGCAAAGACTCGATCTGGTGGGGGAGCGGGTGCAAGGCAGAATAAAATGGTTCAACAACTCAAAAGGGTACAGTTTCATCGGGCGTGATGACGGTGCCGATGTTTTCGTTCATTACTCAGGCATTCCGGGAGACGGCTATCGGACTCTACAAGAAGGCGATTCCGTGGAATTTGACCTCGTACAGGGCCCGAAGGGGCCGCAAGCCGCTAACGTGACAAAGTTAAATGGGGCCACTGAATGACCGGGATACAACGCTTTAGATGAGATGACTTTCGTTCCATAGGAAACGGCCGCGCGCGTGATTCCTTCCCACACGGTTGATGGGGGAATACTTGGCCGTGCGTTACAACGTCAATTCTCTGCTGAGAAGAAACAGACTGCGAAAACGGTTTCGGCAGGCTTCCCTCAGGTCGCCTGCATTCGTAGCCAAGTGGTGTCGCATCGCTCCAGGTTGGGCGCGCATCGTTCTGTCTTGATTTCCACAGGAATTGTTTCTCTGCGTCTGGTACATACGGACGTTTTCCCTTCGCATATCTAGCAAAGGCCGGTTCGCTTGTGTCCCATAGCGACGGCCTGCAAAACCTGACCGAGAGCCTGATTGCCGTGCAGCTGGTCCGTGCAGGCGTTTTCGTGGCAATGCACGACCGCGTGTATCCGGTTCATCGCGTCCGGAAAGATCATACGCTCGGGCGATTTGTTTGGACGGACCGTACGGTGTAGCGCGAGGTGCCGTCTCGAAAAAAAAGGGCCTCGGCCTAAGCCGAGGCCCGCTGAACAGGGAGGCTCAAAAGGGCGAGTCGCCCGGCTGCGCTTCCGCCGTCGAGGGCGCGGTCGGTGCCGATTCCTTGCGGTCCAGCTTGCGAATCGAGAACGCCTTGATTTGCCACGCCGTGATCTGCGCCTTGGCCTTATTTTTCCCTTTGCCAACCTCCTTCTCGTAGACGTTGCTCACGAGCGTTCCCACGACATAGAGGTGGTCGCCCTTCTTGAGTTTTTCGGCCGCGTACTCCGCGAGGCAAAGCGAATCACGCAGGCCGGGGCGGGCGCGACGGGACTCGAACCCGCGGCCTCCAGTTAGACTCGCAGATTGAAGTACTTGCTCAGAACTTGGAGATGATCTCTTGATGACTCTGGCTTCAGCTTCACAAGCGGCATCAGACTGTCGATCAGAGTACATGGGACCTCGCACACATCATGTAATCGTGCCGCTGGGTCGGCCCTCACTGGAGTATGCCTGCCGAAAGCAGTGAAATCACGGACCGAGTACTGAACTAGATATATAAATCACACTGCGGTTGATGAGAACGAGGCGCTATCTGGGGCAAAGAGTATTCCGCTGGGAATTTCGATTTGTCTCATTGATGAACGAAAATATTTGCCTTGCGAATGCTCGGGCATCCCTGTCGTAATAAGAGCCAAGAATGGGTGTTCCCGAAGAGCATGTCTCAGGATTATCCAAACCGGAACGGTAGTTCGGATGCCCGCGACGCGGCGCGTGATGCACTGTCCGATGAACACTTAATGCTTGATGTTCAACGGGGCGACGGAGATGCCTTCGCGGTGCTATTCGATCGCTACAACCGTCTCGTTCTTACGGTGGCATTGAGAATCGTCCACGATGCTGGAGAAGCCCAGGAAGTGACCCAGAATGTTTTCTTCGAATTCTATCGTTCGGCAAGAAAATTTGACCCCGCCAGAGGCACACTTAAAGTGTGGCTCCTGCAGTTCGCCTATCACAGGAGCATCAATCGGCGGAATTATCTCTTGCTGAGACAATTTTACAATCGGCCTGATCTTGAAGAGGCGATGGTCTGGGAAGCCAGCGCAAAGACAACACCCCGGATGCCTGTTCAGGAGATCAAGCAGCTGGTAGAGGAAGCTTTGGGCACTCTGAATGAGGCGCAAAGGCAAACAATACGAAGAGTCATCTTTGAAGGCCTCACCTTGAGGGAAGTCGCCGAACATACCGGCGAGTCTTACAGCGCTGTACGCAACCATTACTATCGCGGACTAGACAATTTGCGTGCCTGTTTGACTCCACAGGCAGCCACTGTCCGCACCGAAAGGGTTTTGCCCTTTGGGGAGGTAAGCCGTGGGAAGGCATGAACATTTCGAGACTCTTTGCGCGGCTGCTAGCATAGGCCAAGCTTCCGGCGCCGAGCTTGCGGAATTGTGCGAGCACCTTACGGGGTGCCCGGAATGCCAGCAGTGCTATTCCGAGTTTCTGGAGCTCGCGGCAGTTCGCTGCGCCACACATCCTAATGAGCAGGAAGTTAGCAGCGACGAGGCCATCGGATACATGAACTCGACGCTCTTCCGTGAGAAATTCTTGAAGAAGGCGGAAGCCGAAGGAATCGTTTTTTCGAGCGGCAAAAGTCCTCTCGCGATGCCTGAACCGCAAATTCGGGCGAACCCAGTCGCCAAGTGGCACACCGGGTTCGCGTTGGCAGTAGCGGCGTCTGTCGTTCTAGTTGTTGGTGCAATCGGCGGATACCGTTTTGGAAGTCGCGCTCTTAGCGGTTCATCGAAAGTTCAAACAGTTTCGACTCGGCCGGCTCCGACGCCTGATCATGCAAAATTCACAGATCAGAATCTGGAAGCGGCGGTCTCGCGTTTGGAGGCGGAGAATCGCAGACTAACCTCCGAATTCAATTCCATGAAGGCTTCTCTTGCCGATGCCGCGTCCAAGGTCGGCCAATTACACACCTATGCAGCGGCCTCCGAGAAGGAACGTACCTCGCTCTCCGCTGCTGCGAAGGACCGCGATGTGATGATTGAGGGTCTACAGCAGCAAATAAGCCAGGCGCAAGTTGAAGTCGCAAGCGTTCGGAGCGAACTGGAAAAAGCGCAAACCGCGAATCAGAGCACTCTGGTTGCGGACCAAGTCAAGATTCGCGAGCTCTCGGATCAGCTTGCAGAACAATCAAGCGCACTCGATCGCGAACGGGAGATGCTCGCTGCAAACCGGGATATTCGAGATCTCATGTCGGCTCGTAACCTACACATCGCGGACGTATTCGATACAGATACAAAGGGGAAGACCCGAGCGGCGTTCGGCAGGGTCTTCTTCACGGAAGGCAAGTCCTTGATCATCTATGCGTACGACCTAAACGATCATCGAGTGCAGGACGCCGGGTACCATTATCGAGTTTGGGGGAAGAAGGAAGGTCCGGGCCAAGCGGCCAAGAGTCTCGGAATCTTTTACTCAGACGACAAGGCCCAGAAGCGTTGGGCCTTCAAGTATGACGACCCTAAGGTGCTGAGCGAAATCGACTCTGTATTCGTCACCTTGGAGCCTCCGGGCAAAACCCCCACCGAGCCCAAAGGGGAGAAATTCCTCTACGCTTATCTGCGGAACCAAGCCAATCATCCCTAACTACCGGCACGTCATCCGCGGCTCGCAAATTGTTTTGGGACGTCTGAAACAAATCGACGTTCCCGCAGGCAGACTCTGGCAAAGGGGGATTTCACAGTGTCCATGCCGAGCCTTCGCCGACTGCTTTATAGTTCTTTTTTGATTTTCTTCACTGCAACACTCTTGGTAGCTTGCTTTGTACTTCCTCCCTCCGCTGCCGCGCAAACTGAACTTGCAGGTGTGTATGGGCGCGCCACCGATCAGTCTGGAGCTGTAATTGTCGATGCTGAGGTGGAGATCAAGAACGTCGAGACTAATCAGTCGGTAACTGTAAAAACGAATCAGGACGGACTCTATGTGATTCCCTCCTTGCATCCCGGCCACTACCTTATTTCGGCCCGGAAGCCTGGGTTCAAAACCGTAACGGTTACTGAGCTCACCTTGAATGTACAGGACAATGTAATCCGGAATTTCAGTTTGCAAGTCGGCTCGATCGCGGAGACTGTCACGGTACGGGCCGACGATTTGCACATCAATACGACGGACGCGGCGGTGAGCACAGTTGTGGACCGGAATTTTGCTGAGAATCTACCGATGAATGGAAGGAGTTTCCAGACCCTGATTCAGCTCACCCCGGGAGTAGTCACCACTGCTAGTAGCAGCTTTGATGCTGGGCAATTCAGTGTCAACGGACAACGCCCCAGCTCTAACAACTGGATGGTGGATGGGGTCAGCGCGAATATTGGGGTGAGTACTGCTTTCCCTCCAGGAAATGGTTTTGGGGGCGCGCTTGGTTCCTTCAGTGCGCAAGGCGGGACGAATAGCTTGGTTTCGATCGATGCGATGGAGGAGTTCCGGATTCAAACCTCCACGTATGCACCGGAATTTGGCCGCACACCGGGCGGGCAGATTTCAATCGCTACGCGCTCGGGCACGAATCAGTTTCACGGCACGGCGTTCGACTATTTGCGCAACGATTTTTTCGACGCCAACGACTGGTTCGCGGACAAAGCGGGCTTGCGTAAGCCGGAAGAACGGCAGAACGACTTTGGTGCTACATTCGGCGGTCCGATTCTTAAGGACCGTACCTTTTTCTTCTTTTCCTATGAAGGGCTTCGCCTCC
>JBGOVX010000050.1:0-19070 GCA_041478355.1 Terriglobia bacterium | reverse complement strand
GGATTTGCGTGCGCTGTTCGAACCCTTCGGGCAAATCACGCGCGTTCACATCGCGATGGATCGGGAAACGGGCCGGGCTCGGGGATTTGCTTTTGTCGAAATGCCCAACGATGCGGAGGCGGCCAAGGCGATTGCGGGCCTTGACGGAAAAGATGTTGGCGGACGCAATTTGAAGGTGAATGAAGCTCGTCCCAAGTCTGCAACCGGCGCCGGCCCGCGTGGCGGAAGCGGTGGCGGTGGCGGCTTCAATCGTGACCGCGATCGCGACCGCGAACGTGGCGGCCAGCGCGGCGGGGGATCCAAGCAAGGCGGACGGTTCTCGAACGAAGATTACCGCGACAGTGCCCGGCAGCCGCGCGAACCGCGCTGGTAACCGAACAACTGCACGGCTGCCCAAGTGCGGCAGCCCGCTTGTACATAAAATTTAAGGAGACACCATGTCAACGTCGAAATCCACGTTCCAAAAGCGTCAAAAAGAAATGAAGAGGCAGGACAAACAGCGCATGAAGGCGGAACGCCGCGCCCAGAAAAAGCTGGAGGTGCGCCAGGAAGACGTGACTCTCATGGAACCGTTGACCGGACCCGTGTTCAACGCGGAATTCGCTGTGTCGGATCCAGAGCCGCACAATTAACCGGGGCCTGCACCTTCATCACTCCAGATATTCTCTTCACATTTTGCGTTTCTAAGAATCAATGTCCGGATTTGTCGTGTCCGCCTTCACAGCTTGCGGAAAAAATCCTTATGGTTGTCTTCCGAGTCACGGCAGGAGCCGGGGTAAACTCCGCGAGAAATCCCTCTTTGTTTAATGCCCAAGAAAAGAGAGATATCTCGGCTCGCAGCGTGCTTCAGAATGACAACGCTTTTAGTTTTTCCGCAAACTAGTCAGGCGCGGATGGGTCAGAAGATATCCGCCCCCAAGCCGACCTCTTCCAATTTTCAACGAAATGAGCTCCAACGCCCCAGGACGGAACAGGCATCAGCAGCCGTGAAGAGAGGCCGTTCAAATACGCCTCGTACATCCCCCGCAACTCCCGCAGTTTCGCGTCGCCCAAATCCGTGCACTTGGGGGCGCCACACTCCAGCAAGAGGGCGCGTACTTTTTCCAAATCTTTCTCGGGAAGGCGATCCGCGCGTGGATGAGCCGGATGGACCCTGAGGACTTCCGCTATATCCACAATGGCATGCCGGGAAATTGCAAACGTCATCTGAGCTTGCCACTTGGCTGAACCTGTGCCATACGCGATAATCAGCGCGCTCACGTCAAGGACCACCGTAAAAGCCGCGAGCCAGGATTGGTTGTCGTGCTGGGACCGGAAATAACAGAGCACCGGGTAGGACAAGTGACTCTCCATCAATTGTGCGGACCAAATTTCCCAGTCGCGAAGAAGCTGGCTGATAGCGTCAGAGTTTGCAAAATGCGCATGCCGTCGAAGCAGCTCCGCGGCGGTAGGCGGGGATCCCGCTCGCGCATCCAGCAAAGAGATATTCAATTCCCGTTGCGAAAATGCTCCATATAGAGTTGGCAGGTACGAAATCACGATGGCCAGGAAGCCGAACCCCGTGCCTGCTTCGCCGACCGTGATGACTCGCGCCATCGCGGACTGCGGAACCACGTCCCCCAGCCCCAGCGTGAAGAAAGTTGTCCCGCTCATATAAAGATCGGTTCGAAATGAGGCCGCCCGTCCCGACCCCAGAACCGCTGATCCGGCAGCCCAGTGCAGCACGGAGAACGCGACGATCAGCGCGCAGGCCCAGATGACAAACAGCATCAGCAATGAAAGCGGCCCGAAGTAACTCAGGTGCGCCTCGCGCAACTTTAGCGGGCGAAGCCGCCGGCTCACTGCCGACCACAAGGCCCAGGTAACAGGATAAAAAACGCGCACCAGACGAAACGAACGCGTAACCCGGCGGGGCAGAATGATGGTCTCGAAAGCATCCCAGAGCGTAAGGAAGAGCAGGAGGAGGCCCAGCGTGCCCACAAATATTTTCATTTTCCCTCCAAGGCTTCAACGGTTTCGACCATCAGTTCACGGATTTGCGGAGAGAAGAAACTCCTGCAGCGCGACGAACCGATTGGGAAACGGAATGGATTTTTTGGAACGCTCCAAAATTGCCGCAAGCCGCTCCGGCATCTCCGGTCGCATGCCGGTGGCGCGAGCCACGGTATCGGCAAATTTCGCGGGATGCGCGGTGGCCAGGACGATGCCCTGCGCGGGAGCATGACTCTGTTTCGCAAAGCTTTCCCATCCCAGCACCCCCACGGCCGTGTGAGGGTCGAGCACATATTTGTGGCGCGCCTCGATATCGTGCATGGCGCGAAGTGTTTCCTCGTCGCTGAAGCTGCAGCCCCAAATGTCATGGCGAATGGCGCCCAGATCGTTGCCGTACAGATCGATGATCCGCGAAAAATTGCTGGGATTTCCGACATCCATGGCGTTGGAAAGCGTGTGCCGGGAAGCGCGCGGGATCAAGTTGCCGCTCCGCAAAAATTCGGGAAACACGTCGTTCGTATTGGTCGCAGCGATGAATTGCGCAATCTCCAGGCCGATTCGTTTGGCAAACAGGCCGCCGGTCAGGTTGCCGAAGTTTCCGCTGGGCACGGAAAATACCACCGGGGTTTGCGGACTCTCCAGTTGCGAGACGCCGGCGAAATAATAAAACATCTGCGGGATCAATCGCGCAATATTGATTGAATTGGCCGATGTGATGGTGAGCTTGCTGGTGAGCGCGGGATCGACCAACGCTTGCTTGGCAAGTCGCTGGCAATCGTCGAAGGAGCCCGCGACTTCCAGGGCGGTAATGTTCTGGCCCATCGTGGTGAGCTGTTTTTCCTGCGCGTCGCTGACGCGCCCGGCGGGATACAAGATGACTACGCGTATGCCGGGAAGCCCCAGAAAAGCTTGCGCCACTGCGCTCCCGGTATCGCCCGAGGTGGCCACGATCACGGTGAGAAGGTCTCCCGATTCATGGACAAAGTATTCCATCAGGCGAGCCATAAAACGCGCCCCAAAATCCTTGAAGGCTAATGTCGGTCCGTGAAAGAGTTCGAGGATATGCAGCCGCTCGTCAAGGGTGACCAGCGGCGCCGGAAAATCAAACGCAGCGGTTACGATTTTCGCCAGCACGCGCGCCGGAACGTCATCGCCGGCGAACAATGCCCCCACTTCTTGCGCGATTTCCTGAAACGAAAGCGAGTGCAGGCGTTCGGAAAAGCCGCCGGGCAATTGCGGCATTTCGACCGGCATATACAACCCGCCGTCGGGAGAAGATCCGTGTAGGACGGCTTCGCGCAAAGTGACTTCCGGAGCGCGGTGGAGAGTGCTTCTAAACTTCATGATGCGGGCCGGGCCTGCGATGCGATAAGTTCGAGCAAACCACGCGCGTCCATTCCCGCCTCTCGCAGGCGTTCCATGGGGACGACGCGATGCGCGTAGCGCTGGTAAAGTTTTTTCCGGCGCGCAATGAGCAGCGGGTAGCAACGCGCGATCGCATCCTTGGTGGATTCGCCCGCAAGCGGCAAAAACTGATCGCCCCACAGAACGGGCTTGGGGTCGGACAAATATCGCGCGATCAAAGTTTCCTCTTCTTCAGCGGATGCCTCCAGGTACACGACGATGGTGAGGCTTTGCAGGCGGCGGCAGAGTTCATCGCCGGTGTAGATAACGCTGCCGGTAGTGTCCAGCACAATGCCTTCGCTTTCCGCTCTGGACTCGATTTCATCCAAGACTTCGTGCATGGACTCGATTTCACACGCAAGATATTTTTGTTCGCGCTCGCGATACGCGGGCTGGTCCGGCCAGCCCATCCATGCCGCAACGCCGCCAATTCCCTGGTACCCGCCCGCGGCCAGCTCCGGTGCAAGTTTTTCCTCGATGCGATCGTCAATGCTGATCGCCCGGAATCCGGCGCGAGTCAGTTTTTGCGCCCAGTGGGACTTCCCGGCGCCGGACATTCCGATGAAGGAGAGTTTGATCACACGCCCTCGGCAATGCTTTCTTGCGGCATCATCACTAAATGTTCGCCCACAAAGGATAGCGTTCCCCGGAGTCCCCCGCAAGCCGCGAGTCGCGCAAACGTTTTAGTGCCGCCAGGGGCCGGAATTCGCTCGAATGTTTCGCCACCATGGATGACGAACAAAGGCCCTGCCACTGATCCTTCGCGTCCGCTGTGGATAAAAGAGGCGGGCTACAACGAAAGCAATGCCAGGGAATCCTCGATTACGTCGTACACGAAGTTGACTTGGTCCGGGCTAATGACATACGGCGGAAGAATGTAAACCACGTTGCCGAGAGGGCGGAGAAGAACGCCGCGTTGGAGATAAAATTCGTAAAGACGCGGGCGAAGCGACGACAAATATCCGGCATCCGGAACCTTAAGTTCGATGGCGGCGACAGTGCCGATGGTGCGAACGTCCGCTACGCTGGGATGGGCCGCGAAAGCGGGGAGCCGCGCAGCATGCACTCTCTCGATCGCGGCGATTCGCTCGAAGACAGGTTCTGAATCAAAAATCTGAAGGTTGGCATTGGCCGCGGCGCAGGCGATGGGGTTGGCCGTGTAGGAATGCCCGTGAAAAAATGTGCGGGAGCGGTCGGCGCCCGTAAAGGATTCATAAACACGGCCGGTGGCAATCGTGGCGGCGAGGGGAAGAAATCCGCCTGTGATTCCCTTGGCGACGCACATGATGTCGGGAACCACCTCGGCACGGTTGCACGCGAACATCCGTCCGGTGCGTCCAAAACCGGTGAGCACTTCGTCGGCAATCAGCAAAACATCGTAAGCGCTGGTCAGGCGGCGGACGCCGGAGAGAAACTCCTCGGGATGAACAATCATGCCGCCCGCGCCTTGCAGAAGCGGCTCGACGATAATGGCGGCAATTTCGTGGCCGCGCTCGGAAAATAGTTTCTCCAGGCTTTTCAGGCACTCGATGTGCCACGCCGCGCGCCCAGGGCCGGCAGGGCAGTGCTTGCAATAAGGGGCATGCGTCCGCAGAACGGGAATACGCAGCGGGTCGAACGCGCTGGTGAATGGGGAGTCGTCGCTGACCGACATTGCTCCGACGGTATCGCCGTGATATGCGTTTTCCAGAGCGACAATCCGGCATTTCCCGGGACGCCCGCAATTTCTCCAGAATTGCACCGCAAGCTTAAGCGCCACTTCGACCGCCGTCGAGCCGTCGTCGGAAAAGAAAATATGCCGCAGCGGCGCGGGAACGATTTTGCCCAGGCGCGAAGCAAGTTCTTCCGCAGGCTCATGGGAGAATCCCGCGAAAAGAACGTGTTCCAGACGCGCGGCTTGCCCGGCAATCGCCGCCGCGATGGCGGGGTGGGAGTGGCCGTGGAGATTGACCCACCAGGACGATATCGCGTCCAGAATTCGGCGGCCGTTCTGAGTTTCCAGAAACACCCCTTCGCCGCGCCGAATCGTGGGCGGGGGAGGATCAACGCCTGGATTCGTAAATGGGTGCCAGAGATGCAGGTCGGATGCGCTCATAGTTTATGAAAATGCCGATAGAATGCCCTTGAAACACTATTGAAACGCCAGGCGATCAAAACTCTTTTCGTAAACTCCCAGTAGTACAGCGCGGTCCATCCGTTCGAGCACCGGAATGTGCCCGATGACGCACACATTTCCGAAGTGCTCGATGGCATTGCGATTTTCGGTGTTGCGCGCGCCGATCAGGACAACGCCTCGAGTATCGAGGCCCGCGGCGCGCAACGCGGCGAGCGTCAACAACGTGTGATTGATTGTCCCCAGCGAGGTGCGCGCGGCTACGATTACAGGCAGCCCGAGATGTCGCATCAGATCGAGCATGAGATCGCGTTCGTTGAGCGGCGCCATCACGCCGCCGGCGCCCTCCACAATCCACGGCCGGCCCGCCGGAGCATCCGGAAATTCGAACGAATCCAGAGTAATTCGAACCCTTGCTTCGCGCGCCGCCAGATGCGGCGACACGGGCGAATCGAAACAGTAGCGTTCGGGAAAGAGTTGCTCCTCAGAGGGCGCAGCCAACCGGCGCACGGTGTTGCGATCGGTGCCTTCGATCGCGCCGGTCTGGATTGGCTTCCAATAAACAGCGTCAAGTGCGGCGACCAGCAGCGCGGACAGAACAGTCTTACCCACCGCCGTATCGGTACCGGTCACGAAGAAGCCATTCATCGTGAGAGTGGGACCGTGAGGGCGGGTGTATTGCCGCTGCGAAGTTGAACCATGGCCGCGACCAGATCAGCGAGCGTGCTTTGCGAAAGCTTTGCCGTCAGCGATAAACGCAGGCGAGCCATGCCAGGTGGAACAGTGGGAGGGCGAATCGCGCGAATGCCATATCCATTGGCCTGAAGATGCGAAGCCCAGGATAGCGCTGATTCATTCGAACCAAGCACGACCGGCACGATGTGCGAATTGCTTCCGGCGGTATCGAAGCCATTCCGCCGCAACTCACTCGAGAGAAAAACGCCGAGCCGGGAAAGATGCGCGCGTTCCGCATTCGCCGCCGCGGCCAGGCGCATCCCGGCAGCCACTTGAGAAGCAAAATACGGTGGCAGCGCCGTGTTGAAAATAAACGTGCGCGCGCGATTGATCAGGTATCGCCGCAGAGCTTGCGAGCCGCAGACGAAAGCGCCGACGGCAGCCAGCGCCTTGCCGCAGGTGTGTATCGTGGCGAATACGCGGCCGGAAAGCCCTGCCTCCGCGACGCATCCGCTGCCGGAGGGTCCATCAGATGGCCCGCGGACCCCAATGGCATGCGCTTCATCGACGATGAGTTCCGCGCCGTGGCGGCCGGCCAGCGCAGCCAGGTCAGCCAGTGGTGCGCGGTCGCCGTCCATGCCAAAGATGCTTTCGACCACGATAAACCGCGCTCCGGGAGCCGGCAGGTTGCGGCGAAGTTCCTGTTCGAGAACATTCAGGTCGAGATGAGGAAAAATGACGCGCCGGCATTTTGCCAGGCGCATGCCGTCGATCAGGCTGGCATGATTGGCGCTATCGGAGAAAACGGCGTCTTCGGGGCGGAGGATGGCGCTTAACAATCCTATATTGGCCGCATAGCCGGAAGTGAAATAGAGCGCAGCCTCGGCGCCAACCCAACGGGCAAAATCATTCTCGAGAGCCGCCCATACTTCGTCATGGCCCGAAAGCAGGCGCGACCCGGTAGAGGCAATGCGCGACGAGGCATCCACAGCTTCGCGAACCGCGTGTCTCATGCCAGGATCGCTCGCCAGGCCCAGATAATCGTTCGAACTGAAATCAATGCCTCGCGGCGTTTCCAGATGGCGTAGTTGGGCTCGCGATTCCAGATCGGCAAGCTCGGCGCGGATGCGTTGGTCGATCTTCACGAGTGTGCATCTACCGCAACGGCATAGCTTCCAGGCCAAGTGAATGGAGCATCGCCGCGTCATCCTCGGGGTCGGGATTAGGCGTAGTCAAAAGTTTTTCGCCGATAAACAGCGAGTTCGCGCCGGCAACAAAGCAAAGTGCAACGGCTTCGCGAGACAGCGAGCTGCGCCCGGCGCTGAGACGAACCATCGAAGCGGGCATAAGAATTCGCGCCGTGGCGATGGTGCGCACAAAAACCAATGGGTCGAGCGGCGGACGGTGTCCCAGGGGTGTTCCATCCACGCTTACCAGGGCGTTGATCGGAACGCTTTCGGGATGCGGACTTAGAGTGGAAAGCTGGTGCAGCAGGCCGATCCGATCGTTGTCCGATTCACCGAGGCCGACAATGCCTCCGCAGCAGACTGTGATCCCGGCTTTGCGCACCGCCGCAAGCGTGCGGAGGCGGTCGCTGTAGTTGCGAGTGGTGATAATTTGGCCGTAAAACTCAGGCGAGGTGTCTAAGTTGTGATTGTAGGCGGTGAGGCCTGCATCCTTCAGGCGTTCCGCCTGCGCATCCTCGAGCATTCCCAGCGAGCAGCAAACCTCCATGCCAAGCGATGCAACGCGCCGGACCATCTCGAGCACTCGCTCAAAATCTTCGCCCTCCGGAACCTCGCGCCATGCGGCGCCCATGCAGAAGCGCGTGGCCCCTTCGCCGCGGGCGCGCTCGGCGAACTCGGTAACTTCATCCACCGGGAGCAAGCCGCCGCGAATCACCTCGGTCGAGTAGTGCGCGCTTTGCGGGCAATACGCGCAATCCTCCGGGCATCCACCGGTCTTGATGGATAGCAGGCGGCAGAATTGAACGCGACTCGGGTCATGAAATTCGCGGTGCAACTGTTGCGCGGAGAAAATCAGATCGGGCAACGGCTGTTGATAGACTTGGCGAATCTCTTCACGGGTCCAATCGTGGCGGACCGTGGACTTGGTATTTGCTTGACCTTCCCGCAAGGGGTTCCCCCAATGATGATCGTCCTGCTTGGAGCATGCATTCTAGCGCAGAAAAGCCGCCAATGCCGCAGTTGGCCAGACCATTCATCGGAGAAAGAGGTTTTATGGCGAATCGACTACTTGCGGGCCGCTTCGATGCGATTGGTTTTGCGGGAATGGAAAGCAGGCGAAGGCGATTGCTTTTCCGGAGACATTTTCTTATGGCACGATTTGGCCCACGAGCGATCCTCATACTTGGGCAGCTCACACATCATCGTGCACTTGTGCATTCCGTTCTCATGCTCACAGTGGCAATAGCACAGGGGCGTCTGCGAACTGGTAAGCAGGGTGGTGGAAGAATTGGCAAGAGCCGCCGCAGAAGCGGTAACCAGAAGAACTGCGGTACGTATTGCGTGGTTGATTCGACGGCTTGTTGATGCCATGCCTCATTGTGAAATTAAGGCATGGCTTCGGACTATAGCTCTTGCGATAGGTTCTGCTGGTATCGGGGTTCTGAAAGTATTAGTACCCGCTATATTTGTAATCTATTGTTGTGGAATGGGTTACAGGGAGCGGTGTCAGGAGCTTTCCGCCAGGTCCGCAAGCTCCAGCCGCAGGTTTCCGGCGTTGGTCGCATAGCCAAGCCCGACTTCGAGGTCGACGACGCCGGCACGGATCAACCGGTCCAGCTCTCCGTCAAAGTATTGCATTCCCTCGGTCGAGCCGTCCCGCATGGCGTCCAATAAGGTCTTGCCTTCGCCCTCTCCCTTTTCGACATACTCGCGGGTGCGCATGGTGGATTTCAGAATTTCAATGACCGCGATGCGGCCGGTCCCATCTTTCTTAGGGATCAGGCGCTGGGAAACGATGTAACGGAAAGCTCTAGAGACGCGCGAACGGATCGCTAGTTGGTCGGCCACTGGGAATACGCCAATGATGCGCTCGATGGTTTTTGAGGCGTCAATCGTGTGCAGGGTGGAGAAAACAAGGTGGCCGGTTTCCGAGGCCTCCAGCGCAATCTCGATGGTTTCCTTGTCGCGCATTTCTCCAACCAATATAACTTTTGGCGCCTGGCGCAGGGCCGCACGAAGCGCCAGCGCGAAACTTGGAGTATCGCTGTGCAGTTCCCGCTGATGGATGGTCGATTTCTTATGGCCATGAAGAAATTCGATGGGGTCCTCAATGGTTAGGATGTGGTAGGCCTTTTCATGGTTGATCTTGTCCAGGATGGCCGCCAGTGTCGAGGACTTTCCCGAGCCGGTTGGCCCGGTCACCAGCACGATACCGGTGCGCAGGTCCGCGATCTCGCCGAGATGAGCAGGCAGATTGAGCGACGCAAGATCTGGAATCGTTTGCGGGATCACACGCAACACGGCTGCATAGGAGCCTCGCTGCCGAAAAATGTTTACCCGAAAACGTGCGACTCCGGGCACGCTGTAGGAGAGATCAGCCGATCCTTCTTTTTCAAGCTTGGCGGCTACAAGTTCATTGCGTCCAAGCAAGTCGCTGGCGATTTTTTTGGTTGCATCCGGAGTAAGCTTTCCGACACCGGCAATGTTCACCCCTTGCAGCTGACCGTTTACCTCGATTTGCGGCGTCCGGCCTGGCGAAAAGATCAGGTCGCTTACTTGTTTGGATGCCTGCAGCATCGTGGCAACAATTGCTGCTGTGGACACCTTGGCGGCAGACGGGGCGGCAGATGACGCTTCGGGAACGGCAATAGGTGTTTCGGCAAGCTTCAGAGGAGACGAATCCATGATTCCATGGCTCCTGTATGTGGTTCAGCTTATGGCAGATAGCATAGATCTGCGGGAAGTTGCGCGTCTTTTCACGGCAGCACTTCTATAATTAAGTCTGGACGTTGATGTTCGAAAGTGTCAAGCGAAATCCCGGATTGGCGGCTGCACCTTCCCCAAAATGTGTCCAACTGTTTACGAAGGTCCACTTTAGTAGTGATTTTGAGGCAGAATCTGTAGACTTTCGCAGGGCCGGCTGGGTCGGCGCGCTTATGGCGCTTACGGGTTAATTCCCGAGCCGGGAGTCAGTTCTCCCGAAACAGGATGCCGCTACGCTTGCAGCACTGCAATGCGCAAATTCACACCTTCGGAACAATAAGAAAATAAGGGAATTATGAGTGGAAGGTACTTTGAACGATTGGCTGCCTGCGTGCTTTGGATTACAAACGTGGACGCATTCAAATAAACGATCTTCACAAGTCCTGGAGCGAGGGGGAAGGGGCTTGCTCTAGGATTTGTGCTGGTCGTTCCCACCTGCCTCTGAGAGGGAAGCTAGGATGGATGACCCCACGCGCTGGTCAAAAAAAGACTGGCAAACTGAATGCGTCTTTCGGGGTTCTCGTTCCCAAGCGAGGGCCCCTTTCTTTTGGCAGGATCGTCTTCACTCGTACCGAGCCTTGTTTTCACGATCTCGATTCTTATTTTTTGCGTAGATATACATTCATCGATTCAGTTTCGCCAGATTTCGCCCTGAAATACGGAGATCCGGTTTTTGGGTCGCGGTACTCCCATTTCACGTGCTTACCGTTGTCGGTTTTGATCTTGATCGAAATTCCTACTCCCACCGGAACGAATGTTTCAGATTCTGAGCCCCCCGTGCAATAGCCCCCCTCGGTCGGATGATCCTCACGACAAAACACATAGAGAATTCCATGGACCAACTCTTTGGTGTCGGCGTCACGCACTACCAGGTTTAATCTCCCCTGCTTTTGCATCGGCCGGACAATTACCCCGGTGACTGTTTGCCCGGGCTTCACCTCGACCTCGGGCATCTCCAATTTGGGAGGAAGGTTAAAGCCCCATTTAATCCACGAGTAGTAGTCGATGTCTTTGTAAGCGTGGATTCGAACCTCCGGGCCAGGACGAACCTGAACTAGGACGAATTCACCGTTTGCATTGGTTGTGGTTGCGTATGGGCGCGACATTGGTGGGTCATTCTGGTTAGTCGCATACACGTTAGCGCCCTCTACCGGCTTTCCATCTGGATCAACAACCGTGCCTCTAATAGTCCCGAGATTATTTGCGGTGGGTGGCGACGACAGCTGCGCCTGCGCCATGGACCACAGGAGCGCTAAAGTCAGTAGCATAGGAGACCTCTCCGCCGTCACGGTCTATTAGCAGGTTGGCCGCTTCTAAATTTGCGAAACCGTCGCCACAGGCTCGACACGCCCCAGCACTGGAATGCGCGCTGCCCGGAGCACGTGCGCGACTTCGGTTTCCTTCAGCCGCGAAGCATCATATTCAAACGATAGCCGGTTGGCCTTGTCGTCCACGCGGAAGCGGCGCAGTCCGTAGGTGTTGGCAAAGCTGCCCAGCGCGCGAAGCTGCTCGGGCTGCAGCGGCGACTGCAACTGGTAGGTAATCTCCATCAGCGTCATGCATTTATTATACCAGCAGGCAGCGGAGGCCCTGCGGCTTTACATAGGGGGGAGGGGTATAGTATAAGAATCAGCAGACCTGAAAGGGATGGGAACGCCTTGGTAGTTAAAAAATCCGCAACACGGGACGCAAACTCCGCATGCGCTTGCGGCGCGGGCAGGAAGTCCCGCAAGGCTTTGGCGGTCGATCCTGAAATCAAGCTGTCGAACCTGAAGCGTCTGCGGCGCATCGAAGGGCAGGTCCGCGGCCTGCAACGCCTCATTACCGAAGACCACTATTGCGCCGATATCCTGGTGCAAATTTCCTCGGTCCAGGAAGCGCTGCGGTCGGTGGGACGCGCCCTGATGAGCAATCATTTGAAATATTGCGCTTCCGAGGCCATACGAAATGGTTCGCCAGGGCGCGCCGAAGCCATGTATGAAGAATTGCTGCAATTGATGGACAAACATTCGCGATGAGGACTCTATGAGCGCGCCGGCTAGTTCGATTGAAAAAGATCCCGTTTGCGGAATGGCGGTGGACCCCGCGCGCGCCAAAGCGACGCACGAGCACGCGGGCAAAACGTATTACTTCTGCTGCCAGGGCTGCCAGCAAAAGTTCAGCGCCGATCCGGGGAAATATTTGGCGCCCAAAACTCTCGTGGGCATTGCTCCGATGACTTCGCAGCCGGTGCAGATCATGCCAGCCCCGGTGTCTGGGCCTCGGAAAGAAGTGTTAGCAGCGCACACGCCGCCTTCTGCTGCAACTCCGAAAGCTGCGAACGAATACACCTGTCCGATGGACCCCGAGGTGCGCCAGCAGGGACCTGGGGATTGTCCTAAGTGCGGCATGGCGCTGGAGCCGGTAATAGCCGTTCCACTTGCGACAAAGACGGAATACACATGTCCCATGCATCCGGAAATCGTTCGGGATAACCCAGGCTCCTGCCCGATCTGCGGCATGGCGCTTGAACCGCGAACGATTAGTATCGAGGAAGAAGCGAATCCGGAGCTGAAAGATATGACGCGGCGATTCTGGGTCTGCGTCGCGCTGACCATTCCCATACTGATCGTGGCCATGGCAAATCTTATGCCTCCTGTCGCCGGCCTAATGCGATTTGCTTCGCCGCGCGCTTGGCAATGGTTTGAAATGATTCTGGCCACTCCTGTCGTGTTGTGGGGAGGCTGGTCGTTTTTCGTGCGCGGCTGGCGATCCATCGTAAATCGCAGCTTGAATATGTTTACGCTGATTGGGCTGGGCGTGGGCGTCGCCTACTCGTTTAGCATCGTAGGAGTACTTTTTCCCGGCATATTTCCCGCGTCGTTTCGCGGCGAGGGAGGAGAAGTCGCCGTGTACTTTGAGGCGGCCGCGGCCATCACCACGCTGGTGCTGCTCGGGCAGGTGATGGAGTTGCGAGCCAGAAGCCAGACCGGCGCCGCGATCAAAGCTTTGCTCGGCCTTGCTCCAAAAACCGCGCGCCTGATGCGGGAAGACGGCTCCGAGGCTGACGTGCCGCTCGATCGAATCAAGCCCGGAGACCGGCTGCGCGTGCGTCCTGGCGAAAAGATTCCGGTCGATGGCGTGGTTCTGGAAGGTTCAAGCAGCGTGGACGAGTCCATGATCAGCGGCGAGCCGATCCCGATTGAAAAAGTGAAGGCGTCGCGCGTGACCGGCGCGACCGTAAACGGCTCGGGTTCGCTGGTGATGCGCGCGGAGCGCGTCGGTTCGGAAACGCTCTTGGCGCAGATCGTTCGAATGGTCAGCGAAGCGCAGCGCAGCCGCGCGCCCATACAAAAGCTTGCGGACGTTGTGGCCGGATATTTTGTGCCCGTTGTCGTTGGCATTGCCGCACTGACATTTGTCGTTTGGGCCGCGTGGGGACCAGATCCTCACATGGCGCACGCCATTATCAACTCGGTCGCAGTGCTGATTATTGCCTGTCCGTGCGCGCTGGGGCTGGCCACGCCGATGTCCATCATGGTGGCCACCGGGAGAGGGGCGTCTCTCGGCGTGCTGTTCAAGAATGCCGAGGCGATTGAATTGCTGCGCAAGGTTGACACGCTTGTGGTGGATAAGACCGGCACGCTCACCGAGGGCAAACCCAAGCTGGTTTCGGTCGAGCCGCTTGACGCTCGCGGGTTTGATGCCGGCAAGTTGTTACGCCTTGCGGGAACGCTGGAACGCGGCAGCGAGCATCCGCTGGCCGCCGCGATTGTGAAGGGCGCGGAAGAACGCGGCATTCAGCTTGGCTCAACCGAGGCGTTTGAATCCCTGACGGGCCGGGGCGTTCGCGGCCGCGTCGAAAACATTTCCGTCGCCTTGGGAAATCAGAAGCTGCTCGAAGAATTCGGCGTGGACGCCAGTGCGGTTTCCGCGAAAGCAGAGGCCATGCGCAACGGAGGCCAGACGGTGATGTTCGTGGTTGTCGAAAATAAGATCGCTGGATTGCTCGCCGTCGCCGACCCCATCAAAACGACCACTGCTGAAGCGATTCAACAACTTCACGCGGACGGCATCCGCATCGTGATGCTGACCGGCGATAGCCGCACGACGGCCCAAGCCGTTGCCAAAAAGTTGCAGATCGACGAAGTGGTTGCCGAAGTTCTGCCCCAGGACAAAGCCAGCATCGTGAAGCGGCTGCAAGGCGAAGGCCGCTTCGTAGCGATGGCCGGTGACGGAATCAACGACGCGCCCGCGCTGGCACAGGCGCAAGTGGGAATCGCCATGGGTACCGGCACCGACGTCGCGATGGAGAGCGCCGGAGTCACGCTGGTAAAGGGCGACCTGCGCGGCATCGTACGCGCGCGCTCGTTGAGCCGGGCCACGATGGGCAATATCAAGCAGAATTTGTTTTTCGCATTTGTGTACAACTCGTTGGGGGTGCCCATCGCGGCGGGAATTCTTTATCCGCTCTTCGGCCTGCTGCTCAGCCCCATGATCGCGGCGGCGGCGATGAGTTTTAGCTCGGTGTCGGTCATCACCAACGCGCTGCGGTTGCGGAAAATCAATCTTTCTGTCTGATCCTAATTTCTCGAAGCAAAAACCCCCATCCTTGTCCGCCAAGGCGAACAAGGGTGGGGCTTTTTTCTGCACTTCCAGGGCGGTACCGAGCCCCCGAAAAGAAAGAGAGATTCCTCGCTGCGCTCGGAATGACGATTTTAGGGATTTGGGCGAACCGCCAGGTTGTTCTGTCAGGATCTCAATTGTGCGGAGGGTGGCGGACTTAGTAGGACGGGCTTCACCGGCTGCGGAAAGAGCCCCTTAGCTCGTCATTCCGAGCGAAGCGAGGAATCCCTCTGTAGCATTTCGGTCAAGTCCTTCCAATGTGGATTCTTTGCTTCAACGAGCGCGAGTTTCTTCGTCCGGCTCCATCCTTTGATTTGCTTTTCCCGGGCGATGGCGCTAGTAGCCCTGCCGTGTGCCTCGAACCACACGAGCTTGGTCACGTTGTATTTCTGCGTGAAGCCCGGAATTTTCTTTTGTTTATGCTCCGATATGCGCCGCATCAAATTGTTTGTCATGCCTGTGTACACTACGCCCGAGTCGCCCGCGAGAATGTAGACGTGGAAGGTTCTATCCATGAGGAATTCACCGCATACTAGCACGCCATCATTCCGAGCGAAGTGAGGAATTGTTCTGTCTTGGCCGGCGAAAGAAGGAGGGATTCCTCGCTTCGCTCGGAATGACGGTATGGGAGATTTGAGTGAGTGCTAATTCGTTCTGTGGGGATGTCAATTCTGATTTAGCAGGATTTGGATGGAACGCATGATTTCGGGGGATTGCCAATCCTGAGGGCCTACGATCTTGCGCGCCAGGCGGCCCTGGCGATCGATCAAATAGGTTTCCGGATACATGGACGTTCCGTAATCCGCCGCACTTTTCTTTGTGGAGTCATCGTAGGTAGGAAAGATCACGCGGTTGTCCACCAGGAACTTGTCGTAGGCGGCCTTATCTTCGTCCACGCTTATGCCGAGGACCACGCCGCCGTTCGACGCAATCTCCTGCTGCAGCTTATTGAGCGATTGGGTTTCTTCGAGGCACGGCGGGCACCACGACGCCCAAAAATTCAGGACTACAACTTTGCCGCGCAGGTCGGCCAGATGCGAGGCGCCCGGGATTTGAATCTGAAAATCCTTGGCTCTGCGCCCTGCCAGGCTAGCTTCGCCCTGGCGATAGCTGGGCGTCACGAACGCGTACAGCATTACGGCCACAAAAATCAAAACCAGGGGACTTAGGATTTTATGCTTCAACGGTTTCGCTCCAGCCCCTATATAATACCTTTTCCGCTCGGGTTCATGCGAGCCGATTTGCGACGCCGGTAGTGGATCTGAATGGTTCCGATTAGAACGAACGGCTGCCCGCCCAGAAACCGGGCGGCCTCTGCAAAGGCAAATGCCACTTGGGCAGTGCGATTTTGTAGCGGCCGCTGCGTCCCGTGTTTTCCGGGATGCAGCGGGCACGTTTCATATTAGACTAGCTCACTACCCGCGCATGCACGCCACCTATGAATGTCCCCACTACCGTTTCCGCCATCGTGCCTGCGCGCAACGAGGAAGCGACGATTGCCGCCGCTGTTGAATCGCTGGCCGCTCAGCCGGAAATTGCGGAGATATTTGTAGTCAACGACCAGTCTGGCGACGGCACGGCGGCGATACTCGAATGCCTATCGTCCCGCTACGCGCAATTGCGTGTCCTGGAAACGCAAACGTTGCCGGGGGGCTGGGTAGGAAAAAACTATGCCAACTCGCTGGGCGCCGCGCAAGCAACAGGGGATTGGCTGCTGTTCACCGACGCCGATGGCGTGCATCTGCCCAATTCAACGGCTCATGCCCTTGCCGATGCCGCTGCGACCGGGGCCGGCCTGGTTTCCTACTCGCCCGAACAGGAGACCAAGACGTGGTGGGAGCGGACCCTGATCCCGTTCGTCTATACCCGGCTGGCGCAAAAATTCTCCTACGATGATGTGAATGACCCCGATTCCCCGGCAGCCGCGGCCAGCGGGCAGTACTTGCTGATCCGGCGCGAGGACTATCGGCGCATTGGGGGACACGCGGCCGTCGCCGGGGAGGTGCTCGAAGACGTCGCCCTCGCGCGGCTGGCCAAACAAGCCGGGATTCGCCTGCACTTTGCCTCCGGGCATGGAATCATGCGCGTGAGGATGTACCGGACATTCGGGGCCATGTGGCAGGGCTGGACCAAGAATCTATACCCCCTGATGGGCGGAACGTCGCGCGCGGCGGGTCGTGAACTGCGCGGAGTGGTTCCCTGGATACCTTTGCTGCTACTTCTACTTACTCCGCTGCATCCAATCCTGGGTGTGCTGGGAGTGGTCTTATTGGCCGGGCGGCATGCGGGGTATGTTGCCACGCTGCGGCGCAATCGTTTTCCCGGATGGTATGCCTTATACTATATGCCAGCGGTCGCTCTGTACGCGGCAGCGCTGCTTACCTCGGAATGGTTGTATGCGCGCGGGCGCGTCTCCTGGAAAGGCCGGGAGTATCCGGTGGCGGGGAAGTAATTTGTGACTCGTGAGTCGTGTTTTGGACTGCGAGTGATTGCCCCCTTCTTATGGTTTATCTGACACGCAAAATCGAGTTCTCGGCGTCGCATCTCTATCATAACCCGGCATTTTCGGCTGAGGAGAACCGGCGGATTTTTGGCAAATGCAATAATCCGCACGGACACGGGCACAATTACGCTCTTGAAGTGACCGTGGCGGGCGAGCCAGACCCGGCTACGGGCATGGTGCTCGATCTCAAGGAGCTGAAGGAAATTTTGCTGCGCGAAGTGAGCGAACGCATGGATCACCGCTTTCTGAATTACGAGGTGCCCGAGCTTTCCGGGCAGATTCCGACCTGCGAGAACATTGCCACGGTGATTTGGCGGCTGCTCGAGCCCAAGATTACCCGTGGCCGCTTGCACCGGATTCGCTTGTACGAAACGCCCGACTTGTTTGTCGATTGCTATGGCGAGGGCAACGGAGCGGGAGGAGCGCGGTGACGCGCCCGGTGTCACATCAAATGAAGCTGCATCTGACCCGGCGATACTGCTTCGCGGCTTCGCACCGTCTGCATAGCTCGCTGCTTGGCGACCAGGAGAACCGTCGCGTCTACGGCAAGTGCAATAATCCTTATGGGCATGGGCATAACTACGTGGTCGAAGTTGCCGTCTCGGGCCCGGTAGACCCGGCGACCGGAATGATTGCGAACCTGAGCGATTTGGACGGGTTTGTCGAGCGCGAAGTGATCGAGCCTTTCGATCACAAATACGTAAACCAGGAGATTCCCGCATTTCGCGAACGCGTGCCCACCACCGAAAATCTCTGCATCGAGATCTTTAACCGCTTGCGCAATTTTCCCCGCGCCAAGCTCGAGCGCGTGCGCCTGGAAGAAACCAGCAATAACAGTTTTGAATATACGGGAGAGTCTGCCGTCCATGAGTGAAAAACTAAAGCGTACCGAGGAAATACCGCTGACTGAACCAGGCAGCACGGGGACGTCAGAATCCATCGCCGATCTGGTGCGGCGGATATTGCACATGATCGGGGAAGACCCCAGCCGCGAGGGTTTGCGGCGCACGCCCGAGCGGTTTGAGAAAGCGTTGCGGTACCTGACCAGCGGCTATCATCAGGACCCCGAAAATGTTCTGAACGGAGCCATGTTCAGCGTGTGCTACGACCAGATGGTTCTGGTGAAAGACATCGAGGTCTACAGCCTGTGCGAACATCACATGCTGCCTTTTTTCGGAAGATGCCACGTGGCCTACATTCCGGATAAAAAAGTGGTCGGGCTATCCAAGATTCCGCGCCTGGTGAACATGTTTGCCCGGCGCCTGCAGATCCAGGAACGTCTGACCAACCAGATTGCCACCGCCATACAGCAAAAAATTTCGCCGCTGGGGGTGGGCGTGGTGATGGAGGCGCGGCATCTGTGCATGGTGATGCGCGGGGTCGAAAAACAGGACCCGCAAACGGTAACCAGCGCCATGTTGGGAGTATTTCGCGACAATATGCAGACGCGCGAAGAGTTTCTTTCCCTGATTCACGGGAAATGATTCGAGGGAAATAGCCAGGCAAAGCGCTTGCGGCGGCAGGCGCAAGCTCCTGTTTCGAAATATTTTCCACGCAGAAAGATTTTGCATGAAACCGCCGGCGTATGCTACTCTCCTAGAGTCGAAGAGAAGACGAAATGAGAGTAGAGATGAATGGGATCGGCGGAGAGGGTGACTTGAAAGAAGCGAAGTCAGTGTTGATCGAGCAGTATCGGGCGCATGTCAAGGATACGGGTTCGCCCGAAGTCCAGATTGCACTATTGAGCGAGCGCATCAACTATCTGACCAGCCATTTGAAGTCTCATCTCAAGGACCATGCGTCGCGACGCGGATTGATCATGATGGTC
>JBGOVX010000208.1:0-5900 GCA_041478355.1 Terriglobia bacterium | reverse complement strand
TGCTCGTCGCGCCGCGCGCCTGCTCCGACGTTCCCGGGATTGATGCGGTACTTATCGAGCGCCCGCGCGCAGTCGGGGTATTTGGTCAGCAGGACGTGCCCGTTGTAATGAAAATCGCCGATGATCGGCGCATTACATCCGGCATCGCGCAGCCGCGCCACAATTTCCGCCACAGCCGCCGCCGACTCCGGCATGTTCACCGTGATGCGCACCAGCTCCGAGCCGGCATCGGCCAACTCCTTGCACTGCGTCACGGTTCCAGCAATGTCTGCCGTGTCCGTGTTGGTCATCGACTGGACGACCACCGGCGCGCCGCCGCCCACTTGTACATGGCCAACCTTGACGCCGTACGTCTTCCGCCGCGTGATGGGGAAAATCTGCATATTCTTTACGCCCAGCAATAATAGCAGTCTTGCGCGCTCCCGCCAATCGTGCGCCCGTTCCAAGAGGTCATAATTGAATCAGGGCAGAAAAGCCAAGCAAATTAAAGGTTTGCAGAAGAGAAGACTGGATTCAATTTTTTGTCAGGCTGCGGATGGAACTCTCGGTTTTGTCTTTCGAGCTTTTCCGCAGCCTGAGGAAGCTGAATGTTAACTTGCTTTCCGCGTGGGTGGCTGAGGTTTGGATTCTTTCTTTGATGGCTTCTTCTTCTCGCGTTTTGGTGCATTTTTGTTTCCCATGCATGCATTTTGACACAGTTCGCAAAACTTAGCGAGCGGCTTCGCGTTTGTTGCTGGGGCAATTTTAAAAAAGTGCCCGTGCCGTCCCTGAAAACACGGAACGGAACGGCCGCTACAAAACCACCGTCTAATTGGTGGGATTCGCTTTTGTAGCGGCCGCCCTGTTTTGGGGCGGGCAGTCTTTCGTTCTTTACTCTGTGACCGGGTGATTTCCGCGCAAGCCAAGAGCATCCGCGACGCTGCGCATGGCGGCGATACAGAACGCGATGTGCTCATCGATGGGGACGCCCAATTCATCGGCGCCTTTGCGGACGTCGTCGCGATTCACGCCGCGGGCGAACGCTTTGTCCTTAAGTTTGCGCTTCACCGAGTCGGGCTCGACCTCGAAGATGCTCTTGCCGGGTTTGACCAGCGCGCATGCGGTGAGGAAGCCCGCGAGTTCGTCGCAAGCAAATAAAGTGTGCTCGAGCGGCGTCTGGCGCGGAACGTTGCAGTAATCCGCATGCGAAATAATTGCGCGAATGATTTCCTCCGCATAGCCGTGCTCGCGCAGGACTGGCGAGCCGCCGGCGGGATGCTCTTGGGTGGGGCTGTGCGCGTCATTCGGCCAGCGCTCGTAATCGAAATCATGCAGCAGGGCGGTAAGGCCCCAGAGTTCTTCGTCGGCGCCGGACTTGCGCGCGTAGGCTCGAACGCAAGCCTCCACAGCGAGCGCGTGTTTGCGCAGGTTCTCGTTTTGCGTGTATTGGCATAGCAAAGCCCAGGCGTCGTCTCGTGTCGGCATGGTGTCCCCCCTAGACATGAATGCAGGACAGGCATTTTTCATTCGGAGACCCAGCGACGGGCCGCCTGTCCCTCGAATCCTGGTCAGCGGTGACGCAACAACTAAGGACATACCAGTGCAGTTTGTGGCGTCACTGTGCTCATCAGGACACTCGGCAGTGTCTGCCCTGCTTGAATATGACGCACTAGGATACCGCAACAGAAACACTTACGGCATGTTCTTGAGCTGGGAGTGCCGGAGGCGGGGCAACCACTAATGGATTTCCAGATTTTACCGATTTGGTAGTTAGATGAAGAAAAAGCTTGACACCGATGGTGTGTACCCTCAATATGGCGGTCGCGCCAGCTTCTGCCTTCCCCCCGAGCGTAGTTCCTCTCATCCGCATGCCGGAATAGTCACGCGAGGAGTACCGGTGTCGGAACAAACTAGTAAGAATGGAATGAACGGAACAAACGGTAACAAGGCCAATATGGATATGGACCTAGACCGCGAAGTCATCCGTTGCAAAACCTGCGGGCTTGTGCAGTATCGCACCCGCACGGGGAATTGCCGCCGGTGCCTGCGCCTGCTGCCGCCGAAGGTGGAATTTCTTATTCCGCCTCCGGAGCCTCAGGAGCTTCCGGGTGACGACCGGCAACTCTTCGAGAAATGGCCGAACCGCGAGACAGTGGAGAACATTGGGCAGCGCATCCGGCAGTTGCGCGAATCGCGCGGGATGACGCAAAGCCAGCTCCAGGCACGCTCGCGGGTATCCCGGTCGTACCTGTCGCGGATCGAAAGCGGCCAAATGACTCCCAGTCTCGGGACGCTGGAAAAGATTTCCGAGGCGCTCGGAGTCGGCTTGAACCGCTTCTTCGTCCCCGAATCGAATGGTGAAGCCCTGCTGGAGGATCCATTTATCCAAGGGCTACGGCCGTTCTTGCGGCAGCTCGACTGGGAACAGTGGCAATCGATTCTGAAGCGCTTGGCCGCGATCAGCGACCATGTCTCCAGTGCCAGCGTGGAAGTGCGTCCCTTAGCATCGCCACAGCCGGCTCGCATGGAGCAATTGGCGCGACGGATGCATCCAGCCGCGATGGGCCATCGGTAGACGGTCTAGAAAAAATCTGTGTGAGACGGCGCGAACTCTCCCCCTGGCGGGAGGGTTCGCGCCGTCACGCACTTAGTTGTGTGAAGGAATCCCCACGCCACATCCCGTAATTTCCCAAAATCGATTCTAAACCCGGCTTACGCGAAGCGAACTTTGACGTCCGGGCGCTTCTCGAGAGTCACCGTATCGATAAAGCGCACCTGACGTTCGTCGAGCGTGACCACCAGCGATTGCGTGCGGATGCCTTCACCGAAGAATCGCACGCCGCGCAATAGGTTTCCGTCGGTCACTCCGGTGCACGCGAAGATTATTTTTTTCCCGGGGGCCAATTCTTCCGCAGTGTAAATGCGCTTGGAATTCTTGATGCCCATCTTCTCAAGCCGCTCCTCGTGTTCTGGTTTGGATACCACCAGGCGCGCCAGAATCTGGCCATTGAGGCAGCGAAGAGCCGCCGCGGTCAATACGCCTTCGGGCGCGCCTCCGGTGCCCATCACGGCGTGGACGCCAGTTCCAATGACGGCAGCGGCAATGCCTGCGGAAAGATCGCCGTCGGCTATCAGGCGGATGCGCGCCCCGGTGGCGCGAATGTCCGCGATAAGCTTTTCATGGCGCGGCCGGTCCAGCACAATCACGACCAGGTCTTCGACGCCGCGATCGAGGCGTTTGGCGATGGCGCGCAGATTGTCGGCAACTGGCGCGTCCATCTCCACGGCGCCCTTGCACGACGGCCCCACCACAATTTTTTCCATATAAAGATCGGGGGCGTGCAGCAACCCGCCCTTTTCGCTCGCGGCCAGAACCGTAATCGCGCCGGGCGCGCCGGTGGCGCACAGATTGGTGCCCTCCAAGGGGTCGACGGCAATATCCACGGCCGGGAAATTGAAGCCGCGGACATGCTGAGCGGCGCCAATTCTTTCGCCGATAAAAAGCATGGGGGCTTCGTCGCGCTCGCCTTCGCCGATCACAATCGTGCCGTCCATGGGCACCTCGTCCATCACCTTGCGCATGGACTCGACGGCCGCTTGATCGGCTTTGTGGGCGTCGCCCAGTCCCATGGTCTTCGCCGACTCAATGGCCGCTCTTTCGACGACGCGCAAAAATTCCAGACTCAGTTCGATTTCCATCGCATCTCCCGGTCGCTTTTGTGGTGTCCGTGTAGCGCCCCGACCCTGTCGGGGCATCTTACATTCGAGCACATGCCCGCCACCCGACCACGTCGGGACAACTTCCGGCGGGCGCTACACGCCCCGCATGATTTTGGATCTGGTGCGCGTTCGGATCACGGCCCTGCGAATAATGCGGCCAAAAACAGCCCCTATCCTAAACCAACCTGCCGAGTACAACCAGCACAGCCTTCGAGCAGTGCTCTAAAGATTCTTCGTTCGTTTGTGAAGTTGCAGGAAGACACCGACTTTCGATCCTGCTAAGGCAGCGGTTGAATAACCGTGTCCACCAGATTTGGATTTTCGAACGCCGTCCGGTCGCCGGGTTTCGCTCCGGCAACTGGCAGCAAGCGGGCGCTCAGGGGCTTGGACAATTTCACCGAGAGGGTGGCGACATCGCCGATGATGCGCTCGAGTTGTTGCGACGTGACGTCTCCCGGCAATGGGATGGTGTCGAGTCCGGTGCCGCATACGGCCGAATAGGCGAGAAGCTGGTCCATCGAGAGCGCGCCTTCGCTCCAGAGCTGCGAAAGGCGTGTGTCTTCAAGCACCGGCATCATCAATCCCGAATAGCCTGATTTTTTCACGGTAATATCGCGCAATGCCGAAGTGATGGTTGCGGCGGCGGTCAGCGTGCCGCTGGTGCCAAAACGGGCGCCAGTCGATCCCGCCGTCGCCGAACCGATCGACGCCTCTTTCATCGGCGCGGGAGAAAGATCGAGTCCCATGTAGGTCCAGCCGGTTTCCTGGTCAATCTTGCTGGCAATATCCTCTACTGCACGGGCGTGCATTCCCAGCTCGGCGATTAGCGCTTGTCGCGTCGCCTCGGGGTCGCGCCGTATGGCCATCACCGCGGCCACCACGTTCGCGGATTCCAGGCCGATGGCGAATTGGCGTCCCAGCCCCTGGTGGTACGCCGCAGGAAAGAAAGGCGTGTAGGCTGGCACGTTGGCAATCGCCGCGAAGTGAAAATTGCCGAGACTGTGCCCGGAGTGGTCTTCCAGATATTTCATGACGTCCGCGGCCGCATGTACGGCTTTCCAGTGGACGCCGTCGTCCCCGGCCACCACGATGCTGCCGCTGGTGGCGCTGGAGAGGCTCAGAATCTCAGCCAGGGTCTGGGCCTGTTCGGGATCATCATTTTCGGACATCAGCGCGGGGCCGATGGCGGCGAGGAAGTTTTCCTGTTTCGCAAGATTATCGAAATCGTGAAAGAAGGCGAGGGTGGCCTGCTTGGACATCCCGCGCGTGTATTCCGGGAAAGGTTGCGTCGAGATGCGGATGGTCTGCACCTGGTAGCCCGCAAGTTCGAAGCGGGCCTTCGCGTTGCGCAGCATGACCAGGGTATCCGCGATTTGCTGCTTGTATTGGCTGGCGTCCAGGCGGACAAACGCGGTAATGGTGCGAACCTTAGGTTTCTCCGCGCCCGATGCCGGCAAGATGGCGGCAGCAAACGACAAAGCCCCCAACAGGACGGCCTGCGAGATCCATGGAAGAACGAACGGGGGAAGAACCAATGCGGACCAGCCGTTATAGCGAAACATAAGGCCTCCTCGGGCTTTAGAAGTAGGCGGGAATGCCCGTAATGCGTTCGCCGATGACCAGGCGGTGAATGTCATGCGTGCCCTCGTAGGTGTAAACCGATTCGAGGTTATTCATGTGGCGCATGACGCAGTAATCGTCCACGATCCCGTTCGCGCCCAAAATGTCCCGGGCCTTGCGCGCCGTTTCCATGGCCATCCACACGTTGTTCATTTTCAGCATGGAGACGTGCGCGGGGTCCAGGCGTTTTTGATCTTTTAATTTGCCCGCGTGCAGCGCCAGCAATTGAGCCTTGGAAATCTCCGTAATCATGAACACCAGTTTGTCCTGCACAAGTTGATGCGACGCAATCGGCTTGTTCTGGAATTGCTTGCGCGTCTTCGAGTACTGCAGCGCCGTGTCGTAGCAAGCCATCGCCGCGCCGATCGCGCCCCACCCGATGCCGTAGCGCGCCTGCGTCAGGCAGCTAAGCGGCCCCTTCAATCCGGCAACGCCGGGCAGGACATTTTCCGCCGGGATTTCGCAATCGCTCATCGCCAGGCCCGAGGTGACCGAAGC
Source organism: Terriglobia bacterium (assembly GCA_041478355.1). Classification (GTDB taxonomy): domain Bacteria; phylum Acidobacteriota; class Terriglobia; order Acidiferrales; family UBA7541; genus Palsa-360. Next base: position 83 of record JBGOVX010000208.1, on the reverse strand, counting down.
GCGCAACGATAATTTCCCATGCACATCCCAGGTCTTGAAACCCTTGGTTCCTTTTTCGATCAAGAAGCCGCGGATACGGTCGT
>JBGOVX010000241.1:0-4609 GCA_041478355.1 Terriglobia bacterium | reverse complement strand
GCTCAAGTCTGAAGTCCGTGCTTTAAAATGCGTGTCAGTTCGCAGTTCGATTATTTCTGCAGCAGCAATAAGAGCATGGCGGGTTGCACGGCGCTGTTCGGCTGCCATTGAGGAGTAGAATCCTTAAAATATCTCTTGGATACTGGGGCCAATTGTACATTGGAGGAAGTACTCCAGCCAAACGGATTCAGACACTAGAGCCCCATAAGATCAAGATTCCCTCGCACCGAAACCTCCCCCCCAGGCTTCCCGCATGCTGCTAGGTCCAATTCCCGGCAAACACCTTATCGGTAACTGGGAATCTGCCCAAGAGCCGGTTTCCGATAACGGGGCTCCTCAGGCACAATAAGTGAAGCTGGGCGCTGGCGTGCGTGGGGTTTCCATCGCAGTGAACATGCAGCCAACTCTTCCGCGAGTGGCTCGGTACCTTGACACAGCTCTCGCTACTTCTTCACGAATTTTCGAAAATTCAGCGTGTTGGTGAACCCCGCATAGACATTGCCATGGTCGTCCGCCGCGACGCCTTCCAGCGTGTTGGTTTCAGACCATGGAATAAAGGCCGTGACTTTGCCGTCCCTGACGCTCCCGATCCGGATACCTTGCTTGTAGCCCGGGTTGGTTTGGTCATTCGATGTCGAGTCGGCGACATAGATGACGTCATGATTGTCAATGAAGACGCCGCTCGGCCGACCGAATTGCCTCCACTCCCTGAGGAATTTTCCGTCCTGGTCGAAAATCTGGATGCGACTGTTCAAGCGATCGGCGACGAAGAGTTGCCCAGCGGAATCCATGGCAAGTCCGTGCGGCGTATCGAACTCGCCGGGCGCCGACCCTTTCTTTCCCCACGCCTTGATGAATTTGCCGTCCTTCGACAGCTTCACGATCCGCGCGTTCGTGTCACCGCCATGTCCGTCCGCGACGAAAATGTCGCCGTTCGGCGCAATTAAGACGTCGGAGGGCGCGTTGAAAGTATCCGGGCCATCGCCCGCAACGCCGGGTCTGCCCAAGGTCATCAAGAGCTTTCCCACCGGACTGAACTTCATGACGGTGTGACCCTTGCCGTTTTTTCCTCTCCCGTCGGACACCCACACATTGTCGTCGCGATCCACGAAAAGAGCGTGCGGATAATTGAACATTCCGGCGCCGAAGCTGACCACGAGATTTCCGGAGGCATCGAATTCCTGGATCGGTGCGAGGTTCGAGCTGGAGCAGTCATCAGCTGTGGCGCAGCGGTCAAAAACCCAGACGCTCTTGCCGTCGCGATCGATGTCGACTCCGATCGCCGCGCCCCACTTACGCCCCTGGGGCAATTTCGCCCAGCCTTCCTCCACGCGATAGGGATTGGGCGCGGCATTAGGATCGGCGCCGCCTTGAGCGAAGCTTGGTTCTCCCGACATCGCGATTACCGTAACAATGGCGATACCAAGTGCGCACCGAATTCCACATGCATGCCACATGGTGTCCTCCTCCTCCGATGCATTTCCGGTCCCCAATATAACGCCAATGCCCTCGTGCACGGTATCCAATCACATTGCCTGCGGATAGCCCCGTGCTGCCATTATGCTACTAGGCCCAACTCCCGATAAGCGCTGTTATCGGCAACTGACCCACTACCCGGCATGTTGGGGAAAGCCTGGTCACATTGCATTCCAAGGCGGTCAGATGTAAATTACCGCCGCCCAGAAAATCGCGAAGTAAATTCCAGGGTGAACCAATTTCATCTCGATGTTTAAATCCGATCTCGGCGAAGGTTGCCCTTCTGCAACAATTTGACGAAAAAGCGCTGCGCCATCTGGAACTGACTTATCGTGCGCCGGAAGTGGTGGCCCAGCGGCGCTTGTTGCTTGAGGCTGTCGCGCCGCAGTCCGGGGAATGCGCGCTTGATATCGGTTGCGGACCCGGCTTTGTCACCGAAGACCTGGCGCGCGCCGTGGGACCGGGCGGCGCGGTCCATGCAATGGACAATAGCGAGAGTTCGATCGCCATGGCGCGCGAGCGCTGCGTTGAACTCGGGAACGCGCAGTTCCAGTTGGCGGAAGCAACGCAGCTTCCCTATGCGGACGAGTATTTCGACCTGGCGGTCTCAACGCAAGTGTACGAATTTGTTCCCGAAATCCAGACAGCTTTGTCAGAGCTGCATCGAGTGCTCCGCCCAGGCGGCCGCGCCGCCATTATCGATACAGACTGGCACACGGTTCTCTGGCATTCCGCCGATCCCGGACGAATGGCTCGCGTCTTGAAAGCTTGGGACGAACATTTGGCGCACCCGGTGCTGCCGCGAACCCTTGGCCCACGTTTGCGCGACGCCGGATTTTCCATGCGCCACTGCAAAGTGATTCCGTATCTGGACACCGAGTACAAGCCAGAAGGCTACAGCTATAATATGACACGAACTGTCCGGCGATTCGTTCAAGATCGACAGGCGATCGCAAAACAGGAAGCGGACGCCTGGGCCGAGGAACTCCAGAACCTTGCGCGCACGGGCGCTTATTTTTTCTGCCTGAACCGCTATCTATTTCTGGCCGAGAAGAGATGAAAGAAGTTAGATGGAGGCTCGAATGGTAAACCGTAAGGGAATGGAAATAGTGAAGCCATCAGACGAAATCGTTGCTCACAACGGACTACTGGACCGGCGTTCGCTGCTGCGAGGCGCAATGTTTTCGGCGGGGATCGCGGCCGCCGGTGTGGGCTTCGCGCAGGCTGACGATGGCATTGGCGCAAACGCTCCAGAATGGATGAAGACGCCTGGGCGGTCCTTCACAGCCTACGGCGTGCCATCCAAGTGGCAAGAAAAGGTGCAGCGAATCTTTACGATTGCGCCCGGTCGCGCTGGAACGGGCTCCTCGCGAACGCCCCTTCACCTTCTGGAAGGAACCCTGACGCCCAGTGGATTGCACTTCGAGCGTGATCATAACGGCGTCCCCGACATCGATCCGGGGCGGCACGAACTGATCATTCACGGAATGGTGAAGCGTCCGCTGGCCTTTTCACTGGAAACACTGATGCGCTATCCGATGGAGACTCGCATCCACTTCGTCGAATGCGCCGGCAACAGCGGGCCCTATAGCCAGGCGCAGCCCCAGCAAATGACAGCCGGCGAGATCAATGGCCTGATCTCCTGCTCGGAATGGACAGGCGTGCGGCTTGCCACTCTGCTTGATGAAGCAGGAATTACAGACGGAGCAAAGTGGGTCATCGCGGAGGGCGCCGACGCGGCGGCAATGAGCAGGAGCGTGCCGCTTGAGAAATGCCTGGACGATGCCATGGTTGCCCTTTACCAAAATGGAGAAGCGATTCGCCCGGAACAGGGCTATCCCATGCGCCTGTTGCTGCCCGGCTTCGAAGGCAATATGAACGTGAAATGGCTGCGCCGATTGAACCTCACCGATGCGCCCGTGAATGCCAGGGACGAAACTTCGCACTATACCGAATTGATGCCCAGCGGCAAGGCGCGTCAATTCATGTTTCTCCAAGAAGCCAAATCCATAATTCTCAAGCCTTCCTTCGGAATCAACATGCGAGGCCCCGGGCTGTACGAGATTTCCGGACTGGCATGGTCAGGGGCAGGCCGCGTTTCCAAGGTAGAGGTTTCCGCGGATGGCGGGCGAACCTGGGCGCTTGCGGCATTGAACGAGCCTGTGTTGTCGAAAGCTCTGACCCGGTTCCGCCTGCCGTGGCGCTGGGACGGGCGTCCCTCTGTGCTAATGAGCAGGGCCACCGACTCGATTGGCGGCGTGCAGCCAACCAGGGCTGACTGGGTCGCTCAATATGCGGCGGGCCAGGTCTACCACTTCAACGGAATTCAAAGCTGGGGCGTTGATGCCGAAGGGATGGTAAAAAATGTTTATGCTTAAATCGGTTAGTCTCGTCGCGGTGGCAGCGATTTGCCTGGCGTCCTCCGTTTATGGCGCGCAGGGACCGAATCTCGGACGCCCGCTGACGCCTGAGGAAGTTCGAAAAGTAGACATCACTGTGGTGCCCGATGGAAGAGGACTGCCTCCCGGCAGCGGCTCAGTTTCGGCGGGCGTTGCAATCTACGCGAACAAATGCCAGATGTGCCATGGACCGGAAGGTGCCGGCAAACCCATGGAGCAGCTCACGGGGGGCGTCGGAACGCTCGCTTCAAGCAAGCCGGTCAAGACTCCGGTAAGTTATTGGCCGAGCGCCACCACGCTATTCGACTATATTCGGCGAGCGATGCCTACGGCCTCGCCGCAGTCGCTGACCAATGACGAAGTGTACGCGGTCACAGCTTATATTTTATCGATTGACGGAATTGTCTCAAAGGATGCTGTGCTCGATGCCAAATCGCTGCCGCAGGTCAAGATGCCGAATCGAGACGGATTTGTGCGCTGGTGGCCGAAGCCGCCGAGGTAAATTGATCTTGACGGTAAAGAGACGGCTACGGAAGAAATTTCATCCGCGCAAGCGCGGAAAACAAAAACGGCCCGCCCCGATCGAATCGGGGCGGGCCGTTTGAATAAAAATCCTGGCAGCGACCTACGTTCCCACACAGTTACCCGTGCAGTATCATCGGCCCTGCGGGGCTTAACTTCCGTGTTCGGGATGGGAACGGGTGTGGCCCCCGCGGTATGACCACCAGGAAAGT
>JBGOVX010000004.1:0-60898 GCA_041478355.1 Terriglobia bacterium | reverse complement strand
GGGCGAGGATCAGCAGTATCACGGCCACGCCCTCTACGCGGCAATCCTGGATTACCTGTTTTACCGCGGCGTTTCCGGCGCCAACGTGGTCCGGGGGATAGCGGGATTTGGCGCCGATCATAAGATGCACACAACCCGGATCCTTCGCTTGACCGAGCACTTGCCCGTGAAAATCGAGTTTATCGAATCAGCCGGAAAGGTAGATGAAATCTTCCCCAAGCTTCATGAAATGGTGGCGACCGGTTTAATCGAGGTGCAGGACACTATGGTCATGAAGTCCTCGGAGCCTTTTTCAGCCGAAGGGCCGCAGGTCCATCTTCCTCCCGCAAAACGGGAAGGCAAAGCAAAGCTGATGCGGATTTTCATCGGCGAGAATGACAAGTGGCGTGACAAACCGTTGTACCAGGCTCTGGTGGAAAGTTTGCGGGCAAACGATATTGCAGGAGTGACGGTTTATCAGGGAATTCTGGGGTACGGCGCAAATCGAAGAATTCACCAGCAAACGGCTCTAAATCTTTCTCACGACCGTCCCATCATGCTTTCCATTGTTGAGACCGAGGAAAAGCTGCGCGCGTTCGTTCCCGTTCTGGATGACATGGTGAAGCAAGGGCTGGTCGTTCTCTCCGACGTGGACATCATCAAGTATACACATGATGTCCCGTCCACCGGGAGCGGGAAAGAGGCCGCGAAATGAAGCTTGCAGGAAAAGCCAAAATGCTTCGCATCCATTTCGGGGAGGATGATAAATGGCGGGAAATCCCCCTTTACCGGGCTATCGTGGAAAAATGCAGGGAACTGGATATTGCCGGCGCCACCGTATTCCGCGGAATCGAAGGGTATGGCGCCAGCACGTTGATCCGCCGCTCCCATCTCCTTTCATTTTCTTCCGATGCACCCGTAATGGTCAGCGTAATAGATTCCGAAGAAAAGATTCGCCAACTTCTTCCGCACCTGGACCAGATGGTTCAAGAAGGGCTAATCGCGTTGTCCGAGGTGGAAGTCATCAAGTACGTCCATCAGGACGGGACACGCTCGTAAGGCAAGAATCGCAAAACTGGGCGCCAGATTAGTCTTTGCGCGATGCGTCAAGGTCCTGGTCAATGGGACTTGAAATAATGGCGTGGACGCGGTCGCGGAGCGCCGGAAAATCATCCTTGCGGAGGTCTTTGGTTTCAATCGTGTCGTGGAGATAGATGGTGATAGTGCCCGGCCGGAGCAGCCAGCTTGTCTTCTTATTGAATTTAAATGCGCCCACCACGCTCACCGGAGTGATGGGCGTTCCGAAATGCAACGCCATGCGGAATACTCCATCTTTGAACGGGGCCACGCGTCCATTCAGAGTCCGCTGTCCCTCGGGGAACACGGCCAGGCTCACCCCCGAGTGCAGCGCGGCGCGAGTCAGCCGCCACATGCGTTTCAGGTCCGCAGGGCGGTTGGTATTCGGCACTGGAACGTTGCCGAAGCGCTTCATCATCCAGCCGTACACGGGAATTCGGAAGTGCGATTCCAGCTCTAATCCCCGAAAAAATTGTGGAATCGTGGCGTAAAGCACAAACGGATCGAACAGATTGACGTGATTGATCAGAAGAAAGCAGGTGCGGTTTGGATCGAAACCCGGCGAGCGCCGCACGATAAGCTTCGCGCCCGCGAGCTTCATTATGATCCGGCAGAACCTGCGCTGCGCGCCATCATTCCTGCGAGGATCGACAAAGATTCCAAGAAGGACCAGAAAGCAGCACACGGGGAAAAAATATGCGGCCGATAGCAGCCAGTGGAAAGTGGTTCGCGTAATTGCCCACGCGCGGCGCAGGCCGTGGTCCGCAGGCGCCTCCGTTGTTGCAGGGGCCGAAATCGGCTGTTCGTGTTCGCCGTTCATACCAACACGTCGAGCGCTCCGGGAAGCACTTCGAGCGATTCAATGTTGAGTGTAAGCACTTCACCGTCCACGACAACGTCCACGGCGTCCTTCACATCGAATTCGATCCGGGTGGCAATGCGGCGCGACGCCAGCGGATGCCGGATGTGCGAACCGTCAAATAAATTGGGCAGATTCCGCAGCAGGCCCAGCCGGCCGATGGGGCCCCAATGGACATATTCTATCGCGCCGCTATCGACAATCGCCTGCGGCGCAATCATCATTTTACCGCCGGTGTATTTGCTATTGCTGAAAGCCACGAACAGGCAGCTGCGGTCGTCCCGCTCGCCATCGGCGCGCAAGGGAAATGGCCGCCGGCGCAGCCGGGCCAGCGAAATAATCACACCGAGAAAATAGCCGACTTCACCCAGGCCTTTTAGCCGGCGGTTGGTCAATGTGGCGACGTCCGCGGCAAAACCCATGTTCAGCGTGTTGATGTAATAAAGCGACCCGGTGGAGTGATTCAGACGAATGACATCGCACCGGCGCTTGCGCCCGCTGAGAATCGCTTCAATTGCGTACTCCGCCCCGCGGTGAGTGAAGTCTCGGAGGAAGGAATTTCCGGTCCCCAGGGGAAGAAAGCCCAGCGCGGCGCGGCCCTGTGACGCGGCAGCGGGGAACAGGCCGTTAACGATCTCGAAGCCCGTGCCGTCACCCCCGACAGCGATGAAATTGCGGAAACCAGCGGCATAAGCTTCGCGTGCAAGAAGGGTAGCTTCGCCGGGCGCTTTCGTTTCGTGCACATCAAGTGCAAGGCCCCCCGCGCGGAGTTTGTCGAGCGCCGCCGGAGCGAACTTGCCGCAGCGTCCGCCGCCCGCTGCCGGATTCACGACTGTGAAATAGCGCTCGTTCACAATGCAACCATGGCGCTGCGGCCCAGTTGCGTCCCGAGCTGCTCGGCAAGGACGGCGCGTTTGATTTTCATCGAAGCGGTGCGCGGAAAATCCTGATCCCACACCAGGTAACCGCCGATGCGTTTGTAATTCAGGAGCTGCGCGTTGCGACTCGAGATTTCCGCGCGCAATGCGTCATTCACCGGATGGACCGGCTCCGGGTGAATCACCAGGACCAGTTGTTCGCCGGTCATCGTGCGTTGCGGCCACAGATAATTCGCTGCAAAGACGCAAGACTCCTTCACGGGGAGTCCTTCGAAGGCGTTTTCGATATCCTCGGGATAGATATTTTTTCCTTCGGCGGTGACGATCATGTTTTTCTTGCGGCCCAATAGTTGCAAATGCCCGGTGATGTCGATGCGGCCAAGGTCACCGGTCATCAGCCAGCCATCCACAATTGTTTCCGCGGTCATCTCGGGATCGTCCAGATAATGTGACATTACCGTTTTGCTGCGAATGGCTACTTCGCCGATTCCTTCTGCATCAGGCTCGGCAATGCGAATCTCCATTCCGCGAATGGGTTTGCCGACAGTGTCGGGCCGAAATGGCTTGAGATCGTTCACCGTGATGGCGGTGCAAGCCTCCGTAGTTCCATAACCGTTATAAATGGGAATGCCGAGGTCGTGGAAAAACTCGATTGTAGCGGGTTCAGTAAAAGCGCCTCCAACAAGCAATGCCTGCAGTCCGCCCCCGAAAGCCCTGTGGATGTCCTTCAAAAGCAGGCGGCTGAGGCCTGGAAGAGGCCGCCGGTACGTGAATGCGCGATTTATGCGGATCAGGGCGTTCAGTATGCGCCGTTTGGAAGGCGGCAATGCTGCAAATCTCTCTCGCAAACCACGCTGCAAATTTTTCAAGATCAGTGGAACAACCGCCATATAGGTGATCTTGTATCGCGTGAAGGCCTCGCGGATGAATTCCGGTCGCAATGTTCGCAAATGTACGACGGTGCCGCCGCCGGTGAACGGCATGATGAAGCCGCCCATGAAGTCAATCGCATGGTTCGTGGGAATAATGCTCAAATAACGCGCACCGGGCCAGAACGGAAAAATTGGCGTCACAGCATTGCACTGCTCGAGATAATTCTCGTGCGTCATCACGCACCCTTTCGGGCGCCCTCCGGTACCGGAGGAATAGACAATGCATGCGGCGTCTTTTCGCGCGCGAGGCCGGAATTCAGGAGCGCTGGCGCTGTGAAACTCTTCCCATCGCATTCCACCAGCCAAGTCGGCATTCGGAGGCGCCTCGGTAACCAGGATCGTGCGCAGCTTGTGATCGCGGAAAGATGGGGCCTTGGTAATGGCTTGCCAGAACGGATATTCCACCAGGAGCACGCGCGCTTTCGAATGCGCCAGCAATTCGAGGTGCTCGGCGGCGGATAGTTTGTAATCGAGCGGCACCAGCACGCCGCCCGCGAAAAATGCCGCGCACGCCGAGATCAGCCATTTCGGCTGATTGGTCATAATGATTGCGGCACGGTCCCCGGCGCCGAAGCCCGATTCCTCGAGTGCTGCCGCCAGAGGTTCCGCGGCTTCGCGGAATTGCCGGTAGGTCAGGCGCGAACGCTCGCGCTCCCGGTCGGCCTCGATCAGGCAGACCTCATCTGTCCAGCGATCAAGCGCATCGCGCAGCGCCGCGCCCAGTGAGTCGTATTGTGTCAAGTCCAGCATCGCGAAACCCAACTTAGCCACAGAGCCACGGAGACACTGTGAAAAACAAGATTATATGAGGAATTCAAAAGATGAATCGCCTCATTCCGTCGTGAAGCAGCCGTCTGTCGCAATTCAAAGCCTCGCCTGGATGCGCGTGGCTAGCGTGCGGAAATCGCTGACGCCCTGAATTTCGTAATCAGGAAGCTCGATACCGAAGTGGTTTTCGAGGCGCGTGAGGAGTTCGAGCGCCTGCAGGCTGTCGATTTTGAGCTTCTTGTAGAAATCGTCGCTGGCCTGGAGGTCCGCGCGCGCCACTTTGAAGTGTGTTGCGGCCAGATTCAGGATTTCTTCGGTCGTTTGTTCCAGGGTTTTCATCGGGAGTCTCCCATTGTCATTTGATTCACGGCAGATGCGGAAACGGGCCGGCATTTTCGATAAATATACGCAGGCCTTGCATGACCGCCGGCTTGGCGAAGAGGTCGCAGAAGATGTCGATCTCGAGGCGCAGCTGTTCGGTGGGGAGCGGCTTGATAAAACACTTCGCGGCGGCAGCGGCGCCGCGATCAAATTTGGTTACTTGCGCGGCGGCGCCGCGGGCTAGACGCAGCGATTCGCCTTCGGCGGCAACTTGGCTGGCCAGACCGGCCGCGAGCGCTTTTGTGGCATTGATGCTGCGTCCGGTAAGGAGTAGGTCGCGAACTACTGCATTGCCAACGTCACGCTTTAACCTCGGGATGCCGCCGAAGCCGGGAATGAGTCCCAGGCGCAGCTCGGGAAAACAAAACCGCGCCATCTTGTCGGCGATGATCAGGTCGCAGGTCAGCGCCAGTTCGAATCCGCCGCCAAAGCAAACGCCGTGCACCGCCGCGATCGTTGTGAGCGGCGACATATCGAGCCGGTTGAGCACGGCGTGAATGCGTTCGAGAAACTCGCGAACGCCCTTGGAGGCCGAGGCGGGATCCATCTGTTGCGCGCGCGTGTACAATTCGCGCAAGTCGGCGCCCGCCGAAAATCCCGCGGACTGCTTGCTGTACACAATGAGCGCGCTGGCTTGCGATTCAAGGTCAGGCAGCGCGGCGACGAAGCGCTCGAGATCGCCGAGCATGGCGAGCCCGATTTCATTGGCGGGCGCGCGATCGAGCGCCAGTTCGATGACGCCATCGGCGATCTTCCAATGTAGCGTTTTTTCGTTATGCTCGCTCATTGCTTGCACCTTTCGAACAGTCCCTTGAGCCCCTAGGAACCCAGCTGCCCGGTTTTCGCGTACATCTGTTCGATCTCCGTGGCGAAGCGCGCCGCGATAGCGTCGCGTTTCAGCTTGCCATTGGCCGTCAGCAGGCCGTTTTCGACCGTGCAGGGTTGTAGTTCCACGTGGAACATTCGTATTTTCCGGTAATGTGGCAGTGTAGCGTTCAATCGTTCGATTTGCGACTCGATTTCGCTCCGCCCGGCCTCACCCGTAATGATCGCCGCCAAAAAGCTGCGCCCGTTGCCCACAAGCACGACTTGCTGCGCGCCGTCGAGCGCATGAAGAAGTTCCTCCTCGATTGGTTCTGGCGCAATGTTATGACCGGAATTCAGAATAATAAGATTTTTTAGCCTTCCTGTGACGCGCCAATTTCCACCGGCGTCCACTTCGCCCTGATCCCCGGTGTGGAACCAGCCGTCGCGCAGCACCTGCGCCGTCTGCGCGGTACGCTTCCAGTAGCCCGGGAAAATATTCGGTCCCTGGACGAGGATTTCTTGGTTCTCGCCAATTTTCATTTCGACGCCGGGAACTGCCTGGCCGACACGCCCCGGTTCGATATGGCGCGGGTCATCCATCGTGCAAATAGCCGTGGTTTCGGTCAGGCCGTACACCTGGAGAACGGAAATTCCGAGCATCATGAAAAATAGCTGCGTGTCACGCGCGAGCGGTGCGGAGCCGCAAATCAATGCGCGAAGATTCGGGCCAAGTTTCTTGCGGATCGGTGGGAAGATAACAATGCCTGCCAGTCCCAGCCACAATAAATCCCAGGGCTGCGGAGCCTTTGCGTTCAGTCGAAGCCATGCGGCCTTGGCGCGAACAAAAATCCTGGCGGTCGCCCCGCCACGCTTTCGGATATTTTCCTCGACCCCGCCGCGGATGCGTTCCAGTAATGCCGGTACGTTCAGGAAATAGTTAGGCGCGGCGCCGCGCAATTCATCGGCAAGTTTCGTAAGATCCACCGAAAGCGTCAGCAGGCTCGCGCGCGACAAGCACGACAGCAGCAAGACCCACGATCCGGCGAAGCAGAACGGCAGGTAATGAAAGACCCGGTCCGGCACTTCGCGCGGCCCCATCAGCTGATCCAGCCGCGCGGTGGTGCATGAAAGCATATGGTCGAGATTGCCCACGGTAAGCATGACGCCTTTGGCTTCGCCCGAGGTGCCCGATGTGTAGAGGATCGCGACGGGATCTTGCGGCGCAAGCGCAGTGGGCGAGGCGGAAATACCGAGTATCGCAGTGGTAGGCGCGGTGAATATCTCTTCGAACAAAACCAGGCGCGGCGCATCCGGCCAGAGCGCCGCGATGGAATCGCGCAGCGCGGCGTCGCCGCAGCAAACCAGGCTCGGCCCGGCGTCGCGCATCATCGCGACCAGTTCGGCCGGAGCTTGGCGAGCGTAAAGAGGAACCGCGATGATTCCCTCCGCCAGAATCGCGAGATCGAGCGCGGCCCACCGGATGCTGTTCGGAGCAACCAGGGCGCAGCGATCGCCCTTCGCCAGGCCCGCAGCGCGCAGAAACACTCGAGCCGCCGCGACCTGCGCGAGCATTTCCGCTCCTGTCACCGTCCGACCGCCCCCGGCATGAGCTTCGGTCAAAATCACCCGGCCGGCGGACTCGGTCAATCGCGAAACGATGTTTTCAAGAAAGTTCATTGCGAGTGGCGAGGCCTAATCGCCGGCCGCCGCGACTGCTGCGCCCTGGTAGGTTTCAATCAACCGTTCCAGGTTCTCGCTGAGTGGCGGAAGATATTCTTTCCAATCGTGCACGCCCGAGCGCACGGGGAAATCCGGATAGCGCTGTTGAACGGCGCGTTCCAGGAACACGCCCATGCGGGCCATGGTTTTCAGGTTGCGCACCACCGAGCGCCCCATGGCGTCGCGCACCGCGTCCGCTTCCGCGGCCATCTGCTCCAGCACGACGGGGAGCTTCGCTTCCAGGTCGGGATCGTCCACGGTGAGCAATAGATGTTCGTGGCCGCGTTCGCGCAGCAGGTTGCGAATGCGCTCGTCCATGGTGATGCCGGCGGAGGGGACCAGACCCGGCATGGACGTCACCATGGCGTGATAGCGCGACGAAACTACCATGCTGGCGCAGCGCAGAATGCTCACTAGCTGGTACATGTCATACATCTCGGAACTGAACACCGGCGCTCCGCCAAACTCCGGCGCCAATGCCTCGCAGGCCCGCGTATCCAGCCTCTCCATCGCCACCAGGACCAGAAAGACCCGGTGCTTGTCGCGAAATGCTTTTACGCCTCGGCCCAGAGCATCGAGATATTTCTTGTACGCGGCGTCAACCGCGGCGCCCGACTTATGAAAATAGATCGTGCGATAGTGACTTTTCGCGTAGGCGCCAAAGCAGGCATGCGCCACAAACTTCGGCGTCGAAGGTTTCACCGGCCACCAGAATGGATTAATGGGGCAGAGGGCCAGAATCGGCGTCCGTCCGTCCCATCCTGCGTCGGTGAGCGCTTTGCGCCCGTATTCAGGAGGATGAGGTTCAAATGTCCAGGCCGTGTCGGTGCCGAGCTCGGTGGGAATTCCCAGCTTGCTCAACACCGTCTGCGATTCCTCGTTACGCGTGATGACCAGCGACCGATGGCAATAGCGCGCGCACATCTTTTCGAGCAGCGGGTTCATATAGCCTGCCTCGGCGCCATAGCCGACCGAGAGCTTGTTTTCGGCGGACGCGATTCCCAACGCGCCGATGAACATGGTGGTGAGCGCGTCCGCAAATTTGCTCTTGAACATCGATCCTTCGCACGCGATCACTCCGTGCTGCCGGCGCACTTCACGGAACAGAAACGGCGGATAAATATCCGGAAGGAAAACCTGGCGGGCGTCGCCGAAATACGCGCGGCTCCAATCCAAATTCTGAGACATCACGCTGAGCGCCACGTTTTCCTCGCCCAGCACCCGCCGCACCTGCCGCAGCATCTCCTCGACCCGAACGTCCGAACCCGTGTTGCGCGTGCCGTTATAACCGGCAAACAGGAGCTTCAGTTTCTCGCCGGGTTGCCAGGGACGCCCTGCGCCGAGTTTCCAGAGCGCGCCCGAGGCCTCGATCAGCATGCTCGTCCAGGCTTGCAGGACAAAATCCATCATGGCTGGAATCCTCTGGATTGGCCGGCGCCGGCGGCTACCGCATCGGCGCGATCAGCGGGCCACGGCCGGTAGGGATAACTGAAACGGTGATCGCGGCTGAATCGCAGCAGGGGATAGCAATACTTGGAAAACGGTTCCGGGGCGCGGCCCATTTCCGCCACCACGCGCGAGTTGTCGAACACCGTGTCCCACATCAAATAAGGCAAAAAAACTCTTAGCAACAAGGCGCTGCGGCCGATTTCCCCGCGATAGCCGGACATCCAATTTACGGCGGATGAAAACGTGCGCTCGAGTCCTGGCCAATACATTGGCTCCATTTTTCCGGCGGCCTGGGCCAGCACGCGAGTCAGCTGGGCAAATGTCTCGGAACCGGTTCCCGAGGAGAGATGGTAGATCTCGTGCAACGGATCCTGCTTCTGGTGCAGCGCCACCACTGATTCCGCGACGTAGTCCACCGGCACAATATCGATGCGATCCTCCGGGCGAAACGGCAGAACGGGCAACCCGGCTAGAAACACGAAAGCGCGAACCATGTCGAATTGCGTGGTTTCGGCGCGCCGGCTGTCTCCCAGAACGATACTGGGCCGGAAGACCGTGCGGGGAACCTCGGCAAGGAGTTCGCGCACCATGTGCTCGCAGAATTTTTTCGTGCGCGCATACGGATCGTAGTCGGAGCGGTTCCAATCGATGGAGGCGTCCTCGGTGACCACTTCATGGTTGCGCGCTCCCGCCACGGCTACCGTCGAGATCTGGCTGAAGCGGCGCAATCCATGCGCGTCCTTCGCACGGCGGGCCAACTGCGCGACTTCCAGCGTGCCGCGTAGATTTACGTTGAGGCAGCTTTTTTCGGATTTGCGGTTCAGTGATGCCGCGCAATGGATAACCGACTCGGTGGTTCCGGCCAGGCGCGCGTACTCGACATCGTCCAGTCCAAAACGCGGGTCGGTGAGATCGCCTCGAAACACGGTGATGCGCGTTTCCAAAGCCTCTCGAAACTGGGGAAAATCCAGATGCAACTGCAAAGCGTGCCACAGGCGCTCGCTTGCTTCCTGTTCGGTCTTCGCGCGCACCAGCAGATTCAGCCGGTCGGGATGACGGTCGAGCAGGATCGAGGCGATGTGCGCGCCGATGTAGCCGGTGGAGCCGGTTAGAAAGATGGCCATGGGATCAGATTTAGAGTTCTGTCTCCGTCCGCGGCGAGCCCTCGCCTCCGGCCGCCCCTTTGACGGCCGGCTGAGGAGAAAAGACGCGGTGCGGTCGAGCTTCCGGTGCGCGGCCTTCGATTAGCGGGTAAACCCACCGCCGCAGAGCCGGAACGTGGATGTTAATCCAATATTCCCACCAGTCAATCGAGGCCGGGTCATAGCGGAAGGCCCGGCGTTCCTCCTCCGGCAGTGAAGCGGAAAGGAACTGGACATTTTCCGACTCAAAAACTTGTTCATTATGCAGGATGAACGGCTCGTAAAGTTCAATCAATTTCCCGACGCGCTCTAGATCGCGCTCCGCGCGCGCCAGCGGCGGGCGCTTCATCTGGAGCGCCGAAGCAGCTCGATTGATGCCGCGCACAACCGCTTTTTGCGCAGGAACCGAAAATTTCTCATAGCGGGATTTGGAGACGGGAATGGTGT
Source organism: Terriglobia bacterium (assembly GCA_041478355.1). Lineage (GTDB taxonomy): Bacteria > Acidobacteriota > Terriglobia > Acidiferrales > UBA7541 > Palsa-360. Next base: position 50,460 of record JBGOVX010000004.1, on the reverse strand, counting down.
CAAACTGCATCCGGATCCAGTGCTCCAGGCTCTGTTGCGCGCGGTAGTGTTTTCGATGAGCCAGGCCGGTAAGCTCGATCGAGCGTCCCATGTCGCAAGGATTGCTGGCCGAAGTCGCAAGCTGATAGACCGGCTTGTGGCGCCGGGCGATGATCGCCGCCGCGATCAACGTCATCCCGCGGCTCACCATGTCCACCGGAATCATATCCAGACACTTGCGTTCGTTGGTGGGCAACTGGCGGAAGTAAGTGCCCAGCAGATAGGAAAGAGGCGCCGAGGTGTTAATGCCTTCGTTCCAACCCTGGAAGGGCTGGTCTGTCGAAGTCTCCACGATCGAAGGCCGCACGATGGCAATCGGCAAGTCAGTCCCATAGCGGACGATCAGGGATTCGGCGAGCGATTTGGTGAGCGTATAAGTGTTGGGCCAGCCGAGATGCCGGGCGCGGCGGGTGCCGGCGCGTGTCAGGCGATTGCGCAACCAGCGCATGCGATTCTTGCGAATCAGATTTTCAAGCTCTGGACCGGAAGGCTCATGAGCGTGGCGTTTACCGACGGCCTGGCGCCGCAAGGCCGCCGAAATTTCGGGGCTTTCCGCGCGCGCTTCGGCGTGCGCGACCACTTCCAGCAGGGAATGCCACTCGCGTTCGGCGTCAAAATTAGGCACCGGAACCGGCGTGTAATTCGGGAGGACTTCCTCATATACGCGGCCGTCCTTGGCCCCCACGACGTAGCATGTGGAAAGGTGTAACAACCCTGCGTGGTCGGTCGTCCGTAGAAATTCGATCAAGTGAATGACGGGTGCCACGTTGCTGGCCAGCGCATCGCGAAGATCGGGATTGAAATCCGTCAGCCCGGAACTATTGACGATCAGGTCCAGGGTACGCGCCAGTTGCGCGCGTATCTCCGGTGCTATGCCCAAGTCCGGCTGGCTCACGTCACCCTCGATGACTTCGACGCGCTCGGCGACGAACCCGGTGAATTGATCGCCCAACTGCTCCTGCAGCGGATCGAAGACCGGAGACTCCTCGAACAGTTTCGCGAATCTGCGCTGGGCGGTTGTGGCGCGCTGGCGGCGGACCAGCAGATAAATCTTGCCGATCCGGGGAACTTCGCTCAACAGTTGCGCCAGCCAGACCTTGCCGATAAAGCCGGTTACGCCGATGACCATTATGTTTTTGCCGGCGAGCGTTTGGCGGACCGAAAGCGGCTGAGACTGTTCCTTGCTGTCGAAGGCGACCAGGGCGCTGTGACTCGACATGCCTGGCCGCTCGGCGGGCAAAATCGCTTTCGCAAGCTGCTCGGGACGCGCAGTGAGGTTTAAGTTGCGCAGTAGTCGTTTGGCGGGCACGCCGCCATCGGCGCCACGCTGGGTGACCCAGGCCCACGGGCTGCGAGGCCGAATCACAGGGTCCAGCAGACGGCCCGTGGCGATCCCGTCACGAAATTCAAGCCGATTCGATACCAGGCGCTGAACGCCAAGATACCGCGCCAGAGGGCGCATCACATGGTCCAAACCCTGGCTCACCAGCACTACATTTTCAGCGCCCTGGGCCTTGACGCAATCTCGCAGGCGCGAAACCCCTTCTGTTTTTAGCTGTTTTTTCAGGACGTATTCAAAATATTCCTCGCCCAGCAGGTCCAGACGGTCGCGCGTGACCCCCGACAGCAGGGTATGCAGCACGCGGGTGGCGAAAACACGGTGGCTGGCATATAGAAACGGCCGCACCAATGCCAGCAGCAGCATTCCTCCCCGGCGCGCCCAGCGTCCGATGAACGTGTGCGAATTCCAGGTGAAGTAAGCCACCGGCCGCACTGCACCCAGGTCCGCCAGGCTACCCTCGACGCGCCAGAAGGTCAGCGTGCGGAGATCTAAGGGCAAGGGGACTGAAAGATTGTCCCCAGGGGCGTGGTGGCCGTTGCTGGAATCGTATTGGGAAATGCGATCACTCAATGGTGAGTTCCAAAATTAAGAGATAGAGAGAGGTACACAGGTATGGCCAGGCACGAAGCTAACACTCTTGGACCGTGATTCGCAAGGGTTTGCGCTGGGCTGGTGTTGGGGTTGCGTTGGGTTGACGTGAGGCGATTGGTTTCGATGAGATAGCCGGGAGCTAGCGGCGCCCGGAAGGATTCCCCGGACACTTCAGCCTAGCCTCCGTGATGGCCAACTGTGCCAACCATTTCCGCAAGCAGCCGCTCGCCAAATTCGCTGCAACCCACTTTGGTGGCGCCCGGCTCGGCAATATCGGGTGTGCGTATCCCGCTTAGAAAGAGGCGGTCCACCGCCGATTCGATACATTCGGCCTCGCGCGCCAGGCCGAAACTCTCCCGAAGCATCATCGAAGCGGAAAGAATCGTGCCCACTGGATTGGCAACGTCCTTCCCGGCAAGCGACGGCGCCGATCCGTGAATCGGCTCGTACAACGACGGTCCCGGCCCGCTGCTCATCGACGGGATCAATCCAATCGAACCGGCCAGGGCCGCGCCGAGGTCGCTCAAAATGTCGCCAAACATGTTCGAAGTCAGGATCACGTCGAACTGCGCGGGCGCCAGCACCAATTGCATGGCGGCATTGTCCACATAAAGATGCTCGAGCTTCACGCCGGGATGATCCGCAGCCATGCGGGTCACCGTCCGCCGCCAAAGTTGCGAGGTGGCCAACACGTTGGCCTTGTCGACCGAGGCCAGCCGCCCGGTGCGCGCTTCGGCTCGCGCGAAGGCGTATTTTGCGACCCGCTCGACCTCGTGGGTCGTGTACACGGCTTCGTCGGTAGCGCGCTCTCCGCTGGGATCGGCCTCCACATGGTGCTTCCCGAAATAAATGTCTCCGGCCAGCTCGCGGACGAACTCGATGCGAACGTTGCTGGCGCGATCCGGATGCAATGGCGACAGAGCGCGGAGCGATGGGCGCAGCTCAATCGGCCGCAAGTTGATGTACAGGCCAAGTTCCTTGCGCAGCGCGAGCAAGCCGCTTTCCGGGCGCTTGCCAACCGGCAGCGCATCCCACTTTGAGCCTCCGACCGCCCCCAGCAGGATCGCGTCGGCGGCGCGACAGGCCGCCAGGGTTTCCCCAGGAAGAGGCATCCCAGTTAAATCGATGGCGCACCCGCCAAACGGGAATTCGGCAAACTCAAAATGATGCCCAAACCGGGAGGCGCAGTCCTTCAGGACGCGTACGGCAACGCGCACGATTTCTGGGCCAATGCCATCGCCCGGCAACAATATAATTTTTCTGTTCTGGTTACCGCTCATGATCGCATCTCAAGTGGAGCCTGAAGGCTTCTCCGCGTGCCAGAAGAACCGGATCGAGAGAATCCCTGTCTGTTTCGGTCAAACAGTATAGTGTGGATTCTTGGTTCTGTCAGGTGCTGCCATCAGCCGGTAGTGGGCCCGATAAGTTGACTCGCGCTTATATACTTGACACAAACGACTTCTCCTGCTATGCTTTCTTCATGCTTTTCTTCTTGCCAGCGGCGACCTTCTTGATGTGCTTAACCACCTTCGGGTGGAACAAGTGCCTCATCAATTCTTCGTCTTTCATGTGCTTCGGATGCTTCTTTCTAGGTGCCATATGAACACTCCAAATATCAATTTAGCCCAACTCAGTGAGCAATTCGGTACGGATGAAAAATGCCGTAAGGCTCTCGAACAACTGCGATGGAAGAATGGCCCGAAGTGCCCACGCTGCGACAAGGATGCCACGCCAATCAAAGATCGCCCGCAATATGACTGCGACGAGTGCCACTATCAGTTTAGCGTGACCGCCGGAACGATCTTCCACGATTCCCATATGTCCCTCTGGAAGTGGTTTATTGCTACCGCGCTGCTGTGCCAAGCCAAGAAAGGCATGTCGGCGTGCCAAATTCAACGGACTATTGGAGTCAGTTACAAGACTGCATGGTATCTCTGTCATCGCATCCGGGCCGCAATGGTCGAAGCGGATAAGCCGAAACTCGAAGGGCAAATTGAAATGGACGAGACTTTTGTCGGCGGTCATACCCCTGGCAGACATCGCCGGTTGGCTAACAAAGAAGTCGTAGTCGGGATTCGGCAGCGCAACGGAGAACTGCGATTGTTTCACTCCAAAGATGTGAAGGCCAAGACGCTTGCTAAGTACATCCGTGAGAACGTGAGCGAGAATGCGGAAGTGATCTTCACTGATGATTACCCGTCCTACCCCGGCGCCGTTAAGAGGGCGGGGATGCCTTCGAGTAAGCACAAGACTATCAACCACTCCAAGAGGGTCTACGTTATCGGCGACACCCACACGAATACCATTGAATCCGCATTTTCGCTGTTTAAGCGTGGCGTTCGTGGAACGTGGCATCACATTAGTGCAAAGCATCTAGCGTCCTATCTAGAAGAAATGGAGTTCCGATTCAATAACCGCAAAAACGCCTATCTTTTCCGCGATACGATCATCAAGCTGATTCAATCTCCAAATCTGGAATATAAAGAGCTAACCGCCAAAGTGCGAAACGCAGCCTAGTTCTTCAGCTCACGCGCCCCTTGAACTAATTGGGCGCGGGCTTCTCCCAAAAGTCCGTCATACACGATTTCGTGAACCGTCTCGAATTGTCTTTTAATTCGATTCTGATAACGAATGACCATAGGGATGTGGGTGATTCCCTTGGCATCACTCGGGGTATTGTCGTGCTTACAGATAGCTTCAATGCTCGTTGTGAATCCTGTTGGCTTTAATCGGATGCGGGCATCGACTCTTTCGCGCTGACCTTTTGAAAGCCTAGCTATTGGGATAAATTCGGCACTATATTCGCTTGAGTGTTTCGGTTGAATCTGTACCACGTACGCCTCATGGTCGGTGGTATTTTCTAGAAAAATTGGAGTGTCGCGGTAAATATGCGATGAAGCTCCGTTATGGGTCAATTCAAAGAGTAGGTCTACGTGAGGAACCGCTTGAAGTGTCTGATCTTCAATGGGGGCACGATTTCGTATATGCAAAAAGGCTGCGACAAATATAACAAAAACTAAGCTAGTGACGATCCAAAGATAAAGTCCTGTGACATTTCCCCAGATCGCCGTGCCTCGGTTAGCTAAAGCGGCTCCGCCCAATGCAGTGATTATCACCAGCACGGTCGAAACCCTTCCGTGCCAGTCCAGCCACACTTTGATGTGTTCCCATATGCGCTTTTCGAGCATAAGTTCCTCCCCGACTTTAATCGGGGGGATTGCTCGTATAGGTAGGAAGCAAAGCGAACCCCACGCAAAGTCATGGAATTATATCCCATCCTTTGCGTGAAGTATACAAGCCCGAGTTGACTTATCGGGAGTTGGCCATGAACACCGCAAGCCTTATGCTATCTCCGACGCAAGCAATACATGGCGTCAGCGCTTTCCGCCCCCGTAAACCGCGAAATTGTAGTGTTTCCAGAGCACATCGACAGCGGCAAAACCGATTTCCATCAACCACGTCAGCTGGTCGACCAATTTTGCCGGATGGTCTTCGGCTTGGTAACTGGGTATCCACTTGCCTTCGATTTCTTCCTCGGAGACGGTGCGGCGCATGAATGCTCGCCACTGGTGCATGTACATCGCTTGCAGAATGTCACTGGAAGCCAAGACGACATCACCGTTGTAAAAGACGCCTCCGGGACGCAGTCTGTCGTATATACGGCGATAGAAGCGCCGTTTGTCCTCGTCCGTTGCTAGATGGTGCAGTGCGAGTGACGAGATGACCGCATCGTATTCTCCGTCGAAGGCGGTGAAATCGCCGACGACGTAGCGAACACGCGGATAAGTCGCGAGTTTGGCCTTAGCCATCGCAATCATGTTTTCGGCCAGGTCAAGGCATGTGACATGCGCGTTTGGAAAGGCATCTAGGACGGCGTGTGCGATATTGCCGGTGCCACAGCCCAGGTCAATTATCCTAACGGGCGCAGCGCTTTCGAACGGAATAGCGGCGACCAGTGCCTCTACCATTCGTGGGTACTCAGGGATGAGCGTCAGGATGATATTGTCAAAATCCCGCGCTTCCTCCTCAAAGTGCCGTTTGACTATATCCATAGTTGCGGGTCTCTGGGTGAACGATTCTATTTCGGTTTCGGAAGCGCCGCCTTCGAAAGCAGTCAGGATTCCCACTACCTGTCCGCCGATGGCTTCACTTGTTCGCGATGGTCGATTGCGTGCCGCGCTTGAGCATTACCTGGTCGGCGATGCCGAATCGACCGCCATTCTGAATCCACATTGACTTACCGGCGAATCCCCCCGCGTGCCGGATAATCTTTCATGAATCCATTGCGTTCGTTCGTCATCATGAAGCTGCCGTCGGGTCTCACCGACATCTTGATGTTGTGGCCGTGATCGGTCTCATTGAGGTTTGCCAGGAACTGCTCTGGCGAGTTGTGGTCCGCGCCGCCCGCCGCCGAGCGGTGAATCTGCCAGAAGTCCTCGAGCCCAGGCGCCTCGTGAACGGTTTGCCAGTACTCGGGCGAACCGCCCTTTCTTTCCCCATTGTTCATCAAGGCCACCCTCGCTCGGATCGCATGCACGAGCTGCGGCGCCCCCGAGTGCGGATCGCCGTGGCGTGTGGTGTGAAATACGTCGAATGCGCCAATCAGGTTATTCGGACAGGCCAGGGCGTGTTCCTGGTTCCAGGTCAGGTCACCTAGGTCGAGCAGTCTAAAGCTTCCATATCGCACGACCAGTCCAATCGATTCAAAATTTTCCGGCGTGGCATCCTGATCTTTTAGTTTGGCGTCGCGGCAGAACGGGTTGGGCGTCCCTGCCCCCGGTGCTCCTTGCATCGGATTGGTAATCAACTCACCAGCTGAGGACACCACTTGCACATCGAGTCCGGCAACGGGAATCTTGTCGCCGGGTTTTGCCACAATCGCGTGAGCTTTCTGGCGCACGGGCTGATAGGACAGATAGGACGCGACCCGGCCTGGCTGCAGTTCCACGGTATAGGGGCCGTGGTCGACGAAATGGCGGATCGGGATTCGACTGGCCAGCTCGGCCGCATTACCGGCATGATCTCCGTGGTAGTGCGTGATGACCACGTAATCTAGAACGATAACGTTGGCCTGCTTCAGAACCGCTGTGATGCGGTCCGCGTCGCGCGTGACTCCCGGAGCGTTCGCCTCGGCGGGAATTGCCGCCCCTTGATTGCCCGGGAACCCCGTATCCACCAGCATCGATTGCCCGGAGGGCGACACAAACAGAGTTGCTTGCCCTCCTTCGGTGTCGATGAAATAAATGTCGAGCGGCTTCTGTGGCTGCGACGCTTGAGCGCGGACCAGTGAAACCAGCACAAGCAGCGCCATTGCCACCAGCAGACGAAACATTTTACGCATGGGAATCTCCATAAAAAATCTTGTAGAGGGAACTATGGAAATACAATTGCGGGAAAATGTCCAGCCGTTTCACTTGCTGGCGACGGTAGATTCCGTGCCACGCTTGCGCATTACCTGGTGCGCGATGGCGAGCAAGTCGCGCGTATGAATATTCTTGGACTCGTCGGCGAGCGTCACCACGCGCTTGTAGCATTCATCGAGCTCTTCCGCGCTGGGATCGTAGCCGATCTCGACCAGGGCCGAGCGCAGCGCATTGCGGCCCGAATGTTTGCCGAGCACCAACTGACGCTTGGGGACGCCGACCGATTCGGGAGAGATGATTTCGTAAGTGAGGGGATTCTTGAGGATGCCGTCCTGATGGATGCCCGCTTCGTGCGCGAACGCATTGGCGCCTGCGACAGCCTTATTGGGCGCTACAGGCACGCCGGTAATTTCCGACAGCAGGCGGCTGGACGCATACAGTTTGTCGAGATGCAGATTCGTGGTCATGCCGATCGTGGCCTGCCGCACGTACAGCAGGACAGCGACTTCCTCGAGCGCGGCATTTCCGGCGCGTTCGCCGATTCCATTAATTGTTAATTCGAGCTGCCGAGCGCCCGCGCGAAGGGCGGCCAGGGAATTGGCCACCGCCAGGCCCAGGTCGTTGTGGCAGTGCGCGCTTAGCGTGACCCCATTCGCGCCATCCAGATATTCGATGACGCGGCGGAACATGGCTTCGTGCTCCTCGGGCATGGCTATGCCGACCGTGTCGGGCAGATTGATGATGGTTGCCCCGGCGCCGACCGCCCTGCCAACCGCTTCGCACAGGAAATCGATGTCGGTGCGGCTGGCGTCCTCGGCGGAAAATTCGACTTCGGCGCAGCGTTCGCGCGCATAGCGCACATTGTTCGAGATGGCTTCGAGCGCATCTTCGCGCGTCATACGCAGTTTGTGGTGGAGATGCAGGTCCGATGTCGCCAGGAACGTGTGCAGGCGCGGATGCGCCGCTCCGGACAGGCCATCCAGCGCCGCGTCGATGTCGTCGCGCCGGGCGCGCGCCAGCGCGGCCACTGTGCACGAGCGGATTTCGCGGGCCACCGCCCGCACCCCTTCCAGGTCCCCGCGAGAAGCGATCGGGAAGCCGCTCTCGATGATGTCCACTCCAAGCAATTCGAGTTGCCGGGCCATGCGGATTTTTTCCGCAACGGTCATGGAAAATCCGGGGGACTGTTCTCCGTCCCGCAGTGTGGTATCGAAGATGCGAATGATGTCCATGGTTGGTAACCCTCAGCTGCAACCCCCATTGGAGCCTGGATGGGCAAGTGGGTCAAATTTATAATAGTTGTGAGAGCTATAAAGTTCTATTATATAAGACCCGAGGCCATCGGGTGCTGTTGTAGCCCGCCTCTCTTGTCCAGAGCGGGTGGGTGGGATTTTAGCCGCGGGCGCACCGGCTGAAGCCAATGCTGCGAGAGGATCGTTCATGGACTTGTCTCAATTGCACGTATTTCTTATGGTCGCGAAAGAGCAGAGCTTTTCCCGCGCCGCTGAGAAGCTCTACCGCACGCAGCCGGCGGTGAGCATCGTCATTCGGAAACTCGAGGAGTCGGTTGGCCAGCCGCTGCTGGTGCGAGGCGCGCGCCAGGTGAAGCTGACCGACGCAGGCCTGCTGCTCCGCGACTACGCCGAGCGCCTGCTGAACCTGCGCGACGAAATCCAGAAGGGAATGGAAGACCTCAAGAGTCTGGGCCGCGGCGAACTTACCCTGGGAGTGAACGAAAGCTCGATCCACGCGCTGCTGCCGGCACTGGCCCGCTACAGAAAGCTGTATCCCGGCGTGAAGCTCATCATGCACCGCACCTTTTCGCGCGATATCCCCCAGGAAGTCCTGAATTACCGCTTGGACCTGGGCGCGGTGTCCTACGTGCCGCAGGACCCGAAACTCGCAGCCGTCGAAATTCTTCGCGACGAGCTGACCTTTGTCGTGCCACCCAAGCATCGCCTGGCGCGCCGCCGGTCAGTCGATATCAAGGAATTGGGCGAAGAGACTTTCATCGCGCACAACGTCGAGTCGCCCTACCGCTCGCGCGTCATTCAACTTTTTGAGAAATACCGTACCACGTTGCGGCGCGACGTCGAGATGCCCACAATCGAAAGCATCAAGCGTTTCGTGCAGATGGGTATGGGTGTGGCCATCGTTCCGCGGATGTGCGTGCGCTGGGAGGTGGAACGAAAACTGCTGGCCGAGGTTCGCATCCGGCAGTTGAAGATGCCGAGGTCGCTGTACCTGGTGTCGCGCCGCGGCGCGCGCCTCTCGCACGCGGCCGTAGGATTGATGAGATTGCTGCACGCCGGATCGCAGAAAATTTTGTAGGTGAATGCAGCTCAAACTGTAAGCTCTGACCGCAAACTGAAATCTTACATTCTGTTTCAGACCCGCTCGATCATCATGGCGATGCCTTGTCCCACTCCGATGCACATTGACGCCAGCGCGTAACGCCCCTTGCTGCGCTGAATCTGGCGCGACGCCGTCAAAACCAGCCGCGCGCCACTCATCCCCAGCGGGTGCCCGATGGCGATGGCGCCACCGTTGGGATTCACTTTTTCGCTGTCGTCAGGCAGGCCCAGCTCGCGTGTCACTGCCAGAGCCTGCGAGGCGAATGCTTCGTTCAATTCGAACACGTCCACATCCGGCATCGACATCTTCAATCGCGCCAGCAACTTTCGGACCGCGAAAATCGGACCGATTCCCATGTAGTCCGGCTCGACGCCCGCCGTCGCCGAACCCACTATGCGCGCCACCGGCGTCAATCCAAATCGCGCAGCCGCTTGCTCGGAGGCCACGAACATGGCGCAGGCTCCATCGTTAATTCCGGAAGCATTTCCAGCCGTCACCGTGCCATTTTGGCGGAATGGAGTTGGCAATTTTGCAAGCGCTTCCAGGGTCGTGTCCGGACGGATGTGCTCGTCGGTGGATACGGTCGTAACCTTTCCCTGGGGCCCGGGAATACTTACTGGAACAATCTCTTGCGCCAAAATTCCAGCCTTCTGCGCCGCCGCGGCCTTGTGTTGTGAGCGCAGCGCAAAGCGATCCTGCGAGGCGCGGTCGATCTTGTACTTTTCCGCGACGTTTTCCCCTGTTTCCGGCATGGACGCAGTCCCGTACAGTTTCACCATTTGCGGATTGGCAAAACGCCATCCAATGGTAGTGTCGTGGATTTCCGCAGTCCGCGAAAAAGCAGACGCCGCCTTGGGCATTACGAATGGCGCGCGGCTCATGCTCTCGACGCCGCCTGCAATGGCGAGTGAAATTTCGCCCGCGGCAATTGCGCGCGCCGCCACCGACACGGCCTCCATTCCGGACCCGCACAGCCGGTTTACGGTTACCCCCGGCACGCTGCAGGGAATTCCCGCAAGCAGCAACGCCATCCGCGCGACGTTGCGGTTGTCTTCCCCGGCCTGATTCGCGCAGCCGAAGATGATTTCCTCGACTGATTCCCAATCGCTTTTCGCAAATTTATCCCGCAATGTTTTCAGGGGATACGCCGCCAAATCATCGGTGCGAACCTGCGACAGCGCCCCAGCGTAACGCCCGATAGGGGTTCGAATACCTTCGCACAGGAATGCAGCGGGCATGTCGGTCGGTTTCCTCCGCGAGCGCTTAACGGCCCGGCTGCATTCCGTGCGCCTTGTAAATCGCCGCTGCCTCGGGTGAGGAAATGTATTCCAATAGCGCCTTGGCGGCCGCCGGGTCCTTGGCGTGGGAGGACACAAATCCTACCAAAGTAGTCGGAGTCGCAATTTCTACCGGCAAGGGTCCCACCACGTCGATACCGGGCTCGTTCATTTCGCTCTGAAAGGTCAGGCCGATTTCGACCTCGCCCTTGGCGACCATCGCCATAGCTCCGGCGCCGCCTTGTGCTCGCTTGATCTTCGGCAGCATCTGCTCGGCAATGCCCAGCTTCTTGAGTGTCTCGTCGAAGGTAACCCCGGCGGCCGCTCCAGCCGCCGCATCAGGGTAAGAGATAGACTTCGCCGCGAGCAGCATTCGTTTGACCGCCTCGGGCGTCGAGATGTCCGGTTTAGGCGCGCCCTGCCGCACTGCGACCGCCACCGAAACGCTTGCCAGCGGCGTAGCGGTGCTGGCGACGACGTTGCCGGAGGCGAGCACTTCCGGGTACGGGGGCTGCACGATCGGCACATCGAAGGCCTCGCCCTGCGTGACCTGCCGCTTGGTTCCCAGGCCGGAACCGAATGTCGCTTTGACCTTGATGCCCGTCTTTTGTTCGAAGCCCGGGATCAGCTGCTCCACCGCTCCCTTGATGCCGCCGGGCGCTACAAGCGTGACCTCACTCTGGGCGCGGGCGCCGGAGGAATTGCCCAGCATAAGGGCGATGACAACGGCTGAGGAAAGCAGATTTTTCATGGTCTTCTCCTCGATCGGCGGATGATTCGACATCCGCGAATGCATGCCGATTTCAAACCGACTGCGGCGGCCATTGTTGCACTGTTCGCCGAACGGCACAACCTCGACGACCGCGCCAAGCTAACGCGCTCAGGTAACGCTGGAACTGCCGGCTGGATCGGGCTAAAGTAGCCCAGGTCCGCGACACGGATTTGGCGAGGACTTCGATCCAAGTGAGAATGGGAACCCTGCAATGTCTAGCGCTGAGAGTAGAGTTCTCCAGAGCCGGCGAAAAATTATCCGGGTCAGCACCTAGTGCTGCGCCCGGCCATGCCTAAACCCCGGGTTGCGGTAGTCTCCCCATTCATTGATAAGCGGCACGGCACCGAGCGAAGTGTCGCCGAATGCCTCGAGCGTCTTTGCGACGAATACGAAATCCACGTTTACAGTCATCGCGTGGAGGATTTGGGCCTCGGCAAGATTACCTGGCATCGCATCCCGGCTTTGCCGGGGCCTCACCTCTTTGGCTACTTGTGGTGGTTCGCCGCCAATCACTTGTGGCGCTGGCGCGACCGGAAGTTCCTCGGGCTTGCACCGGAAATCGTTTTCTCTCCCGGCATCAATTGCCTGGATGCCGATGTGATTCACGTGCACGTCGTTTTCGCGCAATTGCGGCGGCAGATGAAGGAGCAGTTGTCGCTTCGCCATAACCAATGGAACACCTGGCATGAGATTATTCACCGGCGGATTTACTATGCGCTGATCGCTTTTCTGGAAGGCCGCATTTACCGCCGGCCCGAAAACCGGTTGGTCGCTGTTTCCAGGAAAACGGCCAACGATTTGTCCCGCTTGTATTCCCGCACCAGCAACGTGCAAATTGCGCATCACGGTCTCGATCTGGAGCGCTTTCAACCTGCGCGGCGAGTCGCGCTCCGCGCTGACGCCCGCCAGAACCTTGCGCTGGGCCCAGACGATTTCGCAGTTCTCCTGATCGGCAACGACTGGAAAAGCAAGGGCCTACCCTGTGTTCTGAATGCCGCCGGGCATCTTCAGAATCTTGCTTTTAAGATTCTTGTTGTAGGGCGTGACAATCCGGCGCTTTTCCAGGAGGCTATCCACAAAAACGGGCTTTCCGGCCAGGTCCAGTTTCTGCCCCTGCGCCCGGACGTTGAGTTCTATTATGCCGCCGCGGACGCTTACGCCAGCCCTACACTCGAAGACTCCTTCGGCCTTCCGCCCGCCGAAGCCATGGCTTGCGGCCTTCCGGTCATCACCTCGCGTCTTTCAGGCGTCTGTGAAATCATAAGCTCCGGGGAAAATGGTTTTATTCTCGAGGAGCCATCGAATTTTCAGGGCCTCGCGCAGATTTTGCGCAACCTGAAGAATGATTCGGAATTGCGCCAGCGGATTTCGGAAGCAGCGATCCATAGAGCGCGGGAGCTGACCTGGGACGACACGGCTGCGCACATTCGAACGTCTTGGGAGCAGGCGCGCCAATCGAAGCGCGCCGCCGGCAACGATACTCACCCACGCGCTCGTGAAGTGTGACGGCTCTGCGTGGTCAGCAGCGAGAAATTCCTGTTTCGCAACAACGGGGAAGCGGCTTTTCAGTGCGCGGAGCATGTGTTATAAGAACGCACGCGAGACGGAGTGAATCGACATCGTCCTTTACCCCATCTTCGTCTATTTCATCACCCGTCTAGGCTATCGAGAAATTATCTCTGACCTGATTCTGCTATCTTGCTTGCTCCTGGCATGGCGCTCGCCGAAATTGGGAGACCGCTTTTTTAACGCTGTCGAAAGATTCGGTATACGCTTGGCGGAACGAAAAAGGCTGGCGATGATTTCGATCGCTGCCGTTGTGATTTTGCTTCGGCTCAGCTTGTTGTGGTATCAGCCGATTCCAGCGCCGGTGGTTCATGACGAGTTTGCACATCTACTAGCCGCCGACACTTTCGCGCATGGGCGCCTCACCAATCCAACACATCCTTTGTGGGTATTCTTCGAGACCGTTCACGTCAATCAACAACCTATGTATATGTCCAAGTACCCTCCGGCACAGGGCGCCGCGTTGGCGGTCGGGCAACTACTTGGCAGTCCGTGGTTGGGTGTCTTACTAAGCGTAGCGGCCATGTGTGCCGTTGTCCTGTGGATGCTGCAGGGTTGGATGCCGCCACATTGGGCGTTGCTCGGCGGCGTTCTGGTAATGCTCCGGCTGGGGATTTCCACGTATTGGATCAACAGCTACTGGGGTGGCGCCGTTCCCGCGATTGGCGGAGCGCTGGTTGCCGGAGCCTTGCCGCGTATCCTGCGCCATTGGCGCGCGCGCGACGCTCTGCTGTTAGGTTTGGGCGCGACGATTTTGGCGAACAGCCGGCCACTCGAAGGTCTGCTGATCTGCCTGCCGGTGATGGCGATTATTTTTTGGCGGCTGTGCGGCAAACAAAGCCCGGCGTGGCGAGTAACTCTGCCGCGGCTGGTCCTGCCATTTTGCGCCGTGATGCTTCTCTGCGGAATCTTCATCGGCTATTACAACTGGCGCCTCACCGGGAATCCTCTTCTGTTCCCGGAGCAGCTGAATCTGCAAACGTATTCCAGATCACCAGTGTTTATTTGGCAACGGCCCCAGCCGCCGCTTCATTATCAGAACGCGCAATTTGAGAATTTTTACAATGGCTGGTGGCGCACCTATTGGGCAAACAACCGGGTCGACAGCATCTGGCGCGCCGGGAAGCATGGCGGAGTGGTCGTCCTAAAATTTATGTATTTTTTTCTGTGGCCAGAGTTGTGTGTGCCGTTGATTGTACTCCCCTGGGTTGTGCGAGACCGTGCTGTTCGGTATCTCATCTTTCAGTTTGGACTGAGTTTCCTGGGATGGTTTTCGGCCATGTGGTTCCTGCCGCACTACGCCGCGCCTGTGACGGCAATTATTTTTGCCATTCTAATTCAGTCCATGCGGCACCTGCGACGTTGGGAGTGTCACCGGCGACCAGTTGGCGTCGGCCTCTCGCGTGCCGTCGTCTTGTCCGTTCTTGTTTTGGCCCCGTTCCATCAGCGCGGCGGCATCATACAGCCAGTGACTTCAAAGCCACCCACCATCGGATATCGGGCAAAATTTGCGGCGGATCTTGCAGCAATGCCCGGCAATCACCTCGCTCTTGTGCGCTATGGCGTTTCGATTGACGGTGGCGAATGGGTTTACAATGCAGGAGACATCGACCATGCCAAGGTCGTCTGGGCACGGGAAATTCCCGGCATGGATATTCATCCCCTCCTCGACTATTTCCACGATCGCCGCATCTGGCTGGTGGAGCCCGACGCTTCTCCGCCGCGCCTCACTTCCTACCCTCAAGTCCCTGGGCTATGATTGCGGGCGTGCCTCCTGAAGAATGATTCGGAATTGCTCCAGCGGATTGTCTTTGAAAAAATGATTATTGGTTTATTCACGGAAATGCTGCCCGCCGGCGGAGTGCAGCGGGCCGGACGCCACGTTGCAGCTGTTACCGCAAAATTGGGCGCCGCACGCGGCTTCCCTTGCCATTTCCTGAGCCTTAACGATCCCCAAGGGTTACATACCGTTCGTGTTGGTTCGTGCGAATTTTCTGTTTCCGGCTTTTCAGGCAACAAATCACGATTCGCTATCGCCGCGTTGCGCGCCGCCGGGCGCCAGCCGTTGCTGGTGATTGCGTTGCACCCGCATCTGGCGCCCATCGTCTGGGCGATGAAGCAGCGCTCCCGGAAATTCCACTCGGTTATTTTCGCGCATGGAATTGAAGTCTGGCAGCCTCTCGGTTGGCCCCGTGGCCCAGCCCTGCGGCGAGCCGATTTGGTGGTCGCGCCCAGCCGGTACACCGCGCAGCGCTTAATTTCCGAGCAGGGAGTTCCACCGGATAGGGTGGCGAGACTCCCGTGGGGACTCGATCCTGAATTCGAGGCGCGGTTTCAAACGCACACGCAGCCCTTGCGCCCGAACGGTTTTCCCGAGCACGCGCGCGTGATTCTTACCGTCGGCCGATGGGATACTGCCGAGCGCTACAAAGGTATGGACACATTGATTTCCGCACTTCCCAATATCTTGAAAGTTGTTCCCGATGCGGTTCTGGTCCTTGTTGGTGAGGGCGAGGATCGGCCACGACTCGAGCAGCTTGCTCGCGACCTCGGCGTTTCCGGCCACACCCGTTTTCTTTACGGTCTGGCGCAGGGTGACCTGTTTGGATGTTATGCCCACTGCGATGTATTTGCCCTGCCCAGCGCGGGTGAGGGTTTTGGCTTTGTATTTCTGGAGGCCATGGCTCACGGCAAGCCGGTGATTGGAGGCGCGCATGGCGGCATACCTGATGTGATTCAGGACGGAGTGACTGGCATGCTCGTGCCGCACGGAGATCGCCAGCATCTCTCTCTGGCTCTCGAATCGCTCCTGACAAACCCGGTGCTCGCCGCCGAAATGGGCGAGAGGGCCCGCGCGCGTGTCCAGACGAAATATTGTTTCGAACACTTCCAATCACGACTGACCGACGTCATCGTCAATGTTCTTGACGGCAAGGATCGAGCAGTAATCATTGAGCCGTAAACGTTGAATGAGGAAACACGCCGGCAGAGTATAATCCGCGGCGGCAGTTTTTTTCGCTTCGACTCAGGCCGGGAAATAACCGTGTATGCGCATCTTGAATGTGACACAGTCCTACTACCCATTCTTGGATACGGGCGGCCCTGCGGTAAAGGTGAGGGCGCTGGCTCTGGGTTTGGCGGCCGCCGGCCATGCGGTGACGGTGCTAACTGCCGATCTGGGCTTTGATCCAGCCGCGAGAAGACTGGCCAATCCAATTGCCGGCCGCTGGGGATTCGAGGCGCAAGAGGCCGGCGTGGAAGCCGTCTATCTTCAGACGCGTCTCCGGTATCGTGCAATGACGTGGAATCCGGGGGTCGCCGCATTCTGCCGGGAACGGCTGTCGTCCTTTGATGTGGTGCACATTTATGGCCTCTATGATCTGATCGGACCTCGTGTTGCCGGCGCGTGCCGGAAGGCTGCGCGACCCTACGTGGTGGAACCGATGGGAATGTTTCGGCCGATTGTCCGGAAAATTCGAATGAAACGCCTGTACCATGCGGTCCTGGGAAATGCGATGCTTGACGGAGCCAAGCGCGTCATTGCCACCGCCGAGCAGGAGCGTCAGGAGTTGATCGACGGCGGCATATTGCCGAATAAAATTGTGGTCCGTCGAAATGGAATTGATGTGCCGGAGCAGCTTCCGCCTCGCGGCCAGTTTCGTAGCCAATGGAATATATCTACAAATGTGAAACTTGTACTATTCTTGGGGCGTCTAGTATCGAAGAAGAGTCCGGACATGATGCTCGAGGCTTTTGCGAACTGGCGCCGACGTAACGCGGATTCTCATGCCTCGATGCTGGTTGTGGCGGGGCCGGACGAAGGGGATGGTTTTCGCCAGCATTTGGAAACTTCTGCCGCAAGGATGGGTTTAAATGGGGGAGTTCTGTTTACGGGACCACTCTATGGGGATGCCAAGTGGGCCGCCTACCGGGATGCGGATTTGTTTGTCTTGCCGTCACAGAATGAAAATTTTGGCAACACGGCAGCAGAAGCGGTCGCTTGCGGGACGCCAGTGCTGCTGACGGACCGTTGCGGGATCGCGCCGATCGTGGACCGGCGGGCCGGTCTGGTGGTGCCGCACGATTGCGCCGCGCTCGAAGCAGGACTGGCACGGATTCTGGATGACCCCGCTCTTGCCGCGCGCTTGCGCGCAGGGTGTCCCGAGGTGGCGCGTTCGCTGAGTTGGGCAGAGCCCCTGGCGCAAATGCAAACTCTTTACCAGAATCTGATGACGGAGAGTCGCCGGGGATGAAGGATCATCCATTTATCCGGGTATGCTGGTATACGGTAAATGTGCTCCTGATCGTTTCGCTCGGCTTGGTTGCGTGCGGGGCCGCATGGGAATTTTCAACGCGGAGCTATTTGAATGGGTTTTCCGACGCCATTATCCCCGCGGACGATAATCCAGAGCAAAAGGTCGAGGCCATACTGGCGTGGATGGAACATGGGCCGGCGCGCCGGACCTCTCAAGATCCGGGAACATTTGCCGGCCGTAATCCGCAAGATACGCTGAACTACAAGCAATTGCTGGAAGTGTGCGGCACGGCAACGAATGCCTTTGTGAATCTCGCGCAGAGCAGCGGATTGCATGCGCGGCGTCTCCTGCTATTGGATGAGAACCGGCGAAGCATGCATGTGGTGGCCGAGGTGTTGATCGAAGGTCGATGGGTAATTGCCGATCCCTCCTACCATAAGATATTTCGACTCCCGGCCGGCCAGTTCGTTACCCGGGCAGAGCTACGGGATCCGGCGATATTTCAGGCGGCAACCCTCTCGATTCCCGGCTACCCGCCGAGCTATACCTATGACAGAACCGTTCATGTCCGCCTCGGACGGATTCCTGTGATTGGTCGGTATTTGCGCGGGATTCTGAACGCTGTGTGGCCTGCCTGGGAAGAAGAAATCAATTGGACTTTGCTGGTGGAACGCGAATCGTTTGCCACGTTGATTGTGTCAAGCCTACTACTATTGTTTGCCCTGGCGCTGCGATTATTTTTAGGCTGGTTTTGCGTTCGCCGGTTCGGCATCGTCCGCGTGCGGTTACGCGATCAACTCATGCGCGCCGGCGAATTTCTGATTGGCAATACTCATTCATGTTTTCTCTAAGAGAGCAATATAGTGCAATCGCCGCCCAAATAGCGCGCTGAATGGAAACGGATAAAGAGCGATGCGGTCCTGCCAATCGGTCACGTTCAGGCCGGCCGCCGAGAAAAGCTGATTCCACTGAGCGCGACTTTGATAGTTATACGGCAGGACCACGCCGTGCGGACGATTACCCACCCAATCCATCAACTGCAAGGTCTTGAAATCGAACCTGCTCTCGGCCAGATGATCCTTAACCAGCACTAAGCGCCGGCTGACTCGGCGGGCTTCGGAAAGGAGCCTCGCTATCCCAGGTGCATCGCTCGCGTGGTGCAGGACATCCACAAACATACAAACATCGAATGACGCGGAGGGATGAGGAATACGAATTCCGTCGAAAGGGATACATTCAATCAGACATGTTGGCCGGGGGGCAAATTCAATTCCGCGAATATCCACGGCGGGATTGTGCTTCTTGATGAGACTGGCGATCGTGCCGTCGCCGCAGCCAATATCTAATACCGATGCTCCCGGTGGAATCTTGACAGCAAGGGACTCGGCCAGAACGCGAACGCGTCTTCCGAATACGGCGCGCGCATGAGCATGCTTCAGCAGTGATAGGGGCAAAGATCCCTGCGAATTATTTTTCATCTAGGATTCTTTGTGGGCTACCAGCCAATTGTTCAATCCTAACTCGAACTTGCCCTTCTTAATTCGCATGAACCCTATGCGTCGTAGCATGGTTTCCAATCTCGCGATCGGAATTCGTGGTTGGTGCTGGTCAAATCCAAGCTCGTCGTTTACCAGCTTAATGCGCGTCAGAATCTCCAGTACAGGATCCACAACGGAGCTTGGCCAAGTCATGATTAACGAGCCCCCAGGCCGCAGGAGACGGTACGCTTCGGCCAACACTTTTTCAGGTTCAACCAGGTGTTCCAGCACGGCCAGCATCGTCACGTGATCGAACTGTTCGCTTTCAAGTGGCAGGTCGGCGGTTATGTCCGCGTGAATCACCCGGATATTTTTCTGTTTTGATTCGCCAACATGCTCGTCGAGTCCAATGCCCATTGCCAGGCGCGATTCAATATGATGCAGGAACGGCGCCCCCGCTCCGCAACCTAGATCACACACGCGTGACCCGACTCGAATGTGTGGGGCGGCAGCTCGAAAACGGCACCAAGCCACGAAACGATCAAACGCTGTGTAGGCCATTTATTTTCACAGCTTGAATTTCATAAAGGAGCATGACTCGAAAACGTCCTAGCTAACCAAATCTCCAGCGCCGTTCATCGCCTTGCCAACCCCAAAACGCTGAGAAAAAAACTGGAAAGGATAATCTGGAATCCCAGCGTGAAACCGACCATCCCGGGAATCACGATGCGAAGCGTCTTTTCCGGGTCCAGGGGGCCGAAGTGATGGCTTTGCCAGTACCCCAGTCCCAGCACCCAGGCGCCGGTACCGGCGAGCACCAAGAAGAACCCGGCGGCCAGGCCGACCTCCAGCGTCACGTAACGGAATAACCGGGAGAGGCGCGGGTCTTCCGGCAGCAACCCTTCGGAAATTGCAAAAATCTTCGTGAACGTGGCGAAAACAATCGACTGAAAACCAATCAGCATCGCCATGGCGGCGAACAGCAGTGTATGAATATCGAACCCGACGTTCCCAATCACTACCGGTCCCGGAAGCAGCAAGGCGCTGACCACGATTCCCACAGCAAATAACGCGATGCCGGGATAGAGAAACAGCCATCGCGGACTATATAGCATGAGAAATCGCAGATGCCGCCAGCCGTCGCGCCAGGTGCGAAGGTGCGGCGCGCGGCCGCGCCCGTCCGGAGAAAGAGTGGTGGGGATTTCCGTGATGCGCAGGCCAAATGCGGTGGCTTTAACCACCATTTCGGTGGCGAATTCCATCCCCAGAGTCCGCAACCCAAGTTTTTCGATCGCGTCTTTACGGAACGCGCGGAGTCCGCAATGAAAGTCGCCGACTGGACTTTTGAAGAACAGGCGTCCAATCCCGGTAAGAACGGGATTCCCGAGATAGCGGTGCAGTGGCGGCATCGCGCCCGGCAAAATTCCACCCTGGAAACGATTTCCCATCACCAAGTCATACCCTTCGCGCAGCTTGGCGAGGAACGCGTTCAGACCACTGAAATCGTAGCTGTCATCGGCATCGCCCATGAGCACGAACTGCCCTCGCGCGGCGGCAATGCCTCCACGCAGCGCGCTCCCATAGCCGCGCGTCTCAATGGGAACGACTCGCGCGCCGCTTTCGGCGGCAATTTTACGTGACCCGTCCGTGCTGCCGTTGTCCGCGACGATTACTTCTCCCCGGATTCCATGCCGCGCCAAGGCGTCGAGAATTTTCCTGACACAGTTGCCAACCGTGGCGCTCTCGTTCAAGCAAGGCATCACCACCGAGAGTTCAATGTCCTCACCGGGGTGAGCGTTCCATGGGGCGATTTGTGTTTCTGAAGCCAATGTTGTCGCCAGGAGAACTGTATCTCATTGGGTGGATAGCGAAAAGGGTTTCCATGGCGAACAAATTGCGCGCGCCATGCCCACAAGCTAAACTTCAACGCCGTGCCTTAATGCGTCGTCTGGCTTCGGCATAATCACTTGGTGTGTTCACGTTTTCAAACAGCGTGCCTTCCGGATCAAGCGCTCCCCACTCCTCTAAAGACACTCGTTCGAACAGGATTTCAGAAAGCCCTTGCGTAACGCGCCGCACACCGCGTTCGACCGCCGCTGCCAGAGATTCCCGACAACTCCGGTGATACATTGCCGCCAGCGGTTCGAGCCCTCGCGGCGATTCAGGCACTACGGCTTGGGCTCGAGACTTGAGCGCGCGTGAAATGAGCCAGGCGACCCATTCCGGCGTCAGATATGGCAGGTCACACCCGAGGATGAGGTTCCAATCCACGGGCGTCGCGCCCAGTGCGGTGGCGATTCCGCCCAGCGGACCAGCGCCGGGCCAATGATCCGGGAGTATGCGCAAGTCCAGGTGCTCATATCGTTCCCGCGGCGCAACAATCGAGACGGAAATTACCTGTGGCTGGGCCAGTTGCCCCGCGCGCATCACCATCGGCACTCCGCCCAATTCGAGCAAGGCCTTATCCTGCCCCATGCGCTCGCTGGCGCCTCCGGCAAGAATAAATGCAGCGACGTTGTGGAATCGAGTCATGGCAGATTCCAGGGGTTCTCCAATCCGCGCAATGTCGCACGGATACCCGATTCTAGCTGAAAACGATGCGCAGCCGTTGCTCCGATGCCAGGCCCGCACAGTGCGAACTGCATTCTACTGGGGATTGATGCCGGCTCCAGCGTTCACTCGCTCATTTCTCAACGAATTGGATGATATCTGTCAGGAGCGAATGCCGGTGTGACTTTAGTCATAGAACAGAATGACTGTGCAGGACCATTCTGTAGCCATGAAAAACACACACGCGGGTAGCGCCCCAGCGATTACTGGAAGCATGAGCGTTGCGGAGATTCTTCGCCTGTGTCCCAATGCACGGCGCATCTTCGACCAGCATGGGCTGCGGGGATGCGGAGGGGAACGCGGCCCCACGGAACCGCTTTCCTTCTTTGCAGCAGTCCATAATGCCGACTTGAATGCCCTGTTGCGCGAACTGAACGAAGAAGTGAAACAACCGGTCATTCAGAACTATATCTATCAAGAGCATCTTGAGGACTTCATCTACCGCCGTTTCTTCAAGGCGGCTGTAGTCATTATTCTGACTGTGGGGTGTTTTTGGGGAGCTCTGAATCTCCTTCAGATTGCGCTGGGGAAGAGCTTCTTGCAGCTCTCGTTGCTTCCTTCGATTCATGCCCATGCGCATGCCATGATCTTTGGGTGGGTCGGACTTTTTGTGATGGGCTTCGCCTATCAGTCGTTTCCACGATTCAAAAACACAACTCTGTGGCGGCCGGACGTTGCGAATCTCAGCTTTTACATGATGCTCGCGGGGATCGTGTCTTACATGGCTGCCGAATTGCTCGCTCCTCGCGTCGTATCTCTCGGGCTGGCTGTCTTTTCCTCGGTGATCGAATTCAGCGCAATTCTGATGTTCATGACTGTTCTTTACAACACCGCGCGGAAATCAATCGAACCTCATAACCCCTATGAGAAGTTTATTGCCGGATCGTTTGTGTGGTTCCTGCTCCAGGCCATCCTGAACGATGTGTTCTTCTTCGCGAAGGTGACCGCAGTCACTCAAAAGGATCTGATCCTGAGGATCGCGTTGATCGACGGGCCGCTTCGCGACATCCAAACACTCGGTTTTGCGGCACTGATCATCGCGGGAGTCAGCCAGCGGCTCGTACCCCTGGTCTACGGACTGGATAAACCAAAACGGGATCGACAAGGCCTGATCTTTAAACTGATGAATGCAAGCTTGCTGCTCGATATCTTTTGCTACGTGCTCTTTTTGACGACGCACAAGGTCTATTTCGCGATTGGCCTGGAAGCATCCTATGTGCTGATGCCGGTCTGGGCCATTCTATTAGCGGAACAGATCGGAATCTTCCGCAAGCCGGCTCAACGTGACCGGACATTCAAGTTCATTCGTGCCGCCTACGTGTGGCTGCTTGTGGCCACCGTGATGATGCCGTTGTTCGCCGTTTACGGAGCACTGACACACCAGGTGTTCGCTCATTCCTATCTGGGAGCGCAACGCCATGCGTTCACCGTCGGTTTCATCAGCATGATGATCCTCGGTGTATCGTCGCGCATCGTGCCAATCCTGGCAGGTGTCGACACGAAAGAGCTAAGTTCTCTTTGGGGAGTGTTTATTCTCTTCAATTTCGGCAATGCCGCCCGCGTTACTCTGCAGATTCTGACGGATTTTATTCCTCGCGTTGCGTATCCTCTTGTTGGGCTGACTGGCTTCATCGAAGTGATAGCGCTCGCTTGGTGGGGGATCGGGCTTTGGAAAATCATGAATCGCGCGAAGACGGAACGTGCCAAGCTTCTTACCACCCCGCTTCCAATTCTCACATCTTGACGCTTCAGGTTTAATCGCACACGCGGAACGGCAAGTTTCCTGGAGTTCGCTGCGATTCGCGGCCCCGGTGAGTATAATGGCGGCGAATGGCAGACGCGTTAACAAATCGAGTTGCGATCCTCCAGAAAACCGCGCTGTTCGCCGAGCTTTCCGAACAAGAACTGAATTATATTGCCCAGCGAGCCGTCCTTCGCCAGTTTGAGCCAGGCGAACTGGTTTTTTCCGAAGGGGAGGCTTGCCCGGGATTGTGGATCATCGAAACCGGCCGGGTGAGAATCTATAAGAGCTCTCCGAGTGGCCGCGAGCAAATCCTGGCGGTCGAAGGGCCAGGAAGTTCGGTGGCGGAACTGCCTGTCTTTGATGGCGGGAAATATCCGGCATCGGCGGCATCTGTCAACGTCGCCAGACTGCTGTTCGTGAGCAAGGACGACTTTCAGTCTCTCTGTCTGAAACATCCTCAAGTAGCCTTAAAGGTTCTGCGCATTGTGGGGCGAAGACTGCGAGGACTGGTGGGAATTATCGAGGAGCTTTCCTTTACGACGATAAGGCACCGGTTGATTGCGATGATAGTCCGCATGGCTGACCAGGGACACCGCACCCCAGACGGCGTGGAGGTCACATTGCCAGCCAATCAACAGGAACTGGCCGCGCAAATGGGCACCGTCCGGGAGCTTATCTCCCGCAATCTCAGCAGGCTACAGGCGGAAGACCTGATCCGCATGGAAGGGCGAAAAATTATCATTCCCGACTTGCCGGCGCTCCAGAAAGAGATCAAGGATCAGGAGTAGGTTCCTTTCCCCACCTGCATTCTCACTTCGTCATTACTCATTTCACCCCCACATGTGACTTAAGTCATCGTCCACGCGGACCATCTGCCGCTATCGTTTGCATGTGATTTGGATAGGTTTGGAATTCGAGACCTAACGAGGAGATGGCCATGCCCTTAGGAGCAAGCAATACGGTACGTGAAGTTGTTCTCGCTTATCCAGCCGCCGCTCGAACCCTTGAAAAATTCGGAATCGACTATTGCTGCGGGGGAAGCAAGTCTCTGGCGGAAGCCTGTGCGAATGCCAGTGTGCCGGTAGAGAAAGTAATCGGCGCGCTGGAGACGCCACAGCCCATTCCCGATGTTCGGGATTGGCGTGTTGCGCCGCTGGCGGAGTTGACGCGGCACATCGTGGAAAAACATCACGCGTTCACGCGAGAGGAAATCAAGCGCCTGAAGCCCCTGCTCGCCAAGCTGATCTCGGTCCACGGAGCAGCTCATCTGGAGTTCAGGCATGTGCAATCTGTCTTTGGCGGACTGGAACAGGAATTGACAATGCACATGATGAAGGAAGAACAATTTCTGTTTCCTTACATCGAGGAATTGGAAGCAGCCGTCAGCGGAAGCCGCCCGCTTCCGTCATGCATGTTCGGCACGGTTCGAAATCCCGTGCGTATGATGATGATGGAGCACGACACCGCCGGAGACGCGCTGCGTGCAATGCGGTCCGCAACAAATTCCTACACTCTGCCGGCAGATGCCTGCGCGAGCTATCAGGAACTTTACCGGGCGCTGCCGGCATTCGAAGCGGACCTGCACGAACACATTCACCTTGAAAACAACATACTGTTTCCCCGCGCGATCCAAATGGAAGAGAGCGCGCTATAGGATTCCGCCGGAAATATACCGGCGGTCGGGGCGAGAGGATTTGGTTGTCCTGAGCTTGCCGAAGGGAACCTCCGGCTTCCTGGTCCCGAACCAGGCGCCAACACTTATTGAAATCTATGGATTTCTGTTGTTTCCAAGTGATTCTTGATGAATCGTTTGCGACCCGCTTGTTGAACTCTGTTGAATCTTGTTGAAGCCTGGTGCTTTCGCAGTTACAAAATCATCTACAACCGAAAAATCGTCGGTCGCGCTGTCGTCTTGAATTTTGGCGAAGGACACCTACGATTTCAAAATGAATGAAACTCATTGGCTGCGCGTCGATGCCGGCCAGAACGGATCGCCCATGTCCAAGCCAAACAAAGAAGGCGGACAGAGCGATTCCAGCTTTCTACCCTCTGTTTGCAGCACACGATTCAGTCTCGATTCTATCTTCCTTGGCCTAGTGCACATCATTGGGCAGGTCGAGGCAACGGCGTTTCCTTGTCCGTCGTGAAATGAAAAACAGTCGTTGATCGGAATGTTCTGCCGGGCCGCAATTTGGTTGACGGAAAATTCGAGTGGTTTGGGCTATCGGGATAATGTTGCGTTTCTAAGGCAAGGCCCGCGCCCCTTTGGAGGGTTCCTCCTGCGGCGGTCGGGATGCCGGACCGGAAACTGTTAGCGGAGTAAACCTGCAAGCCGGGTTCGGTAGTTCGCAGTTCAAGCAGGCGGCCGCTGGCCCGGTCGTATAATCGCGCGGCCATGGCCAGCTTGCCAGCGCCCCTTGATCGAAGAACCCAGTTGTAGTCATAGCCGCGGACGGTCTTGAGGTTCTCATCTGCCGTGCTGGAGATACGGGCGCCGATGGGCGTCAATGTGCGGAAATCCAAGGCCGTGCCATCCACCGGCGCGAGCATCCCAATCGGTATCTGGTCGCCGTCGACCGGCGTATATTGGTCGGCCAGAACCTGTAACTCCTGGCCGTACATCGGTCCGGCATCGTTTCCAGCCAGGTTGAAATAGATGTGGTTGGTGAGGTTCACCACGGTCGGCTTGTCGGTGGTGGCCTCATAGTCGATGCGGAAATCATCGGCGTTGGTAAGGAGATAGGTGACCTTTATCTTCAAGGTCCCGGGAAAGTTCTGGTCCCCGTCAGGGCTAGTGAGTTTCAGCACAAGGCCTGTGCCGTTCCGGGTACGCAGCGGGGTAGCCTCCCAGATCCGTGTGAAGTAAGGAGGCAGCCCACTGTGGAGGGTCACACCCCGGTCGTTGCCCGGTAAATCATAGTGCCGCCCGTCAATGCGAAAGCCGTTCTTCAGGCGGTTGGTGTATCGGCCGATCAGGCTGTTGATGGCCCCGGCGGTCTCATAGGCGTTCACGTCGGCCAGGCTCAGAACCACGTTGGTTGATACTCCGGTCCGGTCGGGAACTGTGATCTCAGTGATCGTCCCGCCATAATCAAGGACTCGTGCGCTAATTCCGCGGTCATTGGTCAGGGTGAACACGTGCACGGTCTTTCCGTCGGAGGTAGTTCCGTAGACGGCTTGGCGGACATCGCCCGCCCTGGCCGCGCCCCCTATCGCCAGCGTGGAAAAGGCGAGGACCGCTATGACGCGCGTGGTGCTCTGCATGCCGATGCCCAATTTGCGTTTTCTCGTCACGTTGCGTCTCCTTGATTTAGCAGCGCCGGCCCGACACCCATTCGTCCTGGAAAGGATCTCTTTTTAGGCTAAGCCCGAAGCCTTGCGCTCGGCGGTGTCGGGGTTGTTCTTTATAACGCAAGGCGTGGCGAAGATCATCGTCGGGCACATGTCTGCAGTTAATGCCGGCCACTGCGGAAGACCCGGGTGCGCAGAGTATAAAATATAAGCGGTGGTCATGGAGGTAATTTGTCCAAAGAATCTCCGCCAACGCGTGCTGCCGCGCGGATAGCACCCCTGCCCGAGTAGGCGCATTCTGGGAAGCCACTTCAGGCGCGACAACTGTGCTACCGTTACGCGAAGTCGCGACACGGTAATGCCGGGAACTTCACAAGTCCTAAGTGTTGTTCTCATCCCAATTGCGGAGAAGAGAGGCGCATGGCAACCATCTCCGAAACGCCAGCACCAACAGCTCGATCTGGCACTAATATCCGCGCATTGACCATTGTCACCACGCTGTTTTTCATGTGGGGTTTTATCACGGTGCTCAACGACATCCTTGTTCCCCACCTAAAAACCGTTTTTGACTTGAACTACACAGAAGTGATGCTGATCCAGTTCTCCTTCTTCTCGGCGTACTTCGTTTTCTCGACCCCAGCCGGCTGGTTGGTAGAGTGGGTGGGATACAAGAAGACGATGGTGATTGGGCTCTGCACGATGGCTGCTGGAACTTTACTGTTCATTGCAGCGGCAACTGTGGTTTCATTTCCCTTGTTTCTGACTGCGCTGATCATTGTCGCCGCCGGAATGACGGCATTGCAGGTATCAGCCAACCCTTATGTCGCTGTCGTTGGACCGTCTGAGACAGCCTCCAGCAGGCTGAACCTGGCGCAAGCGTTCAACTCACTCGGCACAACCATCGGTCCGTACTTCGGCAGCCTCGTGATTCTCAGCGCCGCGCCAAAGACGATTGAGGAAATCCGGAATATGGCTGTACCGAACCTTTACGCATATCGCTTGCATGAGGCGGCTTCCGTAAAACTGCCGTACCTGGGAATCGGTGTGACTCTTCTGGCGCTTGCGTTGTTTCTCTCTCTGACAAAACTGCCGAACGTCACGCCCGTTGAGTCCGATGCCTCCTCGGGAACGGCAAAACGCTCGATTTGGAGTTGTAGACAGTTGGTGCTCGGCACAATCGCTATCTTCGTGTACGTCGGGGCAGAGGTTTCGATCGGCAGCTTTCTAGTAAATTACTTTTCTCAACCGAGCATTGGCGCCATGACGCAGAAGATCGCCGCGGGCTACGTTTCGTTCTACTGGGGCGGGGCCATGGTAGGCCGATTTGTTGGCTCAGCCCTATTACAGAAGATCAAGACCGGAACGCTGCTCGCCGTTTTTGCTGCAATGGCCTGCTTGTTGGTCGTGACTTCCATGCTGACGATCGGGCATGTGGCGGTTTGGAGCATCCTTGCGGTGGGCCTATTCAATTCGATCATGTTCCCCAGCATCTTCGCGCTGGGCATCGAAGGTCTTGGACCGCTGACCGGAAAGGGCTCTGGTTTGCTGGTTGCCGCCATCGTTGGCGGCGCAATTATCCCCGAGATCCAGGGCGTATTCGCCGATCGTATTGGCATCCACCACGCCTTCTTTCTACCGGCAATCTGCTACGTGTACATCGTCTACTTCGCGGTCGTGTGCGCCCGTACGTCCGTCGCCCCGCCGAGGTCTAAGCTGACCGCTTTCTAACTCGCTAGAATTCAATTTTGTCCTGTCCCTACCAAAAAGTCCGTTCTTGTTGAAATCGTTGTATTTGCAAAGTTGCGGCGTGTAGACTTCTCAAGCCATGTTGAGCCTTGTCCTTCGCCAAAATTCTGTCCTGTCGTTCACCAAGAGTCTGTCAGTCTGTGGTTTCAACAGCATAGGACGTTGCCGTCCACAGTCGAAACGCGATACCACCATCGCATGATCCGTGCCGTTGAACTCCTGGTGTGTGTATTCCTTCGGCTCTTTTGCACGCGTCGTAGGCTCATGCCCGAAAACTCGGCTCTTCGCCAGCAACTCGCGGCACTGAAACGACGGCGTGGTAAATCAAGATTGGCAGCGTTCGAAGGGCTGTGGTTATTCTTGTCATGGCTCGCGCACAGTGTTAGCCACAGAACTCTTCATTTTTCGCGGGTTTTAGTGCTAGGCCACCTGGGGCAAAACCAGGAGGCCGGGCTTCGGTCGTCATCGTGAGTTGTATTCGCTTGAAAACAATGGTCGGGGCGAGAGGATTTGAACCTCCGGCTTCCTGGTCCCGAACCAGGCGCGCTACCAGGCTGCGCTACGCCCCGACGGCAAGCACTCGGTTACGGAAATAATAGCCCGAGCGGATGAACCAGAATAGCATAGCTCGAAGCCTGAACCTAGAGGCTGCGCTGGTCGCGGTGGGTGAGTTCCTTGTGTCGCCCCTATCGGGGCTTTTTGGTCATCGCTCGACTCGTTTTTCCACCGCTGCCAAGCCATGAACGTGGCCTTGCTGCCTGGAATCGTGGGTTGAGGGCGAACGCCATGCTTGCTATAGTAAGCCCAGCAAAAATAAATCCACTGTATAGCGCGCGCGACTTGCAAGGCGGAGAGGAACACGAACCTTGGTTCGTGGAAAAGTCGATGTCACTGATAGACCGTATTCAGAAAGACTTGACCGAAGCGATGATGGCCAAGGACGAACTGCGCCTGAGCGTGCTGCGCATGGTCAAATCCGCGCTCAAGTACAAAGAGATCGAGAAAGTGCGTCCGCTGGAGGATGCCGAATCGCTGCAGGTGCTGCAAACACTGGTCAAGCAGCGGCGTGAATCGGTGGAACAATTTGCGCGCGGCGGCCGTCAGGACCTGGCGGACAAAGAAACCAAGGAAATAGCAATTCTCCAAGTCTATTTGCCGGCGGCGGCTTCCGAGGCCGATCTAGACGCCGCGATCGAGGCTGCCATTACAGAAACTGGGGCGAATTCTCCGAAAGCGATGGGCGCTGTAATCAAGGCTGCAAAAGCGCGCCTCCAAGGGAAAAACGTGGACGGCAAAGTTTTGTCGGACCGCGTGAAAGAGCGGCTTTCCAAGATCGTTTAGAGGGAAGTAGAAAGTGGCCCTCCGGCGCGCCCAGTCAAATAAGTATTTGCTGGTCTTTTCGCTCTCGTATCGACTTTTGCGTCTCTCTACGCGTATTCTCGCCTGATGCCGCTGCCGGAAACAATTTCTGTTCGCTACACCGAGGAAGATGCCGGGTACGTGACCGTACGGCCGATCGTCCGGCAGACGTTTCGCCTCGAAGATCTCCTCGACATGGTGCTGAGCGTGACGGGCAAGAATGCCGCGCGCATCCGGCAAATTCTCCAATCGGGCACGGTCGTCTATCACTTCTATCGATACTCGTGGGCTGGGTTTGACGCGGACGAAGCGGAGCTGACCGCGGCCCTGGCGCGTTTTCCGGATGCCGATCCCTCGCGCCGGTTCGCCACGGGCCAATGCGCGCTGGCAATATTTGAAGCCGCGGGTATAACTCCCAAGCAGTTGCTCGAAGTGGATCGCGCGGCAGGCTCAAAGCGCCGGATGTTACGCCGACAAAGCTTCTGGGAGCGCCTGCTCGAAATCGCCGAGGAGGAAAAGCCGGAGTACCAAACCTATTCTTACGGGCGTCGCGCGGATATTTATCGCCTCGATCTGAATGTGGAAAGCATTTCGCAAATTGCCGAGGCCGCCAAGCGCCTGGCGCCGGCGAATCTACGCTCCGCGCTGCGCGTGTTGCCCGGAGCCGGCTGGATTCTGTTTGCTTGCCCGCGGCCCGCAAGCCCGCGCGAACAGCAAACGCCACAAAGCCAAAGACCGATATAAATTGAACGCGGCACTAAAAATTCTCTCGCCCCCAGGCATTTTGGGCCATAATGCCGGACGACCGCGGAGCGGTTTGCGCCTGCGGTATTCCGGCAGGACCGGCAGGACTGGATCGATTTCGGAGGTGATCTTTGGCCAATAAATCCTGGAGTTCGACGGCGCCGCCTGCTGATTTTCGTCCCTACGTGGATGCGTCGAGCACTCTGACCGAATTCAGCTGGCGCGCTGTCATTCTGGGCGCGATTTTCGGTGTGCTATTTGGCGCGGTTTCGGTGTACGTCGGCCTGCGTGCCGGGCTCACGGTTTCCGCGTCGATTCCCATCTCGGTGCTGTCGATTTCCATTCTCCGCGCCTTCGGAAGATCGACCATTCTTGAGAACAACATCGTTCAGACCACCGGGTCGGCGGGCGAATCGGTGGCCGCCGGAGTCATCTTCACTTTGCCGGCGCTGATTTTTCTCGGCTTTTCGCTGAACACCGAATACTGGCGTGTCTTTTTCCTGGCGCTGCTCGGCGGATGGCTTGGCGTTCTGCTGATGATCCCGCTGCGCCGGCAACTCATCGTGAAAGAGCACGGTAATCTGACCTTTCCGGAAGGCACGGCCTGCGCGGATGTACTGGTGGCGGGGGAGCGCGGAGGTTCCTTTGCCGGCCGGGTCTTCTGGGGCCTGGGCCTTGGCGGCGTGTATACGATTTGCATGAACACGCTGGGGATGTGGCCGGGTCAGCCGGAGTACCGCCCAAACTGGCTGCCGGGCGCATCTTTCCGCGCGGCGATCACCTCGGAATACCTCGGTGTAGGGTACATCATTGGTCCGAAGGTGTCGGGAACACTATTCGCGGGCGGGGTGATTTCGTGGCTCGTGCTGATGCCTGCGATCAAGTTTTTCGGCTCGCTTTCTCCGAATACGCCTTTATATCCGAGCACCGTGCCGATCCCGCAGATGTCGCCCGACCAACTCTGGGCCAGTTATATCCGGCCGATGGGAGCGGGCGCGGTCGCCGCTTCCGGATTGATCACGTTGATCAAAACGATGCCCACAATTTTCTCGGCGCTGACGGCGGGTTTGAAGGATGTGCGAAAGAGCCGGGAAGGGACGACGCAAGCAAGCCGGACCGAGCACGATCTGTCGATGCGCTTTGTGCTGTTCGGCTCGTTGGCGCTGCTTGCGATGATGTGGGCGCTGCTAAGGTTCAAGCCGATACCCGGGGCACAGACGGGTTCGTTCGCAAATCTGATCGCCGCGATTTTTGTCGTTTTCTTCGGTTTCTTGTTTGTGACCGTGGCTTCCCGGATCAGCGGCTTGATCGGGAACTCTTCGAATCCGGTGAGCGGAATGACGATTGCGACGCTGATGGCGACCTGCGCGATGTTTCTGGTCGCCCACTGGACAGCGAATTCATACGCTGTGCTCGCGCTAACGATTGGCGGAGTGGTTTGCATCGCCGCGGCGATTGCCGGAGCAACCTCGCAGGACTTGAAAACAGGTTATCTCGTTGGCGCTACGCCTTACCAGCAGCAGATCGGCCTCCTCGTCGGCGTATTGGTTTCCTCATTCGCCATCGGCGGAACGCTGATCCTGATGAACATTGGCCTCGCGCAATACAAGGCGGTTCAAATCGGGCTCGATATTAACAGCCTGCCATCGGGCGTCGAGCGTCAGGATGATTCTTTCCGTCACGAGGGGAAGACCTACGTGCTGGTGAACGCCATCGGATCGCGGGAAGTTCCCGACGGGAAGTATCTGTATGATTCCGCAACAAAGCAGATCGAAATTCAATGGGTGCAGGGAATTGGGAGCGACCAGGCTGCGGCGCCGCAGGCGCGCCTGATGGCTACGGTCATCAGCGGAATCCTGAACCAGCGTCTCCCCTGGCGGCTGGTTTTCCTCGGCGTATTTATGGTCATCGCGGTCGAATTGCTGGGCGTCCGCTCGCTTCCGTTTGCCGTGGGGTCCTACATTTCAATTGCCACAACCATGGCCATGTTCGCGGGAGGGCTTTTGCGCTGGCTGGTGGAGCGTGGAACCGAAAACAAGAGCGGCGCGGAGAGCGAAGTCAGCCCCGGGTCTTTGTATTCCAGCGGATTGATTGCGGCGGGCGGTGTTTTCGGCCTGCTCGCGATCATCCTTAACCTTCTTCAGGACCAGGAGTTGGGCAAGCGGCTGCCGCACTGGATCACGACGTTGTTCTTTCTTCCCTGGCCTTCCAAGATATTTGCATTCGGTGAAAAATTCATGCCGCGGTTGAGCCAGTCGCACGCATTGGGCGTGGTGATGTTCGTGCTGCTGGCCATGTCGCTGTTCCTGTTTGCGCGCAAGAAGCTGGAGTAGCCGCAATTCGCCGTTGCGCCGGTCCCTCCAGCCCCTCATGCATGAGCTTTAACTATAATTAAGCACTTGGATTGGCTTGCCTGACCACTCGGCGTACAGTTGTTCAATCGTCCGGCTGATTGCGAAGCCCCAGGAAAACTGCCGCAAACCCTTGTACTTGTCTGGAACCACGTAGCGCTCGACGGCTTCTTCCACCGGGACTCCGGCTTTGTACAATTTTTCTGCCTGCTCGGCGATGTCGTCAAACATCGCGCGATTGAACGCCACGCCTTCCTGTCCGAAGATTTGACCGTGCCCCGGCACAAACAGCGTGTTCTTATCGAATGTCGCAAACTTGGCGAGAGTGGCGCGCCACGGAGTGGGATACCCATTGATATTGACCGGGTACTGCCCGTTGACCAGCAAATCTCCGGTAAAAATAATATTTTGATCGGGAACGCGAATAATCAGATCGGTGTCGGTATGGCCGATGAAAGCTTCGATGACCGCGGTGAGGCCGCCGAGGTCCACCTTAATCGGCATTTTCGCCGGGTCGAGAGGATG
This sequence comes from Terriglobia bacterium, assembly GCA_041478355.1. Lineage (GTDB taxonomy): Bacteria > Acidobacteriota > Terriglobia > Acidiferrales > UBA7541 > Palsa-360. The sequence goes on along the minus strand of JBGOVX010000004.1, from coordinate 17,051 downwards.
GTTGGGCAAGGCCAGGACGCTTTGGCTGACGGGCACGAACATTCCGGTCACCCCTTCGACATCGGTTTTGGCGTGCTCGCGCTGGCTATCTGTCTTGGCCTCGCGCACGCGTTCTTCCCACGGCGCCAGAAACGTCGCCAGATCCTCGGCCTGCCATTTCGGGTAATGCTCCATCATGCGCGACGCCGCATCCTTGTGCGCCCAGATGGGCGTGCCCGCGCCCGCATAAACCGAATTGCCAAGTGAATGATCGAAGTGCCAGTGCGTGTTGATCGCCGCGCGGATGGGCGCCTGTGTGACCATGCGCAGGGCCTCCAACTGAAACGACGAGCCGATGGTCGTCTGGAACCCTTCGATCAGCAGCGCGCCGTCGCGTCCAGCCAGGATTCCGCCGTTGCAGCGCGCTTGCAAGCCCTTGGAGCGGTCGGTAATTGTCGCGTACACGCCATCGCCGATCTTTCGCACCGACGCGAAACCTTTATCGGCAACCGGAGTTTGCGCGATGCGCGGATCGCTGGTCAGAGATTGAGCTAGTGCCGGCAGCGGTCCCAGTCTTGAGGCGGCGTACAGTGCGCCCAGCGACGAACTGCCCGCGAGAAAAGTCCGGCGGGAAAACGGTTTCGAAAAGTCTTTCATGGGATCCCCCTGTAATTGCGCAGCATAGTGGATTTGCCTTCGCAGGGCAACCGGGTTTTAGCAGGCGGCGCAGTTAGTTTTCGGCAATCTTCTGGGTTTTTCGCGGCTTCTTAATGCCATCGTAGAGGATGATTGAAAGCACCACGAGAATCCACACAGGGAAGACTCCCATGCCGGGGATCGCTTCGGCGATCAACCCTGGCAGCAGGGCCCATCGCCGGCCGAGAATAAGATACAAGGCCAGTGCCGTTCCCAGATCGAGAGCCCATTGCAGTGGCGGAGTAAATTCGGTCCAGATCGAAAGGAAGTCCGAAGCCGCTGCCACCGCAAATGCAATTGCCAATCTTGCGCGAGAGTGACGCTTAGAAGGCGCAATTGCATCTGGCGAGGTCAGGATCGCGGATTTGCCGGGCTGCATCGTATTACTTCCGATGTTGCTCTTGAAGATCTTTCGAAATGATCGTGCCATGACTACAGGAGGTTCGCAAGCTAGGCACGCCGCTGCAAGTTGAAAAACAGAAGAGTTCTTTCTCACCAGCTTCCGATCAGGACCCCCGTAGCGAACACGATGGCGCCTCCCAGGGCTACCTGCAGGGCTGCCGAGAAAGTAGGTGTTTCCATATAGCGGTGCCGGACCCAGGTGATGACAGCCAACTCGATCAGGACCACGACCACGGCGATCAACGTGGCGATCGTGAATCGTTGAATCAGAAAGGGCAAGGTATGCCCGATTCCTCCCAGTGTCGTCATCAGCCCGCACACCAGGCCACGCAACCACGGATGTCCGCGCCCGGTAAGACTCCCATCATCTGAAAGAGCTTCGGCAAAACCCATACTGATGCCCGCGCCCAGTGATGCCGCAAGCCCGACAACAAACGCGGCCCAGGTGTTGCGTGTCGCGAACGCGGCGGCAAAGACCGGCGCGAGTGTGGAGACCGACCCATCCATCAACCCTGCAAGTCCCGGCTGGATAATTTGCAAGACGAATAGCTTTCTCCGGGCTTCCTCTTCCTGAAGGAGCGCCCCTGTTTTCAGCTTGCTCCTTTCCAGTTCCTCGGCACGATGCTCGTGCGCGCGTTCCTCTTGTGCGAGGTCATTCAACAATTGACGGACGCTGGCGTCGCTTGCGTTCGCCGCCGCCTTTTCGTAGAAGCGCCGTGTCTCCTCTTCCATTGCACTGGCCTGATTGCGCACGGCCTCCAGCCGGAGGGGACGCGCCAGCCAGATCGGGCGGCGCTGGACAAATCCCTTCACGTCCTGTCGGCGGATGAGAGGTATATGCTCGCCGAACTTTTGCCGATAGAGATCCAGGAGCCTCCGGCGGTGGCCGATTTCCTCGATCCGCATCCCATCGAAAATCGCGGCAGTCGCCGGAAAATCATCACGCAAGCCTTCGGAAAAATCCGCATAGACGCGCTCGTCCTCCTCTTCGAGGGAGATCGCGAGCGCAAGAATTTCCTGTTCGGACAGAGCAGTGAACTTTTTCATCATTACTCCTCGCAGGCCGCGCCCCGGAAGGACACGATAGCTAAAGATTATAAGCAATCAGGAATGCAGAAAACAGTCGCAAGTATTTTACGCTAACAGTGGAAATCCAGTGCTGAGAGTGCTATGGTCCTGAAAGGGTTCAGTTTAACGCGCACTTTAGGCAGGAAAAAACATATGCAAAACAAAACGCTGATGGGATGTCTAGTAGTAGCGGGGTTGGCCGGTCTATTCGGTTGCGGCGGGTCGCCCTCCACGCCAGGGACCCCGGATTCTTCCGCTGGAAATTCGGCCGCTTCGGGAGGGTCAGCTCTGCAGGCAAACAAGGCTATAGAACCAGCCCCAGCGCCTCGACCGCCTGTAGTCGTCGGTGCTGGGACAGGGATCGTGGTTACCGCCGACCAGTCCGTCAGTTCCAAGACCAGCAATTCGGGAGATCACTTCGAAGCTTCTCTGGCCGCTCCAGTGATGGTGAACGGCAAAGAAGTCATCCCGTCCGGCGCAAAGGCGACTGGAACCGTGACCGACGCCAAATCCGCGGGCAAGTTCAAAGGAAATGCGGAGATTAGCGTGACCCTCACTTCGGTCATGATCGGAGGACAACAGTATTCAGTGAAGACAACCTCGGTCACCGAATCCGGTAAGGGTCGTGGCCAGAGGACCGCGGTTGGTGCTGGAGGCGGCGCGGCTGTCGGCGCGATTATCGGCGCGATTGCAGGACATGGGAAGGGCGCGGCAATCGGGGCTGCAGCGGGTGCCGGAGCGGGCACCGCCGGCGCAGCAATGACCGGAGAACGGGATGTCACGATCGCGGCGGAAACCAAGCTCAATTTCAAGCTGGTGGAGCCGCTCGAGATCAAGAGAAAGTAAATTCAACTCACTGGTTTTCGGGCAGTGATGTCATTTGAGATTCAGCGGTAGTGTCTCAATTTGAACGGTTAGAAGTTGGGTTACGCTTCCGTTCTTGCTGCGCGAGGCGTTAGGACCGCGAGGACGAGAGCTATCAGCAACAATGCAGGCACGTCGCCGAGCAAGTGCCCACGATGCTCGGGGTAAACCAGCGACTGCGCTGCCATGATGCCGCCATGCGCAACACTTGACCAGACGGTGAACCAGATGAGGCTCAAGTGCTTGAGCGGGTTGCGCGACGCGAGCAGCAGAAAGACACCGAGCGTTGCGTAGATTCCCAAAATCATCTGCAGATAAGTGGACGGGCCGCTCATGTGCCATGCCCATCCCGACGGCCAGATTATGGTCAAAGGATAAACGCCAACGATGAAGATAATCCCGATCGCCACAAGCGCAACGCGAAGAGGTGTGAGGTCTTGATTGTTACCCATGTGAGTTCCTCCGTAGTGTTTGATCGTTTCCGATTCACAAGGGGAGCCGGATTGGCAGGATTAAAGCACAAGGAACGAGGTTGGGACAATGCCGATCTTTCAAATGACATCACTACTGTTTTTTTGCCGCTCGGTAAGTGCGACCTAACAGCAACCCCGCGGCAAAATTATTTAGGTCTGCATTTTGCCCCAGGGTGTGGTATAGTCCTTTTGCGCTTGATACATCGGTTGTCTGGTGTGGTTGCTCTGGTTAGATAGACTGCTTTGAGAAAACCCCGCCTTGGTTCTCCTCCGTGAGTTTTCAGCGTAATTTAAACTAGGACTGGCCATGCCAGTTGGTGTGCCCGCACAAGGATTTGTGTGTGTACAGCGACGGCATCTGCCGGCAGAAAAGACTCGATAGACACATGCAGAATTTTTCAGAATTAAAGATTTCAGATTACACCAAGCAACGGCTTGCCTTTAGCCGCTTTGTGACGCCGACCCCGGTGCAAGCCGCGGCGATTCCACAAGCGCTGGAAGGCAAAGACGTGCTGGCGACCGCGCAGACAGGCACCGGCAAAACGCTGGCCTACCTGATCCCGGTGATCGAACGAATGCTTCAAAATAAGACGCCAGGAATCGCGGCACTGGTGCTGGTGCCCACGCGCGAACTCGCCATGCAGGTAGTGGACCAGTACAACGCCTTGAGAGGGAACCAATTGTCACCCGCGGGGCTGGTGGTGGGCGGTCTGCCCGAAGCAAAACAACTCAAGGCCATTCGCGACGGAGCTCGCCTGGTCGTCGCGACTCCAGGACGCCTGGAGGATTACCTCAGCCGCAAGCTCTTCAATTTTCGCGCGCTGAATGTGCTCGTCCTCGATGAGGCCGATCGCATGCTCGACATGGGATTCCTCCCGGCGATTCGCAGAATAGCGGCCATCCTGCCCAAAGAACGGCAGACGATGTGCTTTTCCGCGACGCTGGAAGCCTCCGTGGCTCATCTGGTGAACGATTACATGAGGAGTCCGGTGCGGCTGGCATTCGGATCCACCCTCAAGCCCTCCGAGAATGTTCGCGTCCAGGCGTTTGAAGTAGCCGGGGACCGCAAGCAGGAAGTGCTGCAACGTTTGCTTCTCAAGGAAACGGGGCGTTGCCTGGTATTCGCGCGCACCAAGCGCGGAACCGAAAAGCTCGCCAACAACTTGACTCGCCAGGGATTTACCGCCGCCATGATTCACGGCGACAGGTCGCAATCCCAGCGAACCGCGGCGCTGGCCGGATTTCAACAGGGACGCTACCGCGTCCTGGTGGCCACTGACCTCGCTTCGCGCGGTATCCACGTTCAGGACATCGCGCACGTCATCAACTACGATCTGCCCGATATTGCGGAGAACTTCATTCACCGCGTCGGGCGCACTGGCCGCGCCGGCAAGACTGGCCTTGCTTCCACATTGTTTGGCCGGGACCAGCGGACCGAACTGCTTCAACTCGAGCGCACGCTCGGCATCCGCATGGAGAGAATGCAAGCCGACAGCGACCTTCCCGCCGCAAGGACGCAACGAGCCAGCATCAACCTCGCCCCCATCGCATCAGCTCCCGGGCCGAGAATGGCTCGCCTTCCCGGCGAGGTCCTGCAATCACACTTAGAGAACTAACCTGATTCTCAGTTTGCCGGAGGGCTGGATCATTTCCCAGTCTTCCGGCGACTTTCTTCAAAGCCACCGCCGAAAAGATAGTCCTGCATATTTGGGGAATAAAAGCTACAACATTGGAGGAGCAAGGGCGGGAACAACCCACTCCCTCATGGGATGCATCCGTCCACAGTCTAAACATGCGGTCACGGCGAATTGGGTCGCGCAGTACGGACAGATGGCTTGCGTTTGGAACGTGTCGAATAACTGCTTACATTTCGAGCAAACCCAATAGCCTCCCATGGATGGCGCTGCGTTGCACGATGGGCAGACAAATCCATCGCGACGCGGCGAGTTTGCTATACGCAATAATGCCTGCGCTTGTCGCAACCCTCTCCAGCAATTCATCAGGACAAACACGGACAAAATTCCAAGCCAGACCGATTGCATCCTCAAGGCGAGGATGAGAAACCCTGCGACGCCTATAAAACCGATGATCGTAGCGACCATCAAACTGCGAGCGCGTCCAATCGCAAACCAAAGCAGGGACCGAAGAATTTGACCACCGTCCAGAGGGTAGATCGGAAGCATGTTGAAAATCAACAGAACCAAGTTAATCAACCAGACTGCCCGTATTAGCGCATGCGCATTGGGCATTGCCGCAACCCACCCCAACGATCGGTCGAGCACAATTAGCATCGAGAAGATCGGAAAGAGCGCCAGATTCACTAGTGGCCCCGCTGCGATGCTCCAAAGCGTGGCGCCCGGCCGTGGCGGAGGGTTCACGTACGCAACACCGCCTAGAGGCCAGAGCACGATCTGATTCGCCACTCCTCCAACCTGTTTGCAGGCCAGCGCATGGCCGTATTCATGCAGCATCACGATAAGAAATAGCGCCAGATACTCCAGCACGTTCCAGGTGAGGGAGGAATACGTTTTCGCCCGGTCGCTAATCTCAAATGCCGCCACCAGAAACCACGACCAATGCAAAGACAAATCGATCCCGGCGAAACTGAATAGGCGAAACGATCCTCGGCGAATGCCATTCATGCGCAAGTCTTATAGCACAACGCATGTGGAAGCCCCATATCGTTAACAGCGCTTACCGGGAGGAATTCAAAGCGACGCAGGACTGCCGGGCAGTTTACGTATCGTACTTAGTGGAATCGAAAGGGTTTGGCCGGACCGAAAAACTTGTCCAGAACGTTGAGACCTTGGTCCGGCCAATGGCGGGCGTTTCCGACGGGTATTTCCCAAGTTCCCCGTAAGGAGTTTATCAGCAGCCGCCCAATCTCAAGGCGCTGCCCAGCCGATTAAGCGGCTACAGCCAGGTAATGCCACTTCCCGTCGGTGGACTTCAGTTGATGGACCTTACCCTCATCGGTGTATAGGAAATAGCTTCCGTCAGGAACTCGTCCAGCCTCTTCGAAATGCACGGAACACTTCGTCCACTGCGCTGGGCGCACTCCCCGGCCATGTTGAGGAGCATCCTCTACAACGTGGATTCCGTAGCGCACTTGGTAGGCAATGCCGGTTGCTCGTGTTGGCACCAACCGCCCGCGTCCTTGTAGTTTTTTGCGGCTCATACCCATTTAGACGCGAATTCGGGCCAAAGGTTGCAACCCGACCATTAAGCGGGCCACTTACCGAAAAGGGCGTTTGTTCGAGCGAGTACACCCGGCTCAACCGGAAGTTGCTCTTCATCAAGTCGTACAGGTATTGTTCGCCCGACGGCGGTGTTGACCAGAAACCGCTGGCCGTCGGCGGAGAGCTATACACAGGATCCGGCTCACCTGAGGGTCAATATCCGGCCAGGATCGACCCGCACCACAAGGTATGAAATCGATCCTTCGATCTTGCTAAACCAATGGGGCGTGCCGGCAGGAATGATGACGACGTCTCCCGCTTTGATCCGGCGGGTCACACCTCCCTGAATGGCGGTACCGCTTGCGCCTGGGCCGTCTTCCCGCATGACCTCCGCGCTGTCAGATGCCCTCGTTTTCGCATTGACCAGCGTCCCCCCTGTCACGAGCGTTCCGGCGCCCTCCAGCACTTGGTAAACTTCCGTAACTTTGAAGTGCACGGCGGCGACGCCGGGCGGCGTTTGAGGCCGATGGATTGCGCCGACCGCGACGTTGTACCCTCCCGCGTCCACTACGTGAATATTCGGCTGAGGGTTGACCGCCGCTTGGGGGTTTCGATTCAGGGCGGCGTGGACGTCTTCGGTGGTAACATCAGTGGCCGGAAGAGGTTTCGTTGGCGCCTGTTGGGCGCCAACCACGCTGGAGCCTGCCGTCAAAAGGGCGAACAGGACTACTAGAACACTCCGCATTGCTCTCTGCATTGCTGTCTCCTCTCAGAATTACGCCTGCAAGAACTCAGCGACCTTGCAAAGGCAGCCGTTCGAACGCGTCCACGACATCCGCATCGCCCAAGCAAGACCCGGCTGAATATCGAAGGCTACAATAATTAACTGCCATTTCCATTTTGATTTCCAGGCTGACCGGCAACATACAACTGACCGCCTCAGAATGCAATGCTCCAGCCCAGTTTTCGATGCATCCTACTCCCAGCGGCATAGTGGGAGGCATTTCTCCCTCCATTGATAATCCCAAAGATTGAAACTGCCGCAGGCGAACCGCTTTCAAGCAACAAGCCTACGTCAGGATGGGAGCAACGCAGGATATGGCATTCAAGGAGGAGAAACTAGGTTATCTGAACCTCAGCGACTAGAGGGCAATGGTCGCTCAACCGTAACCACTCGGTATAATTCCCAACTCGAACATTGAGCAGCCGGGGCGACCAGACTTTCGGAATAAAAACGTAGTCGACATGATATGGTTTGTCCATATGTCTGAAGAGGTATTTAGTTGGGCGGGACTCGGTTCCTTGACTTTCTTTGAAATGAGTGTGGTATGCACTGACGAGCCCATATTGTTCGAGCATCCTCACGACATCTGAGTGATTTCCGACCAACGCTTCTTCGTCCCATTGCAAGTTGCTGTTGAAGTCTCCAGCAACAATGACCGGGCCCTGGCGGACCCAATTAGGGTGGGCTTTCAAGGATTGGTAGACCTGCCCGATGTAATCATCCTTTGCATTGGCGCCCACTTTGCAAGCCCACACTGCGATGAGGGCAAACGGCTCAGGCCCTTTCACTTCGTTAGGCACGATCCAACTATGTTCCGGTTCCTGAAGCGCCCGAATTCCCCATTCTTTTCGGCAGAACACAGCAAGACCCTTGCGGGAATTGGTGCCGAACCATAGGCTTTCGTACCCGGCGCTTGAAAAACTGGCGGAATCCCTTTGGGAGCATTCAGGTATGACCGCTAAATCGGGGTCGAGGCCAAACAGGGCTGTTGCCTTCTTGTCAAAGCCCATTTGGCAGTTCCATGTAACTATCCGCATCGGGCGCTGTGGTATCTCGTATACACGATGCGACGAAGAGCAATTTGGTTCAATCGGAAGGGCCTCGGGTGAATAAGGGTAACTCTCCGGGAGGTCATAGCGGAAATCCCATTTAGGAAAGGTTAATAGCACAGACAGTCCGAGTCAGCGCAAGAGTATCCGGACTGCAATTCCGAAGCTGCCGTCCTCATGCCGATCTATCCGCACAACATTTCCCAAGGAGGTCGAATTACACGGGTCGGTGGGGGCATACCCGAGAATCAGGCTTAGGCGCATTCCGACGTAGTAGTGCTTTTTGCAAGTTGTAAAATAGAGGCCATCGTGAGAGGTGTTCAGCGTGGCCTGCACTTCCTCGTTGTACTTCGGGTCAGAGGGTCGGGCCAGGATTGGCCTCGACATTTTTAACCGCCGACCGCCGCGGCGTTCCTCTTTCGCAACTCGCACTACGACAGAAGTCTCAGTTGTTCTCTCCGTCATAATAATACGGGTCACCTCGACTCAATGCTATCGTCACGCCGAAAGGCCTGCAATGGTACGAGAGACCCGCAGTGCTCATGGCGTCAAGTGGCGAGTGTATAGAAGTGAAACTGGCGCAGGCCTGCGGGTGAAGGACTAAACTTCCGGGATTTAAATTCAATAGACAGGGCTCTACTGCGTTCTCGGGCATGGAACTCGATTACCGCCTCACCCGAACGGGCGCTTTGGTTCCAACTCCCGAAAAGTCGGATTATCGGTAAGTGGCTTTTCGAGTCAGCGTGAACAATTTTCCATATACCGATAACGGCGTTTACCGGGAGCGATCCGAAAAAAGTGGGCGCAAGGGCGTCCATGGGTCTTGCCTGCCGTGGTCCCCGATAGAAAAAAAGTAGTCACCTTGCTGAACCTGGTCTGTCCAATCGAGTTTCCGAATTACTCTCATCCGATCTTTGAGTTTGCCTTTGAGTGCAATCGGCTGCAGCCTGTATGAGGATTACATAAGGGATACGTATCTCGTTTTGGTTCTCGGCACGAACTGGAGAACGGGCGCGCAAATGGGGCAATTTCACCAATGCTACAGGAAACAGTGGAGTTCCTCGAAACAGGCCGATCTTCCCGGTTAAAGGTTGGGCCCATGGTCCGGCGCAGCGGGATCGCATTATTGTGTGTCGCGACAGCGCTGGTTGCGACTTTGCTTTTGCAGCGCTTGTTCGCTTATCCGGTCCTGTTCCTGTTCTTCGCTGCGGTCATGACCAGCGCGTGGTTTGGCGGCGCAGCGCTTGGCCTTTTCGCAGTCTTGCTGTCCACTCTGGCTGTGGACTATTTCTTTGTTCCGCCGTTTCATTCCTTCGCCATTAACACGACCGATGCCGCGTATTTCGTCGCGTTCATTATTTGCTCCGTGGTCGCCAGCTGGGTGAGTGCATCGAAAAAGAGGAGTGAGGAAGCGTTGCTGGAAGCTCGCGATGAACTCGAGATACGAGTGGCCGGGCGCACCGCCGAACTTCAAAAAACAATTGCCGAGTTGCAGGAAAACCAGCGCCAGAGGGAACAATTGGAGAGTGAGAAGTCGGTCCTTTCAGGACAACTGGAAGCTCGAAAACTTGTGGAGCGCGCCAAGGGAATTTTGCAACGCGACTTGAACATCAATGAAGAAGAAGCATATCGCACCATGCAGCGGCAGAGCCAGCAAATGCGCCGGTCGATGAAAGAAATTGCCGAGTCCATTATTCTGAGCGACGATCTGAAACGCGGCTCTACGTAAGACCACCGCGATGTCACCAGGGCGGATGCGGGATTCAGAATGGTGGCAATTGAAAGTTTGAATTTGACTCTGCAAGGGAAGACCCGCAAACTGCGATGGAAGTTTAGGAAGTTGTAGTGCAATTTTGAGATTTCTGGTTTCGCCGATGAAACCAAGAGCCGCACCACCAGCTTCACGCTGCTTTGTTTTTCTCGGACACGACGCCGTGTCCAACCAATAGAAACATAGCGCTCGAAGAAGAGCCAACCAGTTAGTTCGGAACTGCGGCGCGCAGCCCCGTGTTTCCGTGCGCGGGATTTTTATTTCGCGCGAGGACTACCTGTTTGGTTGAAGTGTAACTGTAAACACGATTCGACGTTGGCAAAGCGATCGAGCCATTTATTTCGTACTCCTAGGACTGGAGATCAGAGTATGTCGGACAGCTATTTGGCCAACCATACCGGCAAGATTTCGCAGTATTTCTGGCGGGGAGCGGCAGTTTCCGCTGCTGACGAAAATGGACATCCGTATTCGGTTCTCCTGAAGCAGCTTTGTGACATTGGCTATTTTGTTCGGGCCCTGCGAATTCGCGCCAGGTTCGGCCGTCTTTCGCGGGCGCCTTTGAGGTTGCTGCGGCTGGAATTTCGAGAAGCAGACGCGCAGTGCGACTGGATGGCGCGCCCTCCCGACGCATGGGATGCGGATTTTCCCCGGCCCGTAGGCGAACGCAACGCCTCGATCCAAGCGATCGAAGACGCGATGGCAGTGCGGGAATTGCTGTTCTGCGCCCTGCCCGGCGCCGAAACCGCTGTACTTCGGGCCTTTCGCCAATCCGCAGCCGGGGAACCTGAATTGATCATTACCGGCACGGTCACCAGGGTGCAGCAAGCGACGGGTCGCATTTCTTCTCTGGTAATGCGAGCGAAATTGCACGGGTTTCAGTTCTGCCTGGACGACGGAATCCTGGAAGCTTTGCGGACCGAAGAACACGCGATGAGTTTCTGACAAGGAGACGCAATGAAAATTGGGGAGATGGTTTTGAGGGCGGCCAGTAGGAAGCGCCGGCAATGTTCCCGGTTTTTGGGGCGGCGCCTGGTCCAACCCAGCATCGCTTCAAAGAGCGGTTTGAAGTGATTTGATCGGCGGTGCTATTTCCATTTTTGTGTAGGTCTAAGGTTTACGACTGGCAATCTGATCGCAAGAAAAATGACTTTTCATTCATAAAAGGAGAGCTGAAATGTCTGACATTCCGAAATACAAAACAAGATTGTCGCTATCTGAAAAATTTTCCAGGCTCGCCGTACGGCTTCGGAGTCCTGAATGGCGCCGCTACGGCAAGGTTTTACTCGCCGGAAAAGGAATCGGCGTGGCCCTGGTGTTGCTGGTCATCGGGGTCACTTCAGTCTTCATAGGCGGACACGCTTTTGCCGCCGATCCTGACCTAAAAGGAAACGACATCGTCAACCCGATCAACACGGTCTGGACGTTAGTCGCCGCCTTCCTGGTATTCGGGATGCAAGTCGGCTTCACGATGCTGGAAGCAGGTTTCTGCCGCTCGCGCGAGACCGTAAACGTATTGATGGAATGCGTGGTGGACACCTGTCTGTGCGGCATCCTGTTTTACGCGATTGGCTTCGCCTTCATGTTCAGCCACGGCAATGGCTTTATCGGGTACCACTGGTTCTTCCTGCAAGGCGTGCCCGCAACATACGAATCCACTGGCGTTGCGTTTCTGGCGGTCTGGCTCTTCCAGTTTGCCTTCGCGGACACCTGCTCGACCATCACTTCCGGCGCGATGATTGGCCGCACCGGATTCGTTGGCGACCTCCTCTATAGCTTTGCCGTTTCCGGTTTCATCTACCCGATCATCGGTCACTGGGCATGGGGTCCGGATGGCTGGCTGGCAATGATGGGCAGCGAAGGTCATTTCTGGGCCGGCTTGGGAATGAGCTTCCATGACTTCGCGGGATCCACGGTCGTTCACACCATCGGCGGCATGGTCGCGCTGGCCGGCTCAATTGTTCTCGGACCGCGCCTTGGCCGTAAATTCAAGCGCGACGGCGGCGCTCCCATGCTGCCGCACGATTTGACCATCGCTGTCTCCGGTGGATTGATCCTGTGGTTCGGCTGGTACGGTTTCAATCCCGGCAGCACGCTCTCGGCGATGGATTTTGAAGGCATCGGCCGAATCGCCGCCAACACGACTCTGGCCGCATGCGCAGCGGGATTGACCGCCATGTTCGCGGCCTACTCGTACACCAAGAAGTGGGACGCGGGCTTCACTACCAACGGCTTTCTCGCCGGTTTGGTGGCGATCACCTGCCCCTGCTACTGGGTCAGTCCAACCGGCGCAATTCTTCTAGGAGGCGTCGCGGGCGTCATCGTAGTCCTTGGCGTCGAGTTGCTTGAGTATCTGCGTATCGATGATCCAATCGGAGCGGTTCCAGTCCACGGCATCTGTGGGATCTGGGGAACGATCTCATTGGGTTTGTTCGCCGTCGGCAAGTACGGATCCACTGGACCAATCGCAGCTGATAACTCGGCTCCGCTCAAGGGGCTCTTCTATGGCGGCGGCACGCAAGTGCTGATTGCTCAAGCGATCGGCAGCGCATCGGTAACCCTAGCTACCTTTGCGATTTCGATGGTGGTTATGCTTGCGGTTAACGCAACCGGACTGCTTCGTGTATCGGAGGAAGGCGAGCTGTACGGACTCGACTTGCACGAACACGGCATTTCGGCTTATCCCGAATATGTCATAACAGCCTTGGGATCACCCAGCGGCTTAGGCGGGCGCCAGGAACCGGTCGGCGCACGCGTGAAAGCTCCGGCGCCGGCGCACGGCGACTAAACAACAGGGCGTCCTGAATCGCATTCTTCGTTTTTGGGGACGCCCGGCAACATTTCTCCCTCCACCGTGTCTTCCGTCAATCGACGTGGAAGACACGGTGGAGGGGGTTACGGATAAATAGGATCTGGGCCAGATATTTGCAGCAAGACACAGATTGGAAAGGCAGGATTTGAATCCGCTATCGCTAATCGAGGATAAAAATATGATGACCAAATTAGAAGCGATAATCCAGCCATCAAAGTTTGAAGCCGTCAAGGATGCCTTGACTGAGCTGGGCATTGGCGGCATGACCATTACCGACGTGCGCGGGCACGGACGGCAAAAGGGTCATACCGAGGTCTACCGAGGCCGGGAATATAGCGTCGATCTGCTTCCGAAGATCAAGCTGGAAATGGTACTACCCGAAACCGCTGTCGATTCTGCAGTGGAAGCAATTCTCAAGACCGCCTCCACCGGCAAAATCGGAGATGGAAAAATCTTCCTCTCCAAGGTTGAGGAGACTATCCGCATCCGTAACCAGGAGCGCGGAGTAGTAGCCCTCTAATCGAGTTTCGCGCGGGGCCGAGTCTCGCTGTGACCGCCATCACGGCGAGACCCGCGCGGAAGTAGGCAACGCTGCTTGCCCTCCTAATTTGCAGCCGCTTTGGGCTTGCCAATTGCTTCTCGACCTGCGGTCACCGCTTCGCTGATCTGTTGCTGGCGCCGATCCAGCACGTCTCTCACGTGCACACGAGACTGTTGGACTTTTTGATTGGCGGTGTCTATCGCGTTCAAGCATTTGTCCGCAATCCATTTTCGAGTTTCTACCCCCGATTTTGGCGCCAGGAATAGGCTGAGCGCGGCGCCGACCCCCAGTCCGGCCACCAGATACCCGAGTGTGGAGCTTTGGCAATTGCTTGGAGTCGTCGCATTTGAACGTTCACCTTGACTGTTCATAAGTCCCCTTCCGTTGTGCAGACATCCTGCTTTTCGACATTAGTCTTTTTGCGAATTGCTCGCTGTGACAGAGGACATCGCGCAAAGTGACGGCAATCACCCTCTCAGGACCTGGGCCGCTCATCCAAATTCAACTGTTCTTATGGGCATTCAACAGAGAGGGATTCATCTGTGCAATCCTCCCCATGCACAGGCTACCCTCAAGAAATAATGAGTGCGGCTGTGGGGATGAGTGTGTTTCCCCGGCCCTGGTTGTGCATCACGACGGTATGTGACCAGTGATACAGAGCGACACACGGGAAGATGCGATAAAGCTTGCGCGAGGGACATGGGTATTCCCCTCACTGGAACAGTCCAGCAGTGGCTCTGATCCCGTGTGATGCGCAGGGCTCGGCGCCAATGGCACGGGAAGTATCAAGTTGTGAGCGAACTTCGGCATGAGACACAATAAACCGGATATCAGTATAAGGAGATTCTCCGCCATGAAGAACATTTCAGTCATTGCGTTGACGCTGTTTGTGGCGCTGGGTATGACCGCGTTCGCTCAGACGTCGCCGGGTGCGGGGAGTTTCAGTCCGACAAGCTTGGCTCAGGAAAGCTCGCTCAGGAAGATTCGAGGCACCGTCAAGGCCGATGGCGACACCCTGACGTTCGTGACCGACGAAGACGGCAAATCGTGGGAGGTCATGAACCCCGAGATGCTCAAAGGCCATGAGGGCCATCATGTTGAACTCAACGTGCACATGTATGCCGACAAGGGCACCATCCACGTTCATACCGTGAAGATGCTCGAAAACTCCAAGAAACAGCTTGATGGGTAGACCATGCCGCGCAACCAGTCATCCATTCATAAATGAGTAATGTCGATGCCTTGGTTTTTGTGGCGCCGGCGCTTTGACTTTTGGTGGACCTCGAAAACCGCCGGCCCCTCTTGCATCGGAACAAGCAAGATGCCCTGACTCCCATTCTCCCAGATGTTTTGACTCCGGGTCACTCCGCGCTTAGACTTGAACCAATGAGTTCGTTTCCACGCTATCCGGGATCGCGGGGCTACCGCATCAGTTGGGGCGGGATGCTGACGCCCGCGATTCGCAACATCGTTATTACCTGCACGGGCGCGTTCCTGGTGCAGACATTGCTTCTGTTATTTTTCCCTCCTATCGTCACCGTGCGTGTGAATCAGGAGTTGGGACTGGTGCCGCTGCTGGTGACGCATGGCCTGCGAGTTTGGCAGCCGGTGACCTACTTGTTTCTTCATGGCGGCATCTGGCACCTGCTGTTCAACATGTTGTTCCTGTGGATGTTCGGAGCGGACCTGGAACGGGCCTGGGGCACGCATCGCTTCTACGTTTATTATTTTCTGACGGGAATTGGAGCGGGTCTAATCAACGTCCTGGTGAAGACGCTGCTCGACCCCCACGCCATAGGTCTGTCGGTGATCACTCCGACCATTGGAGCTTCCGGCGCGATCTATGGCGTGTTGCTGGCCGCGGCCATCATGTTTCCCGACCGGCAGGTGTGGTTGATCCCGTTTCCAGTGCAGATTCCGATGAAAATTTATGTGGCCGGAGCAATTGCCATTGAATTCTTTTCGACGCTGGGTATTGGCGGCGACAATGTAAGCCACGTGACTCACCTGGGCGGCGCTCTGGTAGGCTACATCTATCTTCGCCGGGGATTGTTCCTGTACCGCGCGCGGAATGAATTGCTGGACTGGAAACGCCGCCGGGCCAAGCGCAAGTTCGAGGTTTATGTGCGCAGCCACAAAGACGAGCCACCTCGCAGTTCCGACGACCGCTGGTTGAATTAACCAATCGCGGTGAAGGTTGACGAGGCATCCAATCCGTCATAAATTGTGTTCTGATTTTGGTGAAAATAAATACGGATGCGCCATTGATCCGGTGCGGGGATTGCTCGCAAGGGACTGAATCGTGGGCCGGGTCTATGGCAGCCTACTGGAAAAAAATCAAATGAAAACAAAATGGGCGTGGTTTGCCGCGTTGTGGATTCTGCCGCTGTCACTTGTGGCGCAGGCGCAGAATGTAATTCCACTGGCCTCGGAGCCTCATCACCATCTGGCGCTCCAAAATAGTGTGGTCAGTGTTTACGACGCGAAGTGCGCACCCGGCGATTCGCTGCTTTTGCACCGGCACGACAACGATGCGGTTGCCATCGCCATCGGCGACCAGACCGTAGCCGTCGGCATTCCCGGAAAGCCGGACGTTCACTCAAAGAACGCGGATGGCCAGGTGCGCATGCAGCGCAGCGGCTACGTACACTCGACGCACGTCGAAGGCGATGCGCCCTATCACACCGTGGCCATCGAGCTGCTGCATCCGCAAACCGGAAGCCGCAATCTCTGTGCAGTGGTCCTCGCGGGCCAGCCGCTGAATTGTCCGGATTCTCTGCCCAACAAGACTGCTGCGTACCTCGATCAACCGCAATATGAGTCCGACCAAACGCGGATTCGTCTGGTGCGCGTGCTTCCACACCAGAGCGTGAACATCGCCAATGGAACTCATTCTGTATTAATCGTCGCGCTCGATCCTGCCGAAGTCCCGCAGGGCCACGCGCTGCGCCCGGGCGACTTCTCGTGGTTTGACAAAGGGAGCACGGCAGGCGTGCTCGCGAATAAGAGCGACAAGGAAGCGCGGTTTATTGAGCTGACTTTTCAGGACCCTGCGGCGCCGAAGCCCTGACGGGGAAACACAACGCCGGCGTTTCCCGATTCCACTTAGGCAGGCAGCCGTTTGCCTTTGGTTTCCTCGCCAAACGGCACTAGCGCGAGCCCCACGATGAAAGCCAGGGCCGACATCGCCACGGGAATTCCAATGGTCTGATAGTGGCGGATTCCAATACCCACCAAAAATGTGAATCCGGCTGCCGCAAAGCGTCCGACGTTGGTTATGAATGCGAAGGCGCTGGCGCGGCATTCGGTTCCATACTGTTCGGGTAGCCAGAAAGAGTACACAATGAAATTGGCTCCGCCCAAGCCCAGCAGCACCGTGCACACCATGAACCACGCGCTGGCATTGTGTTCCATGGAAAAAACGGGGCCGCTAGTC
>JBGOVX010000151.1:0-9289 GCA_041478355.1 Terriglobia bacterium | reverse complement strand
CGTGAGGCTCGCGCGTGAAGCGGGGTACACGAACGCGGGAACGGTGGAGTTTCTGGTGGATGCCGCTCATAATTTCTATTTTCTCGAAGTAAATACGCGCCTGCAGGTGGAGCATCCCATCACCGAAATGGTTACCGGCATCGATCTGGTGAAGCTGCAGATTCGAATTGCGGCGGGCGAGGCGCTTCCCTTCGCGCAAAGCGATGTCACTCTTTCCGGGCATGCCGTGGAATGCCGCCTCTACGCGGAAGATCCTGAAAACAATTTCTTCCCGTCGCCCGGAAAAATTCTTTCGCGGCGCATACCGGCGGGCCCCGGCATTCGACTGGACGACGGCGTCTATGAGGGCTTCACGGTCCCCATCGATTACGACCCGCTGCTCGACAAACTAATCGCCTGGGGAAATGACCGCGCGGAGGCGCTCGCGCGTCTCGAACGCGCCCTCGAGGAATACGCCATCGCCGGCATCGAGACCAACGCGCCTCTGGTGCGCAACATTCTGCGCGACCCGGAATTTATTCGCGGTGAAATCCATACACGCTGGCTTGATGAACGGCTTCCGGATTTCCTGGCGACCGGCAACGACCCAGCCGAACTTGATCCCCGAGCGCAAGATGCAGCCATTTTCGCAGCGCTGCTTCATCATCTCGGCTCAGGTCCATCAAACACACTTCCCGCTGAACCGGCCTCGCGTTGGAAACGCGAAGCGAGGCTTGAACAGGCGGACCGCAACCCGTGACGCGGCGATGAAATACGACATCCTTATTAACGGCGCGCGGCGCAGCGTGGAGTTCACTCCACCGGCCGCTCAATCTTCACGGCTTTCGGCCATCATCGATGGCCGGCGCGTAGAAGCGGATGCGGTTACGATCTCGCGCGGCGTGTATTCCATTGTGATCGATGGACGATCGCTCGAATTTCGCGCGGAAACGGCGCCTGATGGGTTGTTGCTGCGCTTCGCACATCGCGAATTTTTCGTGGAGATTCTCGACCCGCGTTCCTGGCGTCGTGATCTCGCCGGAAAAATTGAGCCTGAGGGCCGTCAAAAAATAGTCGCGTCCATGCCCGGGAAAATTGTGCGGCTACTGGTTACGCCGGGCCAACTTGTAGAGGCGGGCCAGGGTTTGCTGGTTGTGGAAGCCATGAAGATGCAAAACGAAATTCGTTCGCCCAAGTCCGGAACGGTTGAACGGCTCGCCCAGGAGGGGCAGACCGTCAACGCCGGTGAAGTCCTGGCGGTGGTTGCATAGATTCTTGCTGAAGTTCTAACGAGCTACCGCATACGCTCATGCTGCTCTGTTGAGAAGCTACTTCGATGAGGGAGCGGATGCGGCGGCTTTTGGCGTTACGACCACGGGAAGCTTTCCGGCCGATTCCACGACTTGTTGCGCGAGGTAGTTGGTAATTTTGGCATCGTTGCGGGCAATGGCGAGATAAGCCGCGCGGAGCAATTGTTCCTTGCGGTTGTGGATATTGTCTCGAATCGACTGCTGGACGGCGGGATCGGATAGTTCCCGCTGTCCGGGCGCTTCCTTGGCCACCAGCTTCAGAATGCGGTAGGAATCGCGCAGGGCAATGACCCCGCTGGTCTGGCCGGGCTTCAGCGTCAGCACGGTTCTTTTCAAGGCCGGATCACTTTGCGAGAGGGATGATTCCGGCACGAAGCCCAGATCGCCTCCCGAGGCGGAAGTCGCCGGATCTTCCGAATAATCCATGGCCACTTGCGCGAAGTCAGCGCCGTTACTGAGTTGCTGCTCGAGCGCCGCCGCCTTGCGCTTGGCCTCGGCGTCGGTGGTCGCGTCATCGTTCTTCCGATTGCGCAATTGCGGATCTTTGTGCGGGGTAATGACGATCTGCGCCAGCCGGAATTGCGCCTCGGCCACGTTGAATTGCGATCGATTCTGATTGTAGAAATCCTGGACATCTTGATCGGTGACGGTAATCTTGGCCACTACTTCGCGATTGATTATTTTCTGGATGGAAAGCTGCTGCCGGATATCGGCTCGCAAATCGTCAACCGTGTAGCCGCGCGATTTCAACTGGCGTTGGAACTCGTCTTCGGTGTAGGGACTCTTGAATTCAGTGAACTTGTCCTCGACTTCGCCGTCGGCGGCTTCCAGGCCCAGTTTTTTCGCTCTCTGAAGCAGGATCTGGTTGTTCACCAGTTCATCCAGAATATTCAGCTTCAGCGACAGCGCCTCGTCCTGGGAAGGTGCGGGAGCGTCTGGATTTAATTGCGAGCGATAATACTTGTCCACCTCGGCGCGCGTAACATCCTTGCCGTTCACAACGGCCCACACGCCTTCCGAAGGCTGCGATTGCTTCTGGCAACCGGACACGATGGCCAAGACGGCGGCCAGTGCTAACGATCCTCGCGCGCCTACCCTCACACAGTTACCTCGCTCGAATTCACATTCAGATGGAAGACTTGCTAGGCTGCCTTTGTGACGCGGCCGGATCGAATGCAGGATGTGCAAACCCGAACACGTTTACGCACGCCGTCTACGACCGCGCGGACATTCTTAAGATTCGGGTTCCAACGGCGCCGCCGCGTATTGTTCGCGTGGCTGATCACGTTGCCAAAACTCGGCCCTTTGCCGCACATTGTGCATTTCTGCGCCATGACAACTCCTCAAACAATCTTCAAAAGTTAAACAAAGGGTGTAGTTTAGCAGAATGCACTCCCCGCCGCACCAAATTTATCCCGGCCCGAGCGGAACCTCCGCTCAATCGGCCGAGGCGCTGGCGGGAACTTCCTTCAGCAGGGCCGCGAGCGCGCCGGGATCGTTGACCGACGGACGGCAGGTCATGCCGGAACAGACTAGCGCCTGAGCCAGGTCGGCGCGAAGATGCGGGAGCGTTTCGGCAAGCGCGGGTGCGAGCGCATGGCCTGCGGACATGCGCTCCGGTGTAATCCGCAGGACGGCTTTGCCGAATCGATAGACGGAATTGGCGGCCTGCTCGAGAGCCGCGGCTTGCGGGTCGCCGGCGTTTCCGGTGATCACGACTTCCAGTGGCTGGCGAGCGTGTAGCAGGGCGGCCAGTCCGTAACTGGCGGCATGAATCCCGAATTGCGGAGCGATCCCGGCAAATGCTTCGAGGGTCTTTTCGGCATGTTCGCGGTAGCGCGCGTCTCCGGCGTACCCGAACAGGCGATCCAGCAAAATCGCGGCGGAGGAATTCGCGCCCGGCGTTGGCGAATCCTGCAGCGGCTTGCGGCGCACTTCGAGGCCTCCCATGGGGGCCGCGCCCGAGGCGCGATCGAAGAATCCTCCGCCTTCGCTGTCAAAATATTCGGCGATGGCAAAATCGGTGGCGCGCCGGGCGGCATCGAAATACTTTCGGTCGAGTGTAGCCTCATACGCGTCAAGCAACGCCAAAGCAGCAAAGACCTGATCGTCGAGCGATCCAGAAAGCCACTCCCCGCCCATGCGGTGCGCAAAGCCTCGCGTGCCGCTCCACGCCTCTGTCAGCATGCGGTCAAGAGTTTTCAGCGCGAAGGCCCGGCAAGCCGCACCTCGATCGCCTCCCAACACGGCCGCGGCATCGAGATATGCGGATACAAACATGGCGTTCCAGCAGACATAGTGCGTGGTATCCACAAAGGGCGAGGGCCGGGCGGCACGAGCAGCCAGGAGTTTTCCTTTCGCTTGAGCCAATGTCAGGCGGACATTGACCTCATCGCCGCCGAGCGCGGCTGCAATTTCAGCGGGCTGCCGCGCGATCCACAGCACGTTTTTCGCGGGGTTGTGATGCATTTCGCCGTGCGCTTCCACATCGTAGGCAAGCTCGATCACGCGCGCTTGCTCGGGAGCGAGTACGGCGCGAATTTCGTCCAGCGTCCATGTGAAATAATCGCCGTCGTCCTCGAGGGTCTGGTCGGCATCCTGGCTCGCGTAGAAGCCGCCGCGAACCTGGTCGGAAAGCACGGCGTTGGTCCACTCGACGATTCCCTCGGCAACTTCGCGCAGAAACGGATCGCGGGTGGCCTGATAGCCGTGCAGAAAATTCTTCAACAGTTCGGAATTGTCGTACGACATTTTCTCGAAATGCGGAACGCACCAGCGCTCGTCCACCGAATAGCGATGGAACCCGCCAGCCAGCTGGTCGTACACGCCCCCGGAGCCCATTTTCTCGAGCGTGGTCGCGGCAACTTGGAGCAGTTTCACGCTGCCCCCGGCTTGATAGCGCTCGAGCAAGAGATCGATAGCCGCCGAATGCGGGAATTTTGGCTGGCGGCCGAATCCTCCGTTGCGCGAGTCAAACATATTCACGATGGATTCGATCTGGTCATCCGCCACGCGGGAATCAAATTTTCCGCGCGCGCCGGTAAATGTTTCCGCTTTGGCCACCGCTTCGGCCAGGCGCCCCGCGGCCTCTTCGACTTCGGCGCGGCGCGTGCGGTAACTGGCAGCGACAGCTTCCAGGATGCGGCGGAAGCCCGGCCGGCCCAT
Source organism: Terriglobia bacterium (assembly GCA_041478355.1). GTDB lineage: Bacteria > Acidobacteriota > Terriglobia > Acidiferrales > UBA7541 > Palsa-360. The sequence goes on along the minus strand of JBGOVX010000151.1, from coordinate 4,835 downwards.
GGCATCCTCGGGCGGGAAATAGGTGCCGCCAAAAAACGGGCGTCCATCGGGGAGAAGGAACCCGGTGAGCGGCCATCCGCCTTGTCCGGAAATCGCGCTGATCGCGGCCTGGTAGCGGGCATCCACGTCGGGCCGCTCGTCGCGATCCACTTTTACCGGGATGAACAGTTGATTGATGATTGCGGCAAGCTGCGGATTTTCGTAGCTCTCGCGATCGATCACGTGGCACCAATGGCACCAGACCGCGCCGATGTCGAGAAGGATCGGCTTATCTTCGGCCTTGGCGCGCGCAAAGGCCTCCGCGCCCCACTGGTACCAATCCACCGGCTGGTGGACCGCGGAGCGCAAATAGGGGCTCGCGGAATGAGTAAGTCTGTGCTCAGGTTTTTTGTTCACGGCATTCTTTTCCGGACGCTCGATTTGCGGCGCGCAGTGGTTGGCGCTTATTGAATCGGATGCTTTGGACCGGTATCTTCCGGGTCGATTGGCTTGCGGCTGGAGAACCCTTCGTCCTGGCGGTGGTAAAAGCGTATCCGGTCTTCTCCCAGGCGCCAGCATAGATAAACGGCTTCATTTTTAAGGACGGCTGGAAAATCCACCAGGCCTGCGTTGAGATCTTTGACCACGCATCCAGTGGCATGAATCCGATCGAGCGCATCCTTGATCTGCCTGACCAGTTGATTGTGCTCGGAACGCACGCGGGCGACGCCTTCATAGTCAATCGTGATTCCGCCCATCATGAGGATGCGGTTGGAGATCGCGCTCAGTTGGTCGTCCAGAGCTTCTGCCTTGTGCCGGCCTTCCATGGCCGAAATCAATAGCGGCTCGACTTCGCGCCGCGCGTGCTCGGCCTCGGAGAGAGTGAATAGTTTCGGCTCGTTTTCTTCGTGGTCCATCGGTCTTCGCTCTGCCGGCACACCGCGGGCAGATATTCAATTCGTCAAGTTACGCCTCTATTCTCGTTCATCGCGGGCTGGTTTTCCAGTAGAGACCGCAGGGACTCGACTGCCGCGCAAAATCCGGGGTATTCGCTGGCTGCCGCTCCGCAGTCGTAACGGATGTGATAAAGTTTTGCCCGATGCGCATCTTCGTCTTGGGAGCCGGAGCGACCGGTTCCTATCTCGCACACCTGCTGACGCTCCAGGGACATCAAGTCACCTGTGGTGACCGGGACCTCGACCGGGCGCGCAGCTTCCTGGGCAAGAAAAGCAAGATTCCGGTGGTGCAAGTCAACGCCCGGAATCTCTGGGCAATTGTGCGTGCCGCGCGTGGCTCGCAGTTGCTAATCAACGCTTCGGCGGCGGTCTTTAATGAGATTGTCCTGAGGGCGGCCCTGCGCTTACGCGCTCATTACCTGGATCTGGGCGCGCACATGACGCGTAATCCATTCAAGGCCGAACAGCTTCGCTACGACCGCCGCTTTAAAGGCAAAAATCGCGCCGCCGTGATTACTGCCGGCGCCGCCCCGGGGCTGACGAATCTTCTGGTGGCGCGTGCCGCCGCGTTGATGGACGCGGTGGATGCGGTTCACATTCGCCTTTACGAAAGCACCGAGAGCGATGACCCGGTTTCGCAGTGGTCCCATGAGGTTTCCTTCGACGAGGCGGTATCGCGCCCCCGCATCGTGCGCGACGGCCGTTACCTGCTGGGCAAGCGTTTTGGCGAACGGGAAAAATTCCGCTTCCCCGCACCGATTGGCGAAGTGAACGTCTTTTTGGCGGCGCAGGATGAGGCCGGAACGGTTCCCCATTATCTGAAGCTGAAGGAAATGGACGTCAAGATCGGCGGCAACGAAATCGATCGTCTGCGGCGCTGGCACCGCCAGGGAAAACTCACACGGTCCAGGGGACTGGTGGCCTCGCGTTTTCCTAAGACTCCGGCTCCCCGGCAAGTGGCCCGATTGATCCGGCGAGGTATTTTGCAGAATGCCAGGTTCGCGGCCGCCGTCGTAGTGCGCGGAGTCAAGCAGGACCGCCCGATGGAGGTCCGCTTCGACGCCGTCTTTCCGTCGCTCTATCAGATTCGCCAGCGCGGGCTGGCGCTATCGCCCATCTCCTTTGCCACAGCGCAGGTAGCCGCTCTGTTCATCAAGCATTTTCCACGCGAATCTGCAGGGGTTTTCCCGCCCGGCGCCATGCCACTCGAAAATCGCCAGGCCATCCTCAAAGATGTGCGCACGCGAGGCATTCGCCTGACGTTGAAAGTTACGCGAAAGAAAGCATTGGACGACGAAGGAGAGTTCTAACCTGGAATTCTAACCGGTGCTTCGGCGGCTCTCGGTGAGTTCGTAAAGAAACCTGTCCCAACGACGCCTGGTGGCGCCGGCGCGCTTTGCCGGCATTACCGCGGTGGAGACACCACAATGGGCAGGATCATCGAGACTGCCATCACTGCCGCCATCACGTGCAGCGCGCTACCATATCCCCCGCTGATCTGTCGTAGATACGCGAACAGCAGCGGCCCAAACGCGGCGGCAAACGCCCACGGTATCATGATCAGACCGAAGATGGACCCCACGTTCCGCGAACCAAAATAGTCGGCAGCGAACGCAGGCATGACCCCGTATCCCCCGCCGTAGCACATGAGGATGATGGAGGTGATGATTCCCAGGGCAAGCGGGGAACTGACGCTCGGGAATATCCAGAACAGGATTGCCTGGACCAGAAACATCACAAATAAGGTTGTCTTCCGCGTAGTCACGTCCGAAATCCACGCCCAGAACAATCGGCCGCCCCCGTTGGCGATGCTGACGATGCCAACCATGCTGGCCGCGACCACTGCGGTTACCTTACCCATTTCCTGAAAGATCGGCGCGGCCTGCGAAGCCACCGATATCCCTGCCATGCTATTGAGAGAAAGCAGCCCGCAGAGCGCCCAAAATTGCCATGTTTTCGTGGCTTCGGCGAGCGTGTAGTCCTTGGTCGCTCGCTGGGAAATCTGCGTGGCCGTCGGAGTCCAACCTTCCGGCGTCCAACCGACGGGCGGGTTTTTCATGAACGAGCCCGCGATAATTATGACGATCATATACGCAATACCGAGATACGCGAATGTGGGCAGCGGCCCCACACTCTGGATCAGCCGCGTGGCTATAGGCGCCACCACCAGCGAACCCGCCCCGAACCCGCCGACAGCGAGGCCCGTCATCAGGCCTCTGCGTTCCGGGAACCATTTCACCAGAACCGATAGCGGAACAATGTAACCGCTGCCCAGTCCGCTTCCGCCGATGACCCCGTAGCTGAGGTACAGCCACCAAAGTCTGTGGTCCGAGAAGCTTGCCAGAAACACCCCGCCTCCCCAGAGAAAACCGCCCAGGCAAGCGACCACTCGCGGTCCCTTACGGCTCATCAGCAGGCCGCCCCAGAAGCACCCAAAGCCCAGTCCTAAAACGCTGAGCGTGAATGCAAACGTGATTTGCGAAATTGTCCAACCGAACTGCTTGGCAAGAGGAATGCGAAACACGCTCCAGGTGTAGAAAGCCCCCAGCGCCATTTGCATAACCACACTCGCAACGACAATCTTCCAGCGGCTAGTAGCTGCCATGATCCCTCTAAGGAGTTTCCCGCACGCAACGCCCTGTCGGATTCATGCAGTCAGGTGCGATATGTATATTCACGTGGGGTCTTGGTCGCGCATCGTATGTGAGTTCCGGCGCGCGGTCAACCCCCAGCCGACTTCCCGCTCGACTCGCACTCTTCGGTGAGCGTCTTGGCAAAAGTTCTGCTACCGGATTGCGTTCCACTGAATTCAACCGAATGGATAACAAGAAGAACAAAAAGAAAGAAGGGTCAACGGATTAGTGTGGAGAGAGCGATGAAAGGATCGTTAGCGTGTCACCGACTTCCAGGGGGCGGCTAAACAAAAAGCGGTTACCGGATTGAATCGCTTCTACCGTGGTTCGGTAGGCCCGCGCAATGGACCACAACGTCTCGCCCGGCTTCACGTGATGGACCACCTTGGTCGAGCGTGCCTCGATGACCAGCGCCGGCCTTGAACCGGTGCTCCGGGCGGTATACGCAATGGGTGTGATCTCGCGGGGCTTGGCTGGCGAGGTGGGCGCCATTCCCATCCCCCCCGGATAAATCCTAAGCCACATGCCGCGCGCGACGCGATCCGATTTCATGTGATTCCACTTGCGCAGCTCCACGGCGCTCACATCGAACTCGTCGGCAATCGATGCAACCGAATCGGTGCGGCGGACGCGGTAGCGAATCAACTTGCCCACGGCTGCCTCTGAGTGGGGTGCCGCCGGAATGATCAGCTTCTGCCCCTGCTCAAGAGGGGCGCCCGCCGACAGGTCATTGGCATCGGCAATTGCCGAGGGCAGAACACGATACTTCTTGGCAACTCCGGAAAGCGTTTCGCCTTCCTCGACTTTGTGGCGGCGCCAGCTTACCCACTTTTCCGGAGGAATCGCCGCAATCTCCGCGAAGAAGCGTTCGGCGGCGCCTTCCGGAATCCGCAAGACGAATTCAGGGTCCGCCGGGGTCGCCAGGCGCAACAGTTGCGGATTCAGGCTGCGAAGCGTTTCCAAATCAGTGTCAATGGTTTCTGCAACCAGGCGAAGGTCGATCGGCTGGCCAGGCTTGACGGTGTCGGCTTTGAGCGAAGGTTCAGGGTCGAACGTGATGCCGTACTGCGCCGGGTCCTTCGAGATCAGCGTCAGCGCCAGAATGATAGGAACATAGTTTTTGGTTTCCTTCGGCAAAACGTTTCGCCGGTAAAGTTCCCAAAAGTCGGCATAGCCGGTTCGTTCGATAGCATGCTGCACGGTTCCCGCCCCGGAATTGTAGGCGGCCATCGCCAGGTACCAATCGTCAAACTGGTCATAGAGGTCG
>JBGOVX010000240.1:0-4631 GCA_041478355.1 Terriglobia bacterium | reverse complement strand
GAACGTCGGTGAGCAGCTTTGTTGCTGTGGACGATCTTAACTATTAAGGAGGTTCTTATGACTCAAAATCTGCTGGATCCCAAGGTGATCCACTGAGAACTTGCGGGTTGCCCTACAGCACTACCGTTCCTTTTTTGAGAAATTGCTGGAGCTGTAAAGACGATCAGTCTTTCGCGACGCAGGAAGGAAGTCTCGCTATGAAAAAACGCAAATCTATGCTTTGGTTGCTGGCAATTGCGGGCCTGATGATCCTACCTTCGCTGGCCCCGGCGCAATCAATGGCTCATACGGGCGATTCCTCAAAGGCGGCAGTCATACCGCCAGGTACGACGGACCCGAAACTGGATTTAACGTACATCCGTCCGACGGAGAAAACCAAGCTCCACAACTACGTTTTCGATGCGTTCGGCCCGTATGCAATCGTCACCGCTACACTCAATGCCGGCATTGATCAGTCGAACGATGCCCCGCCCGAGTGGAGGCAAGGCGCTGCGGGCTACAGCAAACGATTTGCGTCAAACTTCGGCGTTGCGGCTGTAACCACAACCACGCGGTACGGGCTCGCAAAAGCCTTCCGAGAAGACGCGATGTATTACCGCTGTGGGTGCAAAGGCGCGTTTCCGCGGCTGAGACACGCCGTGATTTCGACCTTTACGGCACGCCGCGGCGCCGATGGCCATCGCGCCCTTGCTGTCTCTGCTCTGCTGGCTCCGTATGCCGGCACGGTCGCCTCCACCTATGGTTGGTATCCTGGCCGCTTCGGCGCCAAAGATGCATTCCGCATGGGCAACTACAACATGCTGGGAGGTGTAGTTGGAAACATCGGCCTTGAATTCCTCTACAGCGGACCACACTCATTGCTTTCCAGCATGCACCCCAAGAAAGGGGACAAAAAACCGGCTTCGGATTCACAGCCCTGATCGGCCTCCATTTGTTCGCGGATGCCGGCAGGTATGAAATCGCAACATTATTACAAAAGGACAGGACAAGATGATGAAACCAAGCACCAAAGACAAGATTGAAGGCACCATCCACGAAGTAAAAGGCAAAGCCAAAGAGGCAATCGGGAAGGCGACGAATGATCCCGACCTGGAAGTCGCAGGAGAAGCGGAAAAGAAAGCCGGCAAAGGCCAGCAAGTAATCGGCCGTATTGAAAAGGCCGTCGGAGAATAAGGCCTTATCAACGCTGCACGCATAAAACAGCGAAGGAGCACCATGTCACAAACTGTATTGGAAAGAACGGCTGAACATGTCACCGAAACAGCTCACACAGCTTCTCGTGCGACCGGTGCGATTGCCAGTGCCGTAGAGGATGGCGTGAGGGCCGTGCGTAGCGCCGCAAAACAGGGCGGGGATGCCGCGGAAGAGTTCTTGGATGACACAACGCAGCGCATCCAGAGACACCCCTGGGTAACCGTCGGGGCCACGTTCGCATTTGCATTCACCGCAGGAACCCTGGCCGGCTGGATGATGAGACGAAGGTAGTTCAGGCCAAAAACAAATTGATTACATCCCGGGCCAACCGGGAAAAGGGGCGCTGCTCATCAGCGCCCTTTTGACAGCGCCGATCCTGATGATGCGCTGGGGAACAGGGCGAAAGAGGGGCGCTCAAGGTGGTTCTCATGAACGCTGCGCTTTGCCGAAATGTAACGGCGGATTGAGTCAGACTGCTTCGGCCGGCGACAGGTCCCTTTGCGCCATCTTGAGTAGAAGGGCAAATCTTTTGGCGGACACCGGCCGGCCGAAGAGAAAGCCTTGCCCTTCTGCGCATCGCTGCGTTTGCAGGTATGCCCTCTGTTCTCGTGTTTCCACACCCTCGGCAACAACCAGGCGCTTGAGGCTCTTTCCCATATTAATGATGGCGCTGATGATCGTGGAGTCGTCTGGATCGGCAGTGATCCGGTTAACAAAGGACTGGTCACTTTTCAGAACATCAATGGGGAACTAACTGCCGAAGATAGCTCAGGCTGGAGTAGCCGGTGCCGAAATCATCCACGGCAATGTGGACTCCCAGCGTTTTTAGATCTTTAAGTACGGAGGCAGTGGATTCGGCATCGTCCATAAGGACTCGTTCTGTGAGTTCAAGTTCCAGATATCGGGCTTCCAACCCGGTTTCCTCGAGTGTCGCCATAACGCCTTCGACAAAACCCTGATGGCGGAACTCGGCCGCTGAAACGTTGACGGCCATCCGCAGCGGCAACAGCCCCGCATCCTGCCAGGCGCGCGCTTGACGGCATGCTTCGCGCAGAACCCAACGGCCGATCTGGAGAATCAATCCGCAATCTTCGGCAATCGGCACGAACTGGGCGGGAGGAACCAATCCTCGCTCGGGGTGCTTCCAGCGTATCAACGCCTCAACTCCTGTGATCTCTCCCGTGTCCAGATTCACCTTCGGCTGATAATGCAGCAGGAACTCTTCCCGCTCCAGCGCCCGGCGCAGACTGCCTTCGAGAGATTGCCGCTCCACTGCCTTCAGATTCATTTCAGTCTTGAAAAACTGGAAATTGTTGCGCCCGCGCTCCTTGGCATGGTACATCGCCGTATCGGCATTCTTGATGAGCGTACCGGCATCTTCTCCGTCCGCAGGGTAGACACTGATGCCGATGCTGCCACCGATACTCAGGTCTTGTCCCCCGATGTGGTGAGGCGCGTTGAGCGAAAGAAGTATCTTTTGCGCGCTGGTGGCCGCGTCTTCAGGATGAGCGACCTCTGAGAGCAGAACCACGAATTCGTCTCCGCCCTGGCGGCTGACGGTGTCGGAACCGCGGACGACAGCCAGCAGTCGCTTTGACACCGACTGAAGCAGTTTGTCACCGGTGGCATGTCCCAGCGAATCATTGATGTACTTGAAATGGTCCAAATCCAAAAAGAGCACAGCAAGAGGATAGGTCTGGCGGCGAGCCATGGAAATCGCCTGCGACACCCGGTCATTGAGCAACATGCGATTGGGCAGGTCGGTGAGAAGATCATGCTGGGCGGAGTGCGTCATTTGCAGTGACATGGCCCGGGCCGCGCTGACATCATGGAAAACAATGACTGCTCCGATGATGCGACCCGCCCGGTCGTGGATCGGCGCGGCGGAGTCTTCAATAGCGGATTCAAGTCCATCACGGCGGATGAGGACGCAATTCGCAGTCAGTCCCACCGTCCTGTTTTGCTCAACGGCCATCTCCATGGGGTCCCGGGAGGTCTTGCGGCTGGCTCCGTCAATGATCTTGAAGACTTCCGCCAGAGGCTGACCAATGGCTTCTTCGCGGCCCCAACCGGTCATGGTCTCCGCAACCAGATTGAGATAGGTGATATTGCCGGAAATGTCAGTACACAGCACGGCGTCCCCAATCGAGTTGAGGGTAATCAGGGCGCGTTCTTTTTCAACGTACAACGCGTCCTCAATGGCCTTGCGCTCGATGGCGTTGCGCAATGCGCGCGTCAGCGAATAGCTGTCAAGGTGCCCAGGGAGGAGATAGTCCTGTGCACCGAGCCCGACGGCTCGTTTCGCGAGGTCCTCGTCACCGGCGTCGCTGAGGATGAGAATTGGGACGTCGGGTGCCACGGCGAACAGTTTGCTGAACGAATCAATACCGCGGCTATCGGGAAGAGACAAGGCTAACAGCACCGCGGCGATGCCCTTCTTGCTCAAGAGCGCGGCGCCGTCGGACAGTTGGCGGACCCATTCCACGGCAAAAGCACCGCCCTCCGTTACGTCGAGGGCCGCGCGAATCTCATGGGCGACCACCGGATTGTTTTCAACCAGAAGTATTCTCAGTCGTGGGGCAAATTCTGTCATTTGTCCGTTTTCTCGGCCGCCTATTTGTTTCTGCTCTACCTCGAACGCTTGTTAGTTACCGTTCTGTGCCCGCACGTCACAGCGCTTAGCTAGAAGCCATCTCATAAATCAAGCATCTTGGTTCCCGCAACCTCGCCGCAACTGCTTTCAAAGCATTTGGCAAGTCGGCGGAATCCCAGACGTGATTTATTTGAGATAGCTTCCAGTCTACGGCGAGGAGATAGGTTGCGTCCGATCACTATTGAACACATTGGTGTTGAAGAGACATTGGGACGCGCTGCGCCCGCAGTTGACGCCTTCCCGCCTCCGAAACCTACACGATCCAGGCCTTAACACTCGTCACTGTTCATTTTTGACCAGACTCCAATCCAGGCAGTTGTTACTCTTTGGACTTCAGATGTGCAAGGGCGGTTCCAGATTCGGCAGTTATTCCAGAGCTGATGAATGGAACACAAAGGCGAATGACATACATTCGCGCTCCTTGTTGACCAGTTCTCGCAATCGCAATAGTCGGCCACCCCGGTCAACTATCTGGAGGCATCATGTCAGACAACCGCGGCAGTGAAGAATTGCAACTTATTTCCAGCGCCAAAGAGGGTGACGGAGAAGCCTTTGCTGCTCTGTTTAATTTGCACAAGCGGCGGGTTTACTCCTTGTGCCTGCATATGTCCAAAGACGTTGGGGAAGCTGAAGATCTCACCCAGGATGCGTTTATGCGGGTCTATCGAAAACTTGATACTTTCAGGGGCGATTCCAAGTTTTCCACTTGGGTCTACCGCATCGCGGTGAACACCGTGCTGGCAAAGTTTAGGCGGAACAGATCCGAGATGCTTTCGGTTGACAG
>JBGOVX010000005.1:0-52124 GCA_041478355.1 Terriglobia bacterium | reverse complement strand
TTTCCGAAATTCGTGTAGTTGCCTAGAACTGGCGGGTCCAGATAACGATCGGTATGAAATCCCTCTCCAGCGATCCAGAATCTATTTTTTTCGGTTCCATAAAATAAGGCGGCATGCCCGGAAGCCGTCGAGAAACTCCCGCCTTCCGCGTCAAATTCTCCGTGCCATCCCGCGGGCGTGTTTTTGGGAGAGGTAACTTCAACCACCCCGCCCAGCTTCCTGCCGTACTCAGCCGGAAAGCCCGCGGTCATGACACGCATCGATGCCACGTCGCTGGATTCCATCGGTGGCGCGAAAGCCGGCGAGCGATTTTCCGTCATCGGCAAACCATCCACGACAAACTGAACGTCGTATTCCGAACCGCGAGGATGCAAGACGCCGTTGGCCTCATACAACCACCCTGGCTGGGAGTCCACCATGGTTAAAACGCCGCGTCCTGGCTGGGGTGACAACTGCTCGCTGATGGATTGAGATCCGATAGTATAGACGGTTCCGGTTCGCGCCGGGTCCACCAGGGTTCCCTCTTCGCTGACCTCTATCTGCGTTTCCACTGCCGTCAATCCCAGCGTCACCGCTAGATGCTGGGGCACCATGGACCGAACTTCGATTAATCGCGTCGCAGGGACAAAGCCTTCGCGCGTCAATTGAACTCGGTACACGCCAAATGCAAGGTCCTTCGCAATGTATTGGCCATTCTCGCCCACCTGAAAATTCAGTCGAAACTGATTCCCGTCACTTGACAGTTGGCCTGTCGCCGCCAGTGCCGCTCCTTGCGGATCGTGCACCTCGATTTGCAGCTCACCACGATCCCGCTGCGCGGCGGCAGGAAGAGCGAGGAAGCACAGCATCGCCAAAAGGCCGGTAGGTTTTACAGTGCGCGCAATCATTTTGTGAATTTCTGGAGAAGTCTTGATACCCTGGCCCCTTGCAATGCACACCCACTTAAGCGATTTAGGCTCTCAGGCGCTTTGGCCCGCTCACAAAGGGGGTATCCCGCTCATAGAAACGCCGGGGGCAGTGTATCTCGCGCGTAATACCTATTCGCACGCTCGTTCCAATCCCCCTAGTGCGTCGCACGGAAGCGCCAAGCCACAATGTGCCGCCCGCGCACAAATCAACTCCATCATACCTCTTATCGATGTCCATCGCTTTCGCGAGCCGCCCAGGGCCGCGAGCGAGATCGATGAGCCGATGCGTTCCACGATTTCGCTCCATGCTATCGATGCCCTCAAGCGGCTCGAGAGCGCGCAGCAGGACGCCCGCGCCCACGCCAGCCTTCTCACTGCTGACATTCATCATGAAGCAGGAGCCGTACGTAAAATAAACGTAGGCGTGACCCCGCCGAAGAAATAAGGAGCGAATGCCGGGTGTCTCGCCGCGAAACGCATGTCCGGCGGCATCGCCAACCGGATAGGCTTCGGTTTCAACGATACGCCCGCTCATTCTTCCCTGGGGCAGATCGTGTACCAGCGTTTTGCCGATCAAATACCGCGCCAGCTTGATCGTGTCTGCGGGCAATTCCGAGCGGCGCAAATGACGGATTATAAACGGAAGCTGGTTCTGAGCTCTGCGCATCAGCCTCGAGTTCCCGCCAGAATTGGTAACTCAGCCCGAAGACCGCAAAAACTCCAGCGTCCTGGACCACGCGAGCTTAGCTGCTTCGGCGTCATAGCGGGAACCCGTTTCATTGAAGAAGTCATATTCGGCCTTGGGGTAAACATAAAACGTAAATTTCTTGCCCAGGTCTTTCATGAGATTCTGCGTGGTGATGGCGTTTCCCGTGATCCGAAAATCAAACTGGGCATAATTGGCCATGACTGGCGCATGAATGTTTTGCAACCCCTCGGTCGGCGTGCCTCCGTAGAAGACGACGGCCCGGTAAAGCGTGGGAACCGCCGTCGCCAGCATAAAGCTGCGCCACCCGCCCCAACTGAAGCCTACCGAAGAAATCTTACCGGAATCGACTTCGGGGTGCTTTTGCAGGAACCCGTAACCCGCCTTCAGGTCATCCACACTGGCTCTAGGAGCCATTTGATTGATCGCGCTGGTGGCCGCTTCGGGTGTGCTCATCTTCGAGGTTCCGCCGGCCCTCGATAGCAGATCCGGAGCCAGGGCCACAAATCCTTCCGCAGCGAAGCGTCGCGCCACATCGCAAATGTGATCGGTCAGCCCGCGGTTTTCATGAATCAAGATAATGCCGGGATGTTTTTCGCCGCTTTTAGGCTTGGCCAGATAGGCTTGAATATCGTAGCTACTCGATGGGAAGTGAACTGTTTCGGAGTCTACATTCGCCGCCTGAGTCCCTTGATCCAACATTGGCGCGGCGGCCAATCCGCTCGATTCCAGGAACAGATGCGCCGCCGCATAGCCTCCGGTTACGCCGATGATCGACTTCATGAGTTCGCGTCGGCCGATCAGGCCTCGGTGGTAGAGCTTCACTTTCTCGATCATGTCACGCTGCATTGTCGCAAGCCTCCCGGATCGTTGGCACAGCGAATCGTCAAGCCCCGCGTTTGGATATACAACGCAAGCCTTGGCAGTCTCTTTTATTGCAATTGCGCGCGGGCCTGTTCCTGTTTTTGCGCCTGATCCTTCAGCGCCTGGATTTCTTCCTTGGTCCGGAAGGTCATGCGCGCGACTTTTCGGGTCCTTGAGTACGGCAGGATCACTTGCATCGCGCCATTGTGTTCGAGAATCGAAAAGTAGCGCGTCTCCGCGCCGAGTGTTGGGAGCTGGTATTCGGTCCACTGCGAAGTCTTTGGATCGAATTTCAAGACTTCGTCGGCATTCATCAAATTGGTCCAGACATTGTGGCGGCTATCCACGGCGGCCTGGTAAGGCTGCTGGGCATCCGGTCTGGGAAGAGGCACGAGCGTCGTCTTCTGTGTGCGTATATCGATCTTGGCGAGGTTGCCGCCCCACCAGTCGCACACCCACACGAAATCCCCCGTCTTATCCGCGCCCATCCGGCGAGGTCCCTCCGACCATGGAACTCCTGTATCGAAACTGGATCCGCTCATATCCAATACCTTCAGCTGCTCGGACGAGAATTTCTCCCTTTGCCCCGGCATCGGAGGCAGCTTGACCTCCAGCGACTTTCCGGTTTCGATGTCGCCATGGCCCACGATGTCGATGCCCATCTCCGCCCACCAGCCGTTGCCCAGGCTGTCGCCGGCGATACCATAAGTCCTTCCGTCCCCATCGGCGGTGAAGTAAGATTTTGACTTGAACTCAGTGAACTCGCGGGTGGCCGGATCGAAGCGAAGCGCCCCTGTTCCCGAAGTCACCCAGATTTTGCCCTTGCCATCGACATCCAGGCTCGTGGCAACTTGCGTGACTGGCGTCATTCCCTTTGGTGTCGTGAAAATATCGACCTTCTCGGTGTTAGGGTCCAGCCTGCCCAGAGCGTTTTGGCCGGCGCCGTTCATATTGATATTGAACCAAAGGATTCCTTGCGCGTCCCGAACGATTCCGTGACCCAGGGCGGGATTGCCGTGGAGATCAGGAATTTTGATATAGCGAACTTCTCCGGTCTTGGCGTCAATCCTGCCCACCGAAATCAGGCGGCTGGACACGTTATTGGAATACCATATGTTTCCATTAAAATCCGCCTGCGCGTCGTGCACGCCGTGGTTTCCATTCAGCGCCGACGGAGTCCCCAGCGACCAGTCGCTTCCGTTGTTGGTGGGATATTGCGTTTCGTACCCGAAACTCGGATCGAGCGGAACATCGTATTCGGTGAAGACCACACGCGCGGCATCGCCGGAGGGCCGCGAGCGCAGCTTGAACTTCATGGCCGTGGGTCCTGGCCCGCTCACCTTGGCCAAGTAGGCAGCCAAATCTTTTTTGAAGTATTCGATGGTCGGCTGCACCGGAGCGTCGTCGCCATTGTAATTTCCGGTGACGGTAAAGTCTCGCATCGCATTCATGATCGCGATCCAGCCGTCGGCATCAAAACGATTCTGCAAAATGTAATTCGGCTGGTGGCAACTGGTGCAATTGTTCCGGAAGACGCGCTTGAGGCGGCTGTCTTCCGGCGTATCCTCGGGCAGCGACGCCAGGACCTGGTCACCGGTCAGCTGCCGCTCGAAATCCTTCATCGGTTTCATCACAAAATCTTGGTGGCGCGCAACTCCCAGGTCGGCCTCCCCGCGGGCGGTTTCAAAAGTATCGGCCTGCGCCCACACCTGATACTTACCTGCGTCCATTGCCGGGAAGTAGTAGTTTCCCTGCTCATCGGTAAAAACGGTCGTAGTGATGGTGCGCCCTTCCATCTTGGCGGATACTGTCACCCCTCCCAGCTTCTCACCCGACGCCGATTTCACCGTCCCAGACAGCAACGCGTCGCCCGCAGCCGCATGGACAGCCCTGGCAACAAGTATTCCGGAGACCAGTCCCGCCAGGACCATCACAATTGCAGCCACCACACACAAGTTGCGCGATGATTTCATAGCTCCTCCATTTGTTGCCTAATCATGTTGCCTAATCATGTTGCGTCCTTATAAATAATGCTTCATCCGACCGACGCGTCGGCGTAGGCGGCGAATCAAAGTCATTTCCCGTTTAGTCCGGTGGACCCTCTTTGACTGGCACTGTGCGCCGCGCCGGCCGCGGCACAATTTTCAGATATTCAATGATAGCGTTGATCTCGGAATCTTCCAGGCCGTATTTGAATCCCGGCATCTTACTGGGGGAACCATTCCGGATAAACTGCTCGATCACGTCCTCGTTCCCGTCCACCAGGTCCTTGTATAGCGTCGGGCCATATCTTCGCGCCCCCGGAGTCGACTCCGTGTGGCAGGCGGCACAGCGCTGTTGGAACACGCGACGCCCTAGAATCTGTGCGTCATTTAGGGGAGCGGGTGCATCTGGCTTGGATTGTTGAGCGGGAACCGCGATTGGAAATCCAACAAACAAAAACAGACAAATAAGTGCGGTACTTCTCATTCATGCCCCCTGCTTATACTAATAAATACAATCTCTATAAGGCGCTACAAGGAACCGCGAAACATTCTCTCTGACGAATCCTCGCACACTCATAAGACCGTTTCAATCTGAATATTCTTACAGAGACCTTCTTTTCAAACGCGCTTTTCTCACTGCATTGGCAGCTTCCAAATTCTCTATTTCCGAAAGTTCCAATGGGACGTCACAGCGTAACTTTCTCAATTCTGAAAGTCCCGAATGGACGCCACAACATAACTTTCTCTATTTCAGAAAGCCCCGGAGGGGCGTCACAGCGTAGCCCACAGCGGAAGCTGTGGGAAAACACGTCCAGGATGACCAGAAAGCCCTAGTAGGGGCGACACACTTATTTTCCAACTGCACCGCGATCAGTGGACAGAGAAAAAGTATTGCTCAACCATACGAGTTGAAGTACAAGTGAACTCCGCAACAACTCCTTATCGGAGCGTAATCCTGAGAATATAGATGCAGATTCTTGCCCTTGGTCGTTATTAAAAATTCACGCGTGGCCGGCGGATGCCGTCTAAGTTTGGGATTGAAATTGAAAAGAGGGCCCTGCGCGACGAGTGCGAATTAACCTGCCTGGGATTGTGGCTGCCTGTGCCACCGCTACGGTTCTATTGGCGGGACAAGGCGCCGGCAAGCCCAATCTACCAGCCCCGTTTCGGTCTGGTATATAGACAGCAGCGGCGGATATATCGTGCGCATTCAGCCCTTAGACTGAGTCCGGGGAGGCAGGCCAACTATGATGAATCGTCGGGATTTTTCCAGAGCTTTCCTGGCCGGAGGCGCCGCCATGCTCTCGCCCAGCGGCTTGTGGCCCGCCGCTCGGCCTGCATCTTCGCCGCAGCAAAATGTAAGCCAACCTTTCGATTTGCTCATCGAGGGCGGCACCGTCGTTGATCCTGGGCAAGGTCTGCACGGCTTGCTGGACATAGCGGTCAAGGACGGAAAGATATTCGAAATCTCAAGGGGCATCTCCAAAGAGCGGGCCGCGAAGGTGGTTTCCGCGAAAGACAGAATCGTTACCCCGGGATTGATCGATCTTCACGCGCACTGTTTTGACGGCGTGGGAATCGGCATGAACGCGGATCATTTCTGCCTGGGCCGCGGAGTAACCACGATCGTCGATGCCGGCTCGGCGGGTTACGCGACGTTTTCCAATTTCCGTAAATACATTATCAACGCGTCGGCGACGCGCATCCTCGCTCTGGTCAATATCGGAGCCATAGGAACCGCCATGGCTGAAGGCGCGCTTGAAAATCTCGCCTGGGTAAATCCACAACTGACCGCCCGGACGGCCATGAACAATAAGCCAGTCGTCGTTGGAATTAAAGTCCAGCTCAGTAAGGTCATTACCGGCGCCGCGGACATGGAGTGCCTGACCAGGGCCCTGGCAGCCTCGGAAACCGCGCATCTCCCCTTGATGGTCCACGCGGATGATTCTTACTCTCCATTGCCCGGCATCCTGAAAATGCTGCGCAAAGGCGACGTTTACACACACTGCTTCAACAGCCATGTGCACGGCATCCTGGATGCCAATGGAAAAGTACTCCCGGAAGCGCTGGAAGCTCGAGAGCGCGGAGTGATTTTCGATCCCGCCCAGGGCCAAAGTCACTTAAGTTTTGACGTTGCGGAAAAATGCCTGCAGCAGAACTTCCTTCCTGACACGATCAGCACCGACCTTACTCTGGTCACCGTGGAGCGCCGCGTTTACGATCTGCCAACGACAGTCTCCAAATTCATGGCCCTGGGACTGGACCTCGACAAAGCAATCGGGATGGCCACCGCTAATCCCGCCCGGGTATTTGATTACGGCTTGCAAATCGGCACACTGCGTCCCGGGAGTGAAGCCGACATCAGTATTTTCGACCTGCGCGAAGGGAAATTCGAATTCGAGGATGGTGTCGGCGGAAAACGTACGGGGCGTCAGATGCTGGTCAACACGGCCGTTGTCAGGCGCGGCCAATGGATTCTAAATGCGGTTTAAAACCACGGAGAGTTACATTGCGCAATCGGCACGTTCCTAAAATGTTCTTGCCGGGGAGGTTGATGTTAATTCATGAGTAGGGCGGGAATTTTATCTGCAACGATTCTCACTAATTTCCTAGTCATCGTTGCAAGTGCCCGAGGTCAACTTTGAGGCGACTGATTTACGTACACCGTCTTTCCTCCCGCGGCAGCCAGTATCCAGGTGGAGTTCATGGGAAGCAGCTTGAGTACTTCTTCATTTTTGTCCGCAGGAACAACCAAAAGGATGCGCTTGTGCCCGCCCCAAAGCGCAAAGAAATCCCGATCGGTATAAAATGTCTTCGGCGCATCCGGGTAATGAGAGCCAAATTCCAGATTGCTTCCGGCGGCGTTATACAGGAGGACGCGCCGGTGTGAATAGAACGCAATGCTAGGCGCGACTCGAATATCGCCGTACAGCGCAATTTCATCCGCGGGTCCAAGAGTTTTGTTGATCTCCAGCGCCAAGGAATGGGAGGAGAGGGATGGCGCAAATTCGTTGTTGGCAATATAGGCGGCAGAGAAAAATCCGGCCATGCCGATCGCGAGAGTAATGGTCGCGGCGAGGTGATGTTCTCTTTTTCGCAAAATCCAGGACGCCACAAAAGCCGTGAAAAAAGAGGCGGCCGCCAGGACCACGGGGCCACGAAGGTCATGCATGGCTTGCGGCGTCAAGTCCAAAATATGCGCCATGGAGGATTGGTAAAAATCCGTGCCGTGGGTTTGAAGATCGGCCGAAAGATCACCGGACGCGAGGGCGTATTTAGGAGCCCAGCAGAAGTATCCGGCCAGAGTCGCGAACAGCACGCCAAGCACAGCCTGCACCCGCCCGATCAGCAACAGCAGATGACGGTCCTCGGTCTGCTCCACGTCCGCAATGCCCACACCCAGCAGAAGCGCCAGCGCGGGCCAGGCCCCAAAACTGTAATACTCCATGCGCGAGCCGTATTCGATAGAAAAAAACAACAAGATCACGCCGGCCCACACAAACAGGAATACCCGCGCCCGCACGCTCACATCCATCGTCTTTCCCCAAGTCCGCGGTGAGGGAACGTTGCGAAAAACCAGAGGCATGAACGCGCTCCATGGAAACAGCCAAGCGAAATGCTCGATCCACCACAACCACAAAGGCACGGCACTGTAGTCATGAGGCAATCGCGTGCCCAAAGCCCGATTGATGTTCTCGTTGACAAAATAGACCCAATAGAAGCCCGGCGCTCGAATTCCCGCCAGGATGTGCCAGGGCGCGGCAATGGCAAAGAATATCGCGAAGCTTGAAAACAGATGGAGTTCCCGCCAACGCCGCCAGCCATGGGTCAATGTGATAAATGCGAGAATTGCTCCTGCTGGAAACACCAGACCAATCAATCCGCGCGTGAGCATTGCCAGCGCGCAAATGGCCGCAGCTCCCCAATATCCCGCGCGCGGATTGAGACTACCGGTCCAGGAGCGAAGGAAAAGGTAGAATATGGCCGTAAATTCGAAGGCGTAAATCGCCTCGGGAATCATGCTGCGTGTGAAAATGAACATTCCCACACTGGTCGCCACCGCCAGTGCTCCGTAAAGTCCGGCGCGCTCGCTGAAGAACCTGCGGCCAAACTCAAATGTCAGGAGCACGAGCCCTATCATCGAAAGCGCCAGCGGCAATCGCGTCGCAAACGCGGTTTCCCCCAGCAGCGCATAGCTGGCGGCTACCATCCAGAAGTGCATCGGCGGGCGGATCAGGTAGCGAATACCGTCCATATACAGGACGACGTAGTCGTGCCGCTGCAGCATTTCGCGCGCCACCAGTGCGTGCGCAGCATCGATATCGTCGTCCACCAGGGGAGAACCGCCGGCTGTACCGATATACAGCAAAGACGAAAAAACAAGCAGACTCAGCACCAGCCAGAGTGAATGAATCCCGGCTTTCGGCATTTCTTAATCCTCACATCTGAATAGCGTATTGATCAACTGTGGTACGACAGAAACCGCTAAAACTATATGGAACATCTGGGTGGATGAAGCACTCACTGACCAAACTGCTCAAGGATCAGTTAAAGCACGCGTGGCGGCACCTGCTTTATACGGTAGCGTGTTCAACACTTCGTACTTTTCAAAGTTGGTCGCCGTGACTTGGAAATGCCAGAAGTTGCCCTCTTGCGCCTGCCCTTCTCTTGTATCCCACCGCGCACCAATAATTCTCCCGTTCGTTGAATTCTATTTTCTCCAGGCCAGCTGCTATCATCATGGTTTCCATCTCTTTCCGAGTGAACCGCTTTTCCAATCGAGTGGCAAACCGGTCGAATGCATCCGTTCTCATTGTGAAAAAACTCAAGTTCCGATAAGCCGATAGCGGGAATGAAGCTACCGGAAAGCCCAACCGGTCAGCCAATCGGGCCAATCGCGCCAGAGGCAAGTACACGCACGCCGCGATCATCTGTGAAATCACATGCTTCGCGCGATACGGGAGCCGCGAGACCAGCCTGCGGATAACATCCGTAACCCGCCAGATGCCGCGAAACCAGAATGGTCTGTTATCGAACGCGTAATACAGATATACAAGGAAAGGCGCGCCCGGCTTAAGTTTAGCCACACAGGCTTGAATGCCGCCCCATGTGTCGGGAACGTGATGAAGAACTCCAAGGGAATATCCGAAATCCATCGTTGAATCCTCGATGGGCATCTGATCGACCGATACATGGTGGAAGACACAATTGGTTTGTTGCGACAAATTATGCCGGGCGGCAGCGAGCGCCTCAGAACTGGCGTCCATGCAATGTAACGAGCTAACCCGTGGCGCTACCAGTTTGGCCCAACGACCGCTGCCGCAGCCTAAATCGAAACCAACGGCGTCGGGAGAAATCTGACTCCAAGGAAAAATCCGAAAGTATCCTTCAAAGATTCGGCGCAATTCCGCTTCCGGCAAAGCACTTTGATCAAAGCGACTCCATTCGAACCCAAATCCTTCCACCGTTTTCGCATCTACATTCATGTCTGGTCCATTTTTATCCGGGTAGAACATGTCGCCCAGTCTTCCGTAAGACGATCGTCAAGCAAGCGATATGAAAGAATGCCCGGTAGATTTGGGGGGAACGGTCATTGCGCACTACCGGTCGGCAGATCTGGTGAATGCTCTAATCCCCCCTGGAGCCTGCGACAAGGGTATGAGTTTCCGCTGGGTGAACGGCGTCCTCGCCGTGACTTAAGGTTTCCAATCGTCTGCAGACGCGGTCCACGGCATTCGAAAGTGCTGTTCGAAAGTCCTGTGTAAGAATATTAACATCCAAGGCTAAGGTGTCCTGGTTGGACATACGAACTAATGACAGGTAACCCCATCGTAGATTCGAGCTGGTAACCAGCTCCAGCCGCAATTCCCACGGCGGCTCGCCCATCTCGCTTTCCAGCCACGAAAGAAGCAGATTGCCGTCAGACCCGGAGCGCAAAGGATGAAATGAGGAAGCTGAAAATCCGTTTGGGTTCAGCATTTGCAGGCGAATGCCGTCGAATCCGATCGGCTGAAGAGTGTGCTGGAGCACCTGGCAAATAGAGGAAAACTCATTGCATTCGCCCAATAACTCGGTGGCCTCCCGAACTGCAACGTGATTTGCCAAGATTTGGCGGCGGTAGGTTACACGCAGTAATACCGACAACAATTCGGAGAATTCCTGGTAACGGAGCTGTTGCACGCCAACCAGGATGGCAATCCCGGTCACGGCAAGAACCAAGGCGGTGGTTCTTCCCTGCTGCAGCAGGACAAGGCTCACAAATCCAAATCCTGCCGTCACTACGTACAGAATCAGGACTGCATCGCGCTGCGAAAAACCCCGCTTGAGCAGCTTATGGTGGATGTGATGCTTGTCGCCCTTGAATAAAGGTTTGCCTGACAGGAACCGGCGCACAATGGCGAGCGCAACATCCAGGATCGGCAACCCCAGCGAGACGATCGGGATGGCCACGGCAATCATCGTTGGCGCCTTCTGATATCCCGCCAGCGCCATGGCGCTGAGCATAAATCCGATAAACAAACTTCCGGAATCGCCCAAGAAAATGGATGCCGGGTGAAAGTTAAAGCGCAGGAATCCAAGAATCGTTCCGGCCAGCGCAATCGCCAGACACGTCAGCATGGGATTCGGGGTGATCAGCGAAAGGCTTAAGATCACAATTGTCGAGAACAGCGCCGAACCTGCCGCCAGCCCATCCAGCCCGTCGATCAGATTGAAAGCATTGGTGATCAGCAGAACCCAGAGCACGGTCAAGGTCAGGCTGACGAAGGAGTGCAAAACGTAGCCAGACGAAACCAGATTCAGATAACGAATTCCGAATCCTCCCAAATATAGCAATGTCGCCGCCACAGCCTGGATCCCGAATTTCCAGTAAGCGCCCACACCGTACAGGTCGTCATAGAGGCCCAGAAGAAAGACGACGGACCCGGGCCCCAGCAAGGCCAGGGTCGTTTTGATGGGCAACGCAAAGGAAAACCCCGTCGCTTTTTGGATCAGCAGCGCGGCCACGACCACAATCATAAAGGACGCGTAAATTGCCACACCTCCAAGCCGGGGCACAGGAATCGTGTGTATGTGCCGCTCCAAACGCGGCGGCTCCAGCCAGCCGTGGGCATGCGCGAAATTGCGCACGTACCAGGTGGACGTGAGCGACAACATGCAACACACAAGAAAGACTAGGAGATACGTTGCGACCATCAACCCCCTCCTGCAAATCCTGAATGGAATGAATTTAAGGCTGTAATTTTTGCGGAAAACAGATGGGCTGTTTTCAAATCGGAAAGTTCATGCCGGCGTTGAGATCTCGGCCTTCTTCTCTGCAAAGTTCTAGCCTGCGGAATGCCATTTGCCATGGAGGAGTTTTTGATAAACTTCCAGCGTTTGACGCGCGACTTGTTCGTCTGAGAATTCACCAAGGGCTCTGGCGCGACCTGCCTCGCCCATTCGATTTCGTAGTTCCTTGTTCCCGAGTAAACTCGATATGGCAGTCGCCAAAGCTTGCGAGTCTTGAATGGGGACCAGGAGGCCGTTCTCCCCGTGGCGAACCACATGCGAACAGCCCGGAGCACTGGTGGTCACGATTGCCCTTCCACAGGCCGCCGCTTCCAGCAAAACCTTAGGAAGACCCTCCCGATAGGAAGGCAAGCACACGACGTGAGATTGGCAAATTATGGACGGCATGTTGCCCTGCTGCCCCCACCATTCCACGCTCCCGGCAGCTACCCATGCCCGGAGTTGTTTTTCAGGGATGCAGCCTGGGTTTTTCGGATCGGGCTCTCCGACTAGAACCATGCGAGCCGGCACACCTTGATTGCGGAGTTCTTTCGCTGCGGCGACAAATTCACGAATGCCCTTTTCCCGCAGCATCCTCGCCGCTAACATGACGATGGGCACACCACCGGGCTCCGGGTGAGGCACAAACTGTCCGGTAGCAACCCCAAACCCGGGTATCACTATCGTTTTCTCCGCCATCGTGATTCCCTGCTTTACCAGGAGTGCGTAGTCGTCCTGGTTCTGAGCGATCACTGCGCAGTTCGCAGCTGTAAAGTTCCACCGCAGTAGACTCGTCAGTACGCGCCGTAGCAGGAGCATCAGTGGGCTGGAGTTGGTAAACACGGGCCCCAAACCTGTGACGGTATTGACCGCAGGGATTGCGCCACAGCAGCGGGCCGCAACGCCGCCGTAAACAATCGGTTTAAGCGCCACATGATGAACTAAATCGGGACGTTCGCGGCGGTAGACTCTTAAGACCTGAAAGAAGCTATAAAGCGCCCGAAAAGGATTCAGGCTGCGCCTGGAAATGCTCCATGGGATTACTTGAAAACCCTCTTTCTCCAATCGCGCGCGATATTCTCCCGCAACGGTCATGATCACTACTTTTGCCCCTTCATTCCTGGCGGCACGAGCTAAGGTCAAGCGATGCGACCAAAAGGAGGAATCTTCTGTCGTCAGATATAGGATTTTCATAGCCATGGCGTGCCGCAAAACGCTTCCTGCGTCTTACGCCGTACGCCGGCACTCGATGTGTTGGGGATGCCTCAAGGCAATGTCGCAACCTATGGCGACACCTGCCAAGATGGAATTCGCATTTTTCGGTGAGGATTGCCCTGCCGCGGCAGCGTCGACATCAGGCTCTGCATTACGCAGGTATTGGAATTGCCCTTGGCATGAACCAATGCGCGCGAAGTGGCCAAGCGCTCATCTGCGGCCAGCCAGGATATGCCGGCACAGCCGGCCTTCTTCTGACCTCTGAATCCGCTGTTAGCTTCACTTATAAGATCCCATCGCGGCCGTAGTCACGACCTGACATGGTGGCTGTGACGGGCTGCCCTTGTGCTCGTCCAGCCACCTCTGGAACATGAGAACGTCCCAAAGGTGGTACTGCCATTCACCGCGCCCTGAAAGATGCTCCTGCCACATCTGCCGGATAGGCTGCGGATCGAAATACCCATCGTTGCGCAGCTGCTGCTCCGTCAACAGACCCTCCGCCCATTCTCGAAGAGGCCCGCGCAGCCAACTCTCTAAGGGGATGGTGAAGCCTG
Organism: Terriglobia bacterium; assembly: GCA_041478355.1. Lineage (GTDB taxonomy): Bacteria > Acidobacteriota > Terriglobia > Acidiferrales > UBA7541 > Palsa-360. The sequence continues at coordinate 38,623 of JBGOVX010000005.1, read as the reverse complement.
ACTTTGGCCGGTCCACCAGCGGACGGGGAACATACCGGTAGAGAATTTGGCGCAGCATGTGTTTTCCCTGGCCTGCTCGCACTTTCCAGGAAACGGGTAAACGCCAGGCAAACTCTACCAACCGGGGATCGAGAAATGGAACGCGCACCTCCAAGCTGGCAGCCATGCTCGCGCGATCCACCTTGACCAGGATGTCATCGGGAAGGTAACCGATCGAGTCCAGAAACATCATTTGCTGCGTGAATTCTCGCGAATCGTCCCAAGTGCTGGTCGAACGCAACAGAGTCTCCGGCTCATCCGCCCCAATAACAACTGAAGATGCGTTGGTCCAATGTGAAGTCAGCCCCAGGTACCCGGAATGAGGGTCGTGCGATCCCACCAGTCCCGCAATTTTATGCAGCTTCATGCCAGGAAACTTTTGTTTTGCTGCCTCCGGTAAAATCGGACTTAGAATCGAGTACCAGGAATCCCATGCCGTCGCGGAAACGCTCTGGATGGCAGTGGCCATGGAGCTTCTCGCGCCCTGTGGCATCCAGTGTGTCATTTTCAAAATGCGGTCGGTCCAGATATGGCGAAGGTAACCGCCGAACACCTCGTCTCCACCATCTCCAGACAGTCCCACGGTCACGAACCGGCGCGTCATCTGAGCGAGTAACAAAGTGGGTATCTGGGACGAATCAGAGAACGGCTCGTCATACACCCTTGGCAAACTGGTGATGGCGGCCATGGCTTCGGCAGGTGTGACATAAAGGTCGGTGTGCTCGGTTCCCAGATGGCGAGCCACTAAAGCGGCATCGCGCGCTTCGTTGTAATTGGGTTCCCTAAAACCTATGGTGAAAGTTTTTACCGGGCGCACGCTTTGCGCCTGCATCAAAGCCGTTATTAAGGAGGAATCAATTCCTCCGGACAAAAATGCTCCCAGCGGAACATCGGAGAGCATGCGGATTTTCACTGCATCCCGAACGAGCTCGTCGAGTTGTTCCAAAGCTTCCTGTTCGGTGCCGCGGAACGGATCAGCAATTCCACGCTCTGCCGCTTCTTTGAGCGTCCAGTAGGTGACAGGAAAGATTTCCGGGCCCGAATCGCCATTGATTGTCAGGCATGTTCCGGGAAGCAGTTTGCGGATCCCCTTGTAAATGGAATATGGCGCAGGAATGCAATTGTGGCGTAGATACGCCGCCAGGGCGTCGCGATCTATCTCCGCTTGGAATTCCGGGTGGACACGCAACGCTCTAAGCTCTGACCCAAACATCAAGACAGAACCTGCCCAACCGTAATACAGAGGCTTTTCCCCCATGCGATCCCGGCAAAGGCATAGTGCGCGCTCTTGCCTGTCCCACACCGCAAACGCAAACATACCGTTCATGCGGAGAAGCGAAGCGCTGATTCCCCAACGGTCAAAGCAGGCCAGCATCACCTCTGTATCGGAGTGCCCGCGGTAAATCACAGGCTCGTCTCCGCACTGATCGAGTTCGCGCCTCAATTCTTGAAAGTTATACAGCTCGCCGTTATAGGTAATGACATATCGTCCGCGGGGCGAAACCATGGGCTGTTTGCCCGCGTCGGACAGGTCCAGGATCGAGAGCCGCCTGTGCCCCAGAGCAACACCCGCCGGCGCATCCACCCATGTCCCACCGTCGTCGGGTCCCCGGTGAATGAGCGTATTCACCATGCGCGTAACCATTTCTTGCAGCGCGTCATGAGAATGGCGGGAGCGAAAATCAACGAATCCCGCTATGCCGCACATCGGGTGGCTCCCCCTACGTTCACCTTGTATTGGAACTGTGTGTTGATCATCGCTGGATTGCTCTGGTGAGGAAGAAGTCGACGCGCAATGAGAATCTGCGAAGCGCCCTAGGTAACCACTAACCCGTCAAAGCAAAGACCCGCACAGAGAAGCAGCTTGAGGTACTTCCACATTTTGCACGGGAAGAATAGATCGAAAAGCGTCGTCCCAAAGCGACAACATCCTCTCTTCGTTGTGATATGCCTCGGCAAAAGCCTTGCCGCGTTGTCCCGCGTTTTCTCGTGCTTGCTCATGGGCGGCCAAATGCTCTAACGCAGCTATCCAATCGTGCTGTGTAGCGCAGGCCATGTTCACCCCGCTTTGTTTCATGGCTCGGACATGGGCAGGTGTCGCGGAAGTCAGAACCGGCATACCCATCCGCCAGAACAATAGAAGCTTGTTTTCGGGCTTGCCCGCCGAGAGTGGATCCTGAACGGGTATGGGGATCAGTGCCACGTCACAGCTGCGGACAATCGCTGAAAACGTGCGCTCATTCCAGGCGTACAGAAACAGGTAGGGCGAGATCTTGCGCGCATCGTTCACTGTATTGCGCATCAGGAATTTGCCATTGAGGTATCGCCCATACCGCAGATCGGTGATGGCGTGGATCATAAAGGGCCGCGTTTTTCGGAAGGCCTTGAGAGCCTCGGTGATCTCCCGCAAATGCCAAAGATTGCCGGGCAAGCCTTCCCAAACAAAATGAACTATTTCTGAGGAGGAATAATCATCTTTCCATGCGCTGATGGCGGTGCCGTGGAAGTCCAGAATCACGTGCGTATTGGAACAGAACGGGAGAATGGCCTGTCTTTGCTCCTGCGTGCTGCAGATCGTAGCATCGGCGCGCCGGCACATATCTTCCAAGCCTTTCGAGTAGTTCAGAAGCAACTTTCGGTTCTGGCGCATGGCAAACTTCGCGATTCCACGCAGAAGATTTTTCGGATCCTGGCGTGGAAGGGAAAGGTAAGAGTCAATGAAATCGAAAATGATTTTGGTGCGCCCCGCCGGGTAGCGGCTCCAAACACTGATATCCGCGGCCTGGGAAAGAATCAGGACATCGTATTCTTCCGATGGTTGTGCGATCTCGAATGGGATGTTTCGTTTTCTTGCATAGTAACAAAACCTCCGGCGGTCCCCGGGCCTGTCAAGGCCCAAGCTATTTGGCACATAGCCGATACGCAAATCGAGCAGTGATTTCATCGTTAACGGTGCTGCATGGCGCCGCGCTCCACAGTCCTCAAGGAAGTCCGCCACCACTGGATTGTTTGCTCGATCCCTCGGGTGAGGTCATAGTGGGGCGTCCACCCGGCTTCCTCGATAAGTCTCCGCGTATTGGCCCAGAGGCGCGATGGCTCGGAACTGGCATCACGGACCCCAAAGTGAATTAAGTCCAACTTTCCCAGCTGCCGGCCTATCTCCCTCACTACATCCCGGACAGCGACCGGCTGGCTCGATCCGACGTTGACAGCGCCTTGCACTTCACTTTCCAGCAGAGCCACAAACGCGGACGCCGCATCTTCGACGTGCAGAAAATCCCGAATCTGCGTGCCCCCCGAACAAAGTGCTGGCTGCCCCTGCAGCAGCGATCGCACTACAGAGGCCACAAGCCGCGAGGGATGCTCATGTGGACCATACAAGCAGAAGATTCGTGCCCATGCCGAATTCACGCCCGTTTGCTCGCTCCAGGAATGCAGAATCCTCTCCAGTGCATGCTTGCAGGTTCCATACAATGTATTGGGAAGCAGAGGCGTTGCGCCTTCCACGCATTCCCCCGCCGTCGGGCCGTACTCCGCGCAGCTGCCGGCCAACACCACTCTCTGCCCTGCGTTCTCCGCGAATGCCGACAACAGTTCAAGGCTGGCACCGACCCACTTTAGGTTCTCCGGTGACGCCCAAAATTTGCCGGGAACCGCATACCACGCCAAGTGCAGAATGTAATCCGGCCGCACTTCACCAACAATCTTGGCTGCGCTACCCGGACAAAGCAGATTGGTGATGTGCCATGAAACCCCGGGAACACTTCCTGTTTCCGGTTGTTTGCGGCTTAGAGCGTGAACCTGATAGCCCTTGGCGACCAGTAACGGCAGGCAATGCCAACCAATGAACCCAGTCGCTCCTGTCACCAGAACTGTTTTCATGCCGAGTACGCTGGGAAGGTGCGATCTTTTCGGGAAAGAATCGGGTCCGCTATCGGCCAGACGATCCCAAACTGCGGATCATCCCACCGCAGTCCTCGGGCGCTCTCGGGCCGATAACTTTCGCTGACTTGATAAAACACTTCGGTTTCGTCCGCCAGGGTTTGGAAGCCGTGGGCGAATCCCTCGGGAACGTAAAGCATCCTGCGATTGTTTGCGCTCAATTCGGCGGCAAACCATTTTTTGTAAGTTGGCGATGCCGGCCGAATGTCGAGTATCACGTCGTAAATTGCGCCCGAGCTGCAACGAACCAGCTTGGCCTCCATGTACGGGTTGTCTTGATAATGCATGCCTCGAATCGTGCCTTTCCGTTGATTGAACGAGATGCTGCATTGCGCTAAGCCTGCGTTCAGCCCATGCGCCAGAAATTCTTCACGGCACCAGCTGCGCGCAAAAAAACCTCGCTCGTCGGCAGCTGGTTCCAGGCCGATCAGGCAGGCCCCCACCAGGGGTGTTGCAATGAATTTCATTCGATGACTTCCACTGTGGGGATCGGAACGACAAAGCGGCCGCCCCAGTGTCGCGCATAGCTTAGTTGTTCAAGGATTTCGTCCCGCAAGTTCCAGGGCAGAATCACAATGTAGTCGGGCCTGGTTCGCGAAAGCATTTCGGGGTGATAAATCGGAATGTGAGTCCCGGGAAGAAAGTGGCCTTGTTTGTGCGGACTGAGATCGACGGTGTAATCAACGAAGTCTATTCCGATCCCGCAGTAGTTGAGCAGCGTATTGCCCTTGGCAGGAGCCCCGTAGCAAACCACCGACTTGCCTGATCGTTTTGCGGAAATCAAGAACTCGAGCAGGGCCCGCTTGGTCTCGCGGACCTTTTCTCCAAACCAGGAATACGTTTCCAGGTTACGCAGGCCTGCGGCAACCTCTTGCTCCCTCAGTTGAGCGACACGCGGATGAGCGGGTCTGGAACCCATCTCCCTGTGGCAGGCAAACAGGCGAAGCGAACCGCCGTGCGTCGGGATCTGTTCCACATCGAAGATAGCAAGCCCATGCTTGTGAAGAATTTCCTCGGCGGTAGAAAATGAGAAATATGAAAAATGCTCGTGGTAGATAGTGTCGAACTGGTTGCCGTCGAGCAAGCGCAGCAGGTGAGGGAATTCCAGAGTGATGATGCCTCGGGATTTGAGAAGCGCCTTCAAGCCTGCGACAAAATCATTCAAGTCCGGCACATGGGCCAAGACGTTATTCCCCACCAGCAGATTTGCTTGCCGGCCCGATGCCGCCAGCTCTCTGGCAGTGTCGGTTCCAAAGAATTTTACAATTGTCGGGACATCCTTTTTTTCCGCCTCTCTGGCCACATTTTGGGCCGGCTCGATGCCCAGCACCGGTATGTTCCGCTGCCGGAAGTATTGAAGGAGATAACCATCATTGCTGGCGACTTCGACGACCAGGCTTTCTTCCTTCAAAGCGAAGCGTTCGATCATCTGATTTGCATAATTGCGGGCATGCGTCAGCCACGATTCCGAATACGACGAGAAATAGGCGTAATCCGAAAAAATACTGTCGGGAGGCTCAAATTCCTCAACCTGCACAAGGAAACATTTCCCGCACACACGAGCGTGAAGCGGATAAAAAGGTTCCATGCGGTCTAGCCGCTCTGGCGGCAGAAACGCGTTGGAAAGCGGAGACATCCCCAAATTCACCAAGGTGTTTTCTAAAGGCGATCCGCAAAATCGACAAGTTAGGCAAGGCGTGGTCAAGAAATGGCCGGCTGTGTTAACAGACTCAGATAGGTTTGAATCTGCTCGAACACCAGTGAGCGCAGGTCCCGCTGAACCCGATAAGTTTGATAAGCTTTGTACCACTTTACAGTCGCCTCCAGCGAACTACCTAGATTCCACAACGGCTGCCAACCCAGTTCCGCTTTGGCTTTGCTACAGTCGAGCCTCAAGTGCCGTGCCTCGTGGGGATGCAGCGCTGTGTCCACGCACCACCTAATGCCGGGCCCCCAAATCTGACTAAAACGTTCCAGCAAAGTCGAAACGGGCACAACCTCGGAATCATTCGGCCCAAAATTCCAACCATCGGAATAGCGGTCGGGATCCTCACAGAGTCGCTCGGCCAGAGTCAGATACCCGCACAGGGGATCCAGTACGTGCTGCCAAGGACGAACCGCGTCGGGATTTCGAATCAACAACTGCTTGCCTTCGGAAACTGCCCTGACCACGTCAGGAATCAGCCGGTCAGCCGCCCAATCTCCCCCTCCGATTACGTTCCCGGCTCGCGCCGATCCAACACCAAACTTGAATGTATTTCCAGACGCGGCGAAAAACGATTTCCGAAAAGCGGCAGTAACCAGCTCGGCGCAGGCCTTGCTGCTGGAGTACGGATCAGATCCACCCAGCCCGTCAGTCTCGACATACGAGCGGCTGTCTAGTTGATTTTCGTAACACTTATCGCTGGTCACTATGACGGCCGCCTTGATTGTGCGCAGGCTTCGCAGCACCTCCAGCAGGTGAGCCGTCCCGAGGACATTTGTCGCATAGGTGCCAACAGGATCGAGGTACGACTGGCGCACCAGGGATTGCGCGGCCAAATGAAACACGATTTCAGGTTGGCAATCCCGCACCACGCTCCGCAGGCGCTCCAGATCGAGAATGTTCCCGTCGAGAGACTCCATTCCTTTCTCCACATCGGCCAGAACGAATAGGCTCGGCTGAGTCGGTGGAACCAGCGAATAGCCGGTAACCTGTGCGCCCAAGCTTTGGAGCCACAACGACAGCCAGCTTCCCTTGAAGCCGGTATGCCCGGTGATCAAAACTTTTTTCTTGCGCCAGAATTCCGGGTTCATTTCCACACTTTCCACGGCGCCTTGCCTGAGTTCCACAATGCCTCGAGATGATTCTTATCGCGCAGGGTGTCCATCGGATGCCAGAAGCCCTCATGGCAATACGCGGCCAATTGCCCCTCCTGCGACAATCTTTCCAGAGGTTCGTTCTCCCACGAAGTCTGGTCGCCTTCGATGTAATCAATCGCCCGGGTCGACACCACGAAGAAGCCCCCGTTAATCCAAGCATTGCCTTCCGGTTTTTCGCGGAAGTTGATGACCTTGGTGCCGCAGGTGACCAGCGCTCCAAAACGCCCCGGAGGCCGGACCGAGGTCACCGTCGCCAGCGTCTTCTGCTGACGGTGAAATGCGATCAGCTCGGTGAGATTGATGTCCGCCACTCCGTCACCATAGGTGAAGCAAAAATCCTCGGAATTAAGATATCGGGCCACGCGTTTCAGCCGGCCGCCAGTCATGGTCTCCAGGCCCGTGTCGACCACGGTCACTTTCCAGGCCTCGGCCCCATTTTGATGGACCTCCATCGTGTTCCGTGCGATGTCGAAAGTGACATCGGAGCGGCGCAGAAAATAATTGGCGAAATAATCCTTGATGGCGTACCCCTTGTAGCCGCAGCAGACCACAAACTCATCGATTCCATGCGCGGAGAACATTTTCATGATGTGCCAAAGGATTGGTCTGCCTCCAATCTCAATCATCGGTTTGGGGCGCAGGTGGCTCTCTTCACTGATGCGCGTGCCCATGCCTCCCGCAAGAATTACGGCTTTCACAATGGACCTTCCTTGGGATGAATCACTACGCTTTCAGAAGTTGTTGGAACTTATTGGTGCTGGCTGAGGTTACTGTGTTCCCTGACGCCAGTCAGGCAACGCCGCTAAGGCACTCTTCTTGGTTCGCTTACCGGCACGGGAACATCGGACAACAGCATTCGATACCCTTGCAGGGTGTCCTTCATCTCCTGAATAGACCGGTGCCAGAGCGCCAACCCAATCCGTGAAACAGGCTCGATCAAAAAGGTGCCGATGAATAAAGCTGCTCCCGCCATTTTTCCGAAGTGTTTGTTGCAATAGAGGATCCGGCTCCGCAGCCAATATGCCAGCCGTGCGGGTTTCACGTTGTTCGAGCAGCCGCAGCCTGTGTGCTGCGCCTGCGCGGTTGCAAGATAGAACGAGATCCATCCGTTCTGACAGGCGCGATAGGATAAGTCGAGTTCCTCAAAATACACAAAAAATCTCTCGTCAAAACCGCCCAAGGATTCGAACACAGCGCGCCGAATCAGAAAGAACGCTCCCATGACCTGGTCGACGGGCCGGCTTTCAACAAGGTCGGACTCCGCTAGAAGCGGCCCGGCAAATCGCTTTGGAAGCAGGCGATGCAAACCAATCATCCATGAAAAAAAAAGTGTCGGCGCGGGAAAGCGGGCGCACGAGCGGGTCAAACGCCCTTCATCGTCCAGCAGACGAATGCCGCAAATGCCGATTCTTGCATTGCCCGGCTCTTCCATGAATTGAATTGGAACTTGCACTGAATTGCCAAGCAATCGCAGATCAGGATTTAGGAACAGCAAGTACTCGGCGGAACTCCCGCGGGCGCCTTGATTGCACGCGGCGGCAAAACCACGATTGGAAACGTTGGAGATCACGCGCAGGGGCAGCATCGGAAATTCTAGTCCCTTTGCTGAACCATCGGTCGAGGCATTGTCCACCACTACGACTTGTTGAACCCGGAATCCATCCCTGCAAGCCGGTTGAATCGACTGCAGGCACCGCGCGAGGTATCCGCCAGAGTTCCAATTTACAACGACAATATCCAGCGAAGGTGTCATTCCTGTCCCAGAAGCTCGAGAGTCCCGCGATTCATCAATCATTCATTAAGAAAACACTGTCACGTGAGCGGCATGCCAAGCGCATGCCGGAAGTCTACCGTGTCGCTTTGGCGAATCCCGGATGTGCGCTCACTCCAGAAAACAAGGTGAGCTTGTAGTTGATAACCGCTAACGGCAGAAAAAGCATCCACAGACCATCGAACTTGGACAAGTATGGATTGGTGGCGTTGGCAATCAGGAAACTGGAGCACCCGACCAGCATGGGAATCATCATTCGTCCGAGCGGCCCGCCTTCGCCGATAATCTTGATCCCGCGCCAGAAGATCCAGAGTACGCCAGCGCTATACGCCATAAACCCAACTAGTCCGGTCTGAAACAGCAGGGCCATGTAGGAGAGTTCATAGGCCCAAGGAGTATCCTGCGATCGAATCGAGCCGTAGGCGCTGGCGCCGTGGCCGGCCCCGAGCACGGGATGCTCCAGCCATCCGCGCACCAGAGCAGTGAGCTGCTCATGCCGCAAATCCGCTCCCGCATCGATGGTTTGAGAGCTGAAATCAAAGCCAATCGCCATGTGCTCCCACATGCTGGACAGGCTGAACTCATAGATCGAGCCTAAACCGAAAACAAGGACCACAATGCCGATCACCAGGACGGCCGAAAACGCAATCATAGATCGCTTGTCGAGACGCCGGTCTGCTTTGGGTTGGAAGTGCCGAAACAAAAGGACCAGCAATGGAGTCACGGAGATAACCAGAACGAATGCGCGCCGGAAGCTGGTAAGAACGACAATCACACCAACAATGCACGCTGCCCAAAGGCAGATCCGCCGAATCGGGTGGCTCCGTGCTGTGGGATCATGAACCGCGGCTGCCGCCATCATGTAAGGCACCAAGAATGGAATAGAGTTCATCCCGGGAAACTGCATCTGTGTGTACCCTTGGTGCGGCCCGAATGCCTCGGGTTCCCATCCCAGAGATAGCCCAGAGACAACCCCAATATCCGGGAGAATATTCAACTGCGTCAGTAGATACAGACAACCGTACAGGCCAATGAAAAGTGTCGCGGCCACAGCGGTGCGGTGAACCCCCAGAAGCAGACGCGGCTGTGCCAGGCCCGCGATCCAGAACGTATAGATGACGGGCCAAATGATGTAGACCCCAATCACGCTGCTCGCGCCCGGAGCGCGCGAAAGGAAACCTTCCATGACAAACAAGAAACTAACCGTGACCAGGCCGGCAGTCCACAGGCCCACGCGGCCATCCAGGCTCGAACGTCCATTGGTCAAATATTCGAGCGCGATGGCTATCAGCAACACCACAAGAAGACTGGCCTTCACATATTTCAAAACCGAGATCGCAGGAAACGCCATGGACAGGAAAAGCAGGGTGCAAGAACTGGCCGCGATGGTGCTGGTCTGCCAGTCCCAAGGCCATTCACCGTCCATGGAGCGTGGACCCCTAGAGGGCCGCGGACATGCTGCGACTCGCATCAATCATGGCCTCCAAGCGCATCCTTAACTTTATTCTTTAGCTTCAAATCGGAAATGCGGTTTTACATGCCCGAACAGAGGATGAAGGTTCAAATTCTATTGCCGCTGACATTCCTGAATAGCTCTTAGGTCAGCCTCCACCATCATTTGGACCAATCCTTGGAATGTGACAGTTGGTTTCCAACCCAAAACACGATGTGCCTTTACCGGGCTCCCCACGAGCAGCGCAGTTTCATCCTGCCGGTAATTTACAGCGTCCTCGATCACGAAATCCTGGTAATCCAACCCTACGTGCGCGAAAGCTACCTCGCAAAAATCGCGCACGGAGTGGGATTCCCCGGTCGCGATGACGTAGTCGTCAGGCTTTGGCTGCTGCAACATCAGCCACATCGCATGCACGTAATCGCCCGCAAACCCCCAATCGCGCTTCGCATCGAGCCTGCCCAGACGGAGCTCCTTCGCTTGCCCGAGGCTGATCTTCGCCGCCGCATGACTTATTTTGCGACTGACAAATTCAAGCCCCCGGCGAGGGCTCTCGTGATTATATAAAATGCTGGAACATGCAAATACTTCTTGGTGCTCGCGGTAATTAGCGGTGATCCAGTGGCCATAGGCTTTGGCCACCCCGTACGGATTGCGCGGGCGGAATGGCGTCGTCTCGGTCTGCGGCGTTTCTGTCGAATTTCCAAACACCTCGCTGCTGGAAGCCTGGACGAATCGTACTTTACGATCACCTTTGCGAATCGCCTCCAGTATGCGTGCCACAGCCAATGCGTTTAGTTCTCCAGTCAGCGCAGGCTCCGTCCATAATTCGCTGCTCGACGCACGTGCAGCCAAGTTGTAGACCTCATCCGGCTTGTACCGATGCAGGATATCTTCTAGCATCCCCTGGTCCAGCAGGTCAGTCTCGACGATTTCAATCCTTTCACGGATGTGGAGGATGCGCTCATGACCAGCGTTGTGACTCGGTGTTGTACCAATAATCTGGTAGCCCTTAAGCAGGAGCAACTCAGCAAGGTACGATCCGTCTTGGCCGTTCACTCCTGTAATCAATGTAGTAGGCATAATCCGCGCAAAAGCGATTCGGCGCTGCCTAGAGCCAGTCGGGGTTGGCGCGGCAATGCTGTTCCCGTCAAAATCGCCGGAACTAACTCATGGCCTGCTGGCGCTGGCCGCCCTGTGGACGACGCTTGCGCCATTTCCAAAAATAGAATGGACTATTCGTCAGGTCTAGAAGTATAAGCAACCGGCCAGGGTGGCGGCAGAAGGCATGATAGTAAAGAATTCCCAGAAGGTTCGCGGAACAGCTAGGGAAACACGCGATCGCCTTAGCCACGGCGCGAGTCCAATAGGAATCTAGACGCGGTTCCAGCCACTCCATGTATTCATTTATCGTGTAGCTGCCTTTAGCCCTATGAAGCAGCAGGGTTTTCATCCTCCGCCACGGCTCTTTGGGGCAGACTTGCAGTTTGACCGAGTCCGGATAACCGGCAAAAGACCAGAGCAGGTTCGGCCATTTAAACATCCACACCTCGAAATACTTGGCAAGCCACATGGCATTGCCGTAACGAATCGTGATTAACGGTTTGGCGATGACCAGTGTGTCTTCTGGAAGCGGACTCTGGAATATGACTCCGGCATGCGCAAAATAAGTGCCGAAGTACTTCTCTTTTTCCCTGGCGTTCCACAACTCGCGCTTGATAATCACGCAGCCGATAAATGTTAGATAATTCCCGGCATCCATCAGGAGTTGCTGATTCTGGTTTGGTTTGTAAGTCCGATTTGCGGTCAGCGGAAGTATTTGGCGCTGCAGCAGCTTCGATAAATCGGCATTTCGCACCTCTGCATTTGCGATAACTAGTCCGCATTGATTTTTAAAAGCATCCAGCACCACCTGTATAGCGCCCGGTTTCAGGAGGTCGTCATCACTGAAGAGCCAGCAGTATTCACCCTGCGCCAAAGCAACCGCTTCCGCGAAGTCCCGATCTACGCCCATATTTGCGTTTCGCCGGAAATAACGCAGCCGGGGAAAGCGCTCTTGGTATTGCCGGACGACATCCTCGGTATTGTCCGTAGAAGCGCCATCTAAGATTACAATCTCGACCTGTTCACCTGCCTGGTAAATAATACTTTCCAGGGTCGCGCCAATAAAATCCCCCCGGTTGAGGGTCGCTATGCAAATTGAGAGCGTGGGATTCTTCACGGATTCTCGGAATTACCAGGAGAACGGAATAGGAAAGCAACTTCGTCGTACATCCAGCAACGAGTCAGGGACCCACCTGTAAGGCTCCGGAGCTCACGAACTGTTTCGGAGAAATCTGAGACCCACTATACCTTCGATGGGGAAGTTCTCCCGATCTTGGGTAGCCTCAGGTTGCACCTAGCCGTTGGCAAACCTTGATCCATTCCCGCATGCAGTAGCCCATAAAGTGGAAATATCCCTGCGCGGCATCCGACCAGATCTGGCCGCTGAAACCCGAAACAACCTCTTCGATCCTGTGGCTCAAAGCAAGATAGGCGTCGCAGTACGTGCTACCTTCGAGCTTGACGTCGTGCAGCCAAGGCAGGAGGTCCTCCAGCACGGCAATACACGCCAGCTCATTTAAGGCGTCTTTCAAGTAGTTGTGAGTATTGCGCTGGTGCTCGGCGACGGGTGTTCCCACTCTTATGGCATGTCGCAGGTGCCGCATACACGCCTGGCTGAAGTAACCCGAGAAAATGTCACCGTAACGGTCAATGGGCAGTCCTGCGAGAGGGTAGCCCATGCGAACAAAATAGTAACTTGGAATCGCATCGCGATGCAGGGATGTGTTTTGGGTGTTGATCGGTGACCACGTCGTCGCATCCAGAATAAACGATCGACCGGAGAACGTCTTCGTTCTGACGGGAGCCACGAGCCAAGTGATGGCATCCAAATCCGGCTCTTGCAACCACACGCCGGCATTCATGCGAATCGTCGCGGCGACCTTGCGTTCCTTAACCTCCGACCTTTGGTGGCGAGCGAAGTAAGGAAACCCGCGCGGATAGACGGGGCTTGCAGGCTCTACTCTCATCAAATCGCACAAGTTGTACCAGCCGGAACTCGAGGCAACGGCAGTCACCTCGGCTTCCCCGCCGCAAACGAGCGAATGCGCCTGAAAGAAATCCTCTCCAGCGGTGCAGTAATTATCATCGTCGATAGAGATCAGGAAATCCGCGCCGGATTCGAGCGCCATCAGGTAGCCAACGTTTCGCCGGTTGTCCGAGTTGTAAGGTATCAAGCGCCCAGGCATGCCGACTCGGCGCAAGTAGGCGTCTTGTTCCTCCAAGGTCGGACAGACGACGTCCATACACTTCCCCCGAAGTTTGGCACAGCGATCATAAGTAGCCGCGGGGGTTTTCCTATCCGGAATGACGATCACCTTGACCTTATCCAGGTGGCCGAACACGTTGAAGTTTGACAAATACCCTTCAAGCAGGACCGGATCATTAATGCTCGTGACGACCATAGCTGCTTTAAGGTTCATATTTTCCTGTCCAAAGCCGACGAACTGCTCGGCTTGGAATGGCACATCATGACATCAGCAGGACTCGAACTTGATTCGCCGACAAAATCCACGGCCTTCTCAGGTGTGTCCCTCTTCTGGTGAACACCACGCTCACCGATATTTTGGATATAACTCCTCTTCGTCACCCAGTACTCACCTGGCCTGGCGAAAGAATGATACAAGTCCAGCGTATCTCCGCCCTCGGGATTACCGAATTTCCTGGGCCATTCCCGGTAGTCGACTCCCCAGGTTTTCCATTCCTCGACGGTAAAGCAACCGTTTCCGCTAATCGAGCGTACAAGAGCATCGTCTCCGTCAATCCCAAAAATCTTATGGTGGTATTCGAACGCTGACCGATAAACCCACCATGCCCTTGCTCCCGGTCGGCGAAGGATAAGTTCTTTCAACGCAATCAGCCAGTTTGGATTATAAAGATAATCATCTGTTAGCATCAAAAGATGGCTGATTTCTGGATTCTCTTCAACCAGCCTGTCCCAACCCCAAGCCAGAGCACCGTCTAGGTTCCTTGCATCTTGTGGCTGCTCGTGAAACCGTACAGAAAAAGGTAGAGTCTCGAACACAGGCCACCGATAAGACTTTCCCTTGTCCACAACATAGAGCAAAGGACTTTCTAGACCCTCCAGATTGGTTTTTTGCAGAGAAGCAAATGACCTCTCTGCCCAGGCAACTCTCTGAGGCGTAGGAGCGTAGAACGGCATAACCATCCCGATCTTCATAGATTCAAACCGCTACCCTTTCTGTCAGAAGTTGAGTCAAATTTGCTTCCACCTTCCGGTGCTCTTTTGTCGAAAAATACCAATCAATCGTTTTGCGTAGCCCGTCCATAAACTTCACTTTGGGTTCCCAATTTAGCAACTCCTTGCCCAAAGAATTGTCCGCGACACGATTCAGCGGCCCGGTGGGCATTTCCGGGTGCAATTCGATCCTCGCCTGGTGACCTGTGTAGCGCATGACCTCGTTCACGGCGTCAATTACCCGTGTTCGCTCCATTGTGCCGAGGTTAATCGCGGTACCATCTTCCACTTTTTCTGCAGCCAGGATCGTTCCAGAGACAATGTCACTCACATGAGTCCAGTTGCGTATCTGCTCGCCGTTGCCCCAAACGACAAACGGATTCTGCTTAATAAATGCCCTAGCTATCATGGCAATGACTGCGTGGTTCTCGTGTCCGCGGTTTCCAAAGACCGTGAAATACCGAAGCGAAACTGATTTCATCCCCCAATCCTTGTAGTAAGCTTTGAGGGTCATTTCCGACATCAATTTAGCCCAACCGTACATGTTGTCTGCATCGTAGGGCGGGCCGACTTTGTCCTCGGTTAGGTATAAAATCTCCTGCGGATTAGTCTGAATATAGTTGGGGTAAACGCAACCCGACGAAGCGTAAACAACTTTCTGAACCTTTGCTTGGTGGCACGCTCGAAATACCAACCCGTCTAGAGTCAAATTCGTGGCACAAGCCGCTTGGTGTAAGTCGACATAGCCGCGCCCACCGTGGTCTGCGGCGAGGTGAAAGACGAAATCTGCGCCCTCGACGGCACTCTCGGCCACCCCGTTCTCCAAAAGATCTGCCCGGACAAATTTGACGCGACCAGCATCCACATGAACAGAAATGTTCTCCATCTTGCCGCTGCTCAAGTTATCGACTACGGTTATCTCAGCACCGTATCCCACCAAGGCGTCCACTAAAGCCGAGCCAATAAAAGAAGCCCCGCCTGTAACTAACACGTTACGATTTTTCCACTTCATTCTCTCCCCCTGTTTCAATTGGATTTAGTACTTTATTTACCAACCATGGCCTAATCGCTGGCGAAACTAATGCCGCTGATCCGGTCGCGCAAACGAGCAGAAGTGGCAACCCCGCAACCACTGCAGGCGCCGCCATGGGAGTTACAACTAGTGCCCTACAAAGAATCGTTATCGACAAGACAAGGAGAAGAGGCAGGATATTGTCTCCCAGCCACCGCCACGCTTCACCTTTCAACAAACGGCGATGGGTGAGTGGAACGCCGACCGCCAGATGGATTCCCTGCGAGCCAGCCCATACACACGCGGCACCGACGGCACCGTAAGCGGTCGCCATAAACCAGATTGACGGAACAATTACGATGGTCGATAAAATAGTGATGAATAGACCCAAACTTGTCCAGCCGTGCGCCAATTGCAAGGCATAGGGAAGATTCATGAGGCCGTTCAGGGCAGCTGCAATCACCAACAGAGCTGCAATCGGTCCGGCATTGCGCGCGACTTCAGCGTTCCTGGTCCACAATTGCAGGATGTCAGTGGAAAACAACACCAACACAGCTGCCAACGGAAAAATGAGCACCGCCATCAATTGGGTGTAGCGATGGTATTGCCGCTTAAGCGCTTCCTCGTCTTGCATTGCCACCAAAGTGGAAAAGCGCGGGTAGATCGTGTAAAAGACCGACGCGACAATCGTAGACACGCCCGTCCCGAACATCGCCGCAACAGTGTAATAGCCAAAAAACCTTAGGCTTAGCAACCCGCTTAGAATCACCTTGGCAGCTTGGCTCTGAACCAGGAATGCGGCCGTCGTGCCACCTATCCCCGCAGCAAAGCGCCAAATGCTTCGGAGAAGCACCGGTTCAAATCGAGGTCTACGGCCTGAAGGTGGCAAGCTAACCCAGAGAGATACCGCCAACAACATGATCTGGAGCGCGCTCACAAGAACTTGCCACCAGAGGAAGGCCTTGATCGTCGGTGAGAAAAGCCATAGGACAAGAACAGCTCCCCCATTGGCAACAGTAGCCAATGAAATTCTGAGGACGTTGAGCAGAACTTGCCGGCCCAGGCCCATCAAGCCGCCTTGATAGAAACTGAGCGGCCATTGAAAAAATGCCAGAATGCCCATGATCATTACCGCTTGCCGGACAGTTTGGGTCGGGAAAGCACCGGCTTTGATCCAGTGAGCGGCAATCGAGGGTGCCGCCGCCAAGATCGCCGCCCCAATTCCAATTCCCACGATCCAATACCCGGCTTCCAGCGTGCGCACCAAATCGCGGGCTTCGGCAGCTTTCTCTGGCAGGACCGAATAACGCGCCATTTCCCGGTTGATGGTGGGACTCAACCCAAAGTCCAATACCTGAAGCAGAGATTGCAAAACCAGATAAAAACCAATCAGCCCAAATGCTTCAATCCCCAGGAATTTAATGTAGATAGGGATACAAACAATTTGCACCAGGGCTGACCAGCCAGTCCCCGCAAAATTCGCAGCCAAGTCCAGGCTAAAACCACTTATCGTTTTCGCTTTCGAGAGACACTCCATCCACGCCCTCCGAAGTTTTTTCAGTGCGCAACTGCTTACCTGCAACAGCGCATATACGATTTCTGTGGCTCGTATGACTGGCTGCGCGTCCGCCGCATCCACCTCCACCAGCAAGGCGCGCTCGCGAACCAAGAATTTCGAGTGAGTGTTGCGGAAAATGGGCTCGGATCCATCTCAGTCCCGCGCTGAAAATTCCCGCACAAACCGGCCTTCCAGTTGGCTCTGCAGCAAATTCGTGTCAGCGTGGACCATCAGTCGAACCAGTTCGTGAAATTTTACTTTGGGTTCCCAGCCCAGGACGCGACGCGCTTTGCTGGCGTCACCTGTCAAACTCACGACTTCGGTAGGGCGAAAATACCTGGAGTCAATTTCCACATATTTCTCCCAATCCAGGCCGGCGTATTCGAACGCGCATTCCACAAACTCCCGGACACTGTGGCTTTCGCCGGTCGCCACGACGAAGTCGTCTGGCTGTTCCAGTTGCAGCATCCGCCACATCGCTTCGACATATTCCGGCGCATATCCCCAGTCTCTCTTGGCCTCCAGGTTTCCCAGATAGAGCTTATCCTGCAGACCTGCGGAAATTCGTGCCACCGCCCGAGTGATCTTCCGGCTTACGAAGGTTTCTCCCCGGCGCGGCGATTCGTGATTGAAAAGGATTCCATTGCTGGCGAATAGCCCGTAACTCTCCCTGTAATTTACGGTCATCCAGTAGGCATAGACTTTGGCGCAGGCATACGGGCTTCTGGGCCGGAACGCGCTGGCTTCACAGTAAGGGATATCGGACGCTCCGCCGAACATCTCGCTGCTGGACGCCTGGTAAAACTTGGCCTTGATCCCTGCCTCGTGGACCGCTTCCAGCAGGCGGGTCGTACCCAGAGCCGTAATGTCACCTGTATATTCGGGGATCTCGAAGCTGACCTTGACGTGACTTTGGGCGCCCAAGTTATAGATCTCATCCGGCTGAAGCCGGTAAAGAAGCTTAATCAAGCTTGTGGAATCGGAAAGGTCAGCAAAATCCAGAAACAACTGGGCTCCGTGCTCATGCCAGTCTGGAAGAATATGATCGATCCGGGAAGTATTAAAACTGCTCGACCGGCGCTTGATCCCGTGGACCTCGTAACCCTTGGACAGCAGCAATTCAGCCAGGTAGGACCCGGCTTGTCCGGTAATTCCGGTAATCAGCGCCTTCTTAGACACCCGGATGCCTCACAATTCGAATGCTTGCTTCAGAACGCGGCTGCTTAGAGAGTTCACGACCTGTGCGACTCGGAGACTGGCTGCACGTCCGCAGCATCCACGTCCACGACGAAGGCGCGCTGGATAAGGTCGAGCGATACGACCACGCGCAGGTTGCCTTTCTTCCGTTTCAGTACGCCTTCCAATCCGGCAAAAGGGCCGCAGATGATGCGCACGCGTCGGCCAACGGTCAGGAACGGATGCGGCTCGGCGCGCAACGGATCCACCAGGCCTGCGCGCAGAATCTCCACATCTTCGTCCGGCAGAGCGGCCAGCAAACCGCCAAAACCTACCAAGCACACCACGCTGGGAATTTGCAGCACACGCAGCCGCGCGAACATCGCCAAGCGCACGAATACGTACCCGGGGAACAGCGGCAGGTCGAGCCGCACGCGGCGGTCTTTCCAGCGACGCACAGAAGCGTACAGCGGCAGGAAATGTTCGACGCCACGCTCGTCCAGTTGCTCTGCCACGCGCTTTTCGTGCTGCGCGCGGGTGTAGGCGGCGTACCAGTGCTGCTCGAGGTGCACGGCCGGCACTGCGCAGCCTTCTCCCGCCGCAAGCAGCGCTGCTGGGGATACGAGTGCGCTAGTTGTCAAAGGCCACCCCTGTTCGCTTAAATTCGCACACAGCTTCGCTCCGTCACTTACAGTGTCAGTTGTTACCTAACTATTTCTCTATCAGTCACTTACATGTAAATCGATCACTAATGACCGCCGGCTTTCGGGGCCTGCTCGCGGCTGATCGAACTGCGTATCTTTCGAGTCATGGACCGCCAACCGACCGCATCTTGCTGGCCCCAAAGAACCGGAACCCTCATGGTCGTTACGACTTCTTGGGCAAAAGCCTTGCGGGGATCCTCAGGATCCATATCTCGCCATTGCGCGCTGCAGAGTACCCAAATCACGGATATTCCAAAGGCGAAGCACACCCCCAGCATCATGATCAAAAGGTGTGGAGGATATGATTTCCTATCCGGAATGCTCGCGGGGTCCAGCACCTTGACGCTTGGCGTCTCTTTGGCCTCTTCCACTTTGGCTAGTTCGTATTGTTCGGTCAGAAGTTCATAGATTGTTCCCTGAATTTTTGCGCGGCGGTAAAGGTCTGTATACTCAACGCCGAGGAGCGGCAATTTTCGAATCGAGGGGTAGGGCAGGCCGGTAGATGATCTTATGGGCGAATCATTGCTCTTCCCTGTATCGCCGGTTGCCCCGCTGATTTTTTCGACCTGCTTCTGCAGTTCCGTCACACGAGCGCTCAAGGTGCGTACGCGGACATTATTATCGGAATAGGTCTGGCGAAGCCCCTCGAGTTCGGATTGAGCGGCGAACAATGTGCCTGCAAGCGATGCTGCCGCGTCTAACATCGCCTTACCTTGCTGCTGAATGTCGAGTGTGCCGTTCTTGCTGGAAAACTGGGCCAGCTTGTCGGAGGCATCGTCCAGATCTTGTTTTACGGTCTTGAGGCGTTCCTCCAGAAATACACGTTCGCGATGAGCCGAAGAAGTCGATAGCTCGACCACCAGCGCATTCAGCTCGTTGACATAAGAATTCGCCAGGGCCGCGGCTCTTTGAGGGCTCTTGTCGGTTACCGTGATGGCGATAATGCCGCTCCTTCGCTCTTCTGAAATGGACGTGTTTTGATCCAGCCGCCTGCGAGCATCCGAGGCGAATTGATTGCCGTAAATCTTTGTCAAATTGTATTGCTTGACTAAATCTTCCTGAACATTTTGGCTTCTAAGCATGCCGACAAATAGCGCGCCCGAACTATTTGTTCCAAGCAAACTGCCGGCCAAATCGCCGAGTCCGCTTCCCGATCTTGCGGTCAGGCCGGCCAGCATGGCCATGCCCGAACCGGATTGAGTGTCTGGCGGCATAAGCTGCGTGATGGCCTCATATTGTGGCGGAATGGCAAAAGCTAATAAGGTCGCCGCGACCAATCCAATAGCCGTAAATCGCAGGACAAATCGGCGCTTACTCCAGAATAGGCGGAGTAATGCCGCCTGGGCCTGGTGGCGACCCTCGAGCGGATTCCCAAGTGTGATCTCCTCGGGAACTGCTACCGAAGCAGCGAACTGCTCCGCTAATTTTGTGCTCGCAGTGGTCATAGCAAAAATTTCATTTCCAGCCGAATCTGCACATGGGCGCCATCTAGAACTTAAACTCCAATGCCGCCGTGCATATGCCTTAAGCGAAAGCGTTTCTCATGACATCAATCCACTCCGCGGTTCCAATTGCATGCCATTGCCTCTAAATCCCCCGCTACTTCTTGGGCCCAAACAGCATTCCCAACTCCAGCGAAGCGGTTACGTTGTTCGTGCTGCGTTGGAACAAGATCGGGAAATGCTGAATATGTTCGAATTGCAACAAGCTCTTTGCATAGAACCCGGATCGCGCATGAATTTCGTGGCTGATGGCATAGTCCTGCCAAAGCCCTCCACCGGGGAGGTATTTGGGATCAACCTGATGGTCGCTGAAGGAAAATTGAACATCGTGGAGAGCGGAAACATGGAATGTTGTCCACCCTTGGAAAATTCGGCCCTGCCGGCCAACCACATTACCCATCAATTGACCGAAGTTGGTATAGCCATCACGGTAGACGAAGTTCCAGTAATTCAGATGGCCTCCGATTGGATTACTGAAAATCGGAGATTCGGTGGAAGTGGATTCGCACCTGAAATCGAGTCGTGACAGGCGAGGAAGTCGCGCAATGTACATGCCTGCCCGGTACGCTCCGGTCGGCGGATCAGAAATGTAGATTGGGACATCATCGGTATAAAGATCTGCGTATAGAGAGACCGAGTGTCGCAGCCCAGGCACGTCCAGGTTAAAATCAAGTGAGCCTCGGGTGTCCCCGGGAACTCCGATTCGCGGGTTGGTGTTGATGGCCAGGAAATTGCGAAAGAAGTTGATAGTCGTAAAAGGGTCACCGCCTATCGCATTTCGCCCCCTCCCCAGCAAGACCGTCCGTCCATACCCGATTTCCAGAAAACCAGCCACATGAAAACTGAACTTTTGCCCGTACAGCAACGGATGCGGAACGACCGGTCCGCCATTCACTTTGGCGACAAACCATTCGGTGCGGAACTGACCGGCAAATCTCAGAAATCCAGGCAACTCCGCCGGGATCACTCGGGTCAGCCGGGCCATGTAAAGAGGTTCCGCATTGTCGCTGAGAAGCATGGCGCCACCTTCGCCAACGCCCCAGGACAGAGCCTGTTTGCCGGCTGTGACTTGCCAGCCGCTGTGATTGAATGTGACGTAGCCTTCCAGAAGATCAGCCCGATTTACGAGCGCATACGGATGTGCGGCCTGTAGGGGCTGACTGTCATTTGCGGAAATGAACTGCAAAACACTATCCGAGAGCGGCGGCGCCGAAGGCGAATGTTGATATTCCACGCGGACAAAAATTCCCAGCGGCCCTTCAGAGGCGCGCGCCGAAGCCCCCAGCACAGCGCTGGTGCCGCGCCCGAATGGGCGTCCAAAATCGTAGGAAACTGTTTGCCCGAAGTGGTAACCATCGGTCAAAATCGGCCCGCTGATCGACATCACCCGCGAATAAACTGAATCCACTGCGAACGCCCGGTTGCGACCGCCATTCAGGACCGCGATCTCGTTGGAAAATTCGCGCTGGAGGGCTTCATGGATTTGAACCGTCTGTTCCTCAAGACTGTGGTCCTCGTGCGTGGCGTCCACCAGAGCGTCGCCTACTTGTTCGGTCAACCTGGCGCACTCGATTCGGGTCCAGGGCTTCATCCCCTGCAAATCGGTAGTCGAGTAGCCCATGGATGCTAGCCGCTCAAAAGCTGGATATACCCAGCTATCCAGCGGCACGAACGTGGACGCTGCACTTTTGTCCGGAAGTCCCCTCTTCCTTGCTTCCGCATCTTCATCATCAAAAGGCAGATCCCATGCACCCCCGCCCAGTTCCGGATCGTGGTGAGCCAAAAATACGTGCCTGCCGGCAAACCACCCGATCGCGCTCCCGACCAGAACGTCGGTTGGAAAGTGATCTTTGCCCGTGACGCGAGAGATGCTCACGGCGGAGGCAAGGCCATAGACAAATAATTTTGTTAGCGGGCCCGGGTATTCGTGGGCTATCACGCTGGCTACCGCCCAGGCTGCGGCGGAATGGTCTGAAGGAAACGATGTTCCCTGCTGCCAAAAACCGCCCCCGCCGTTTCCCTCGGCCGGCCGCTGCCGCCCAAATGCATATCGCAGGGCAGTCGTCACTCCCACCGCGTCCACGGCTGCCTCACCGCTTAATAATCCGGTCTCGCCTCTGCGGTCGTCGTGAGTCATCTTTCCCCAGAGGTACATGCCCCCGGTAACCGCACCAAGAGCGCCTACACCGTAATTCGAAAAGCGATTGCTCTTGCTGACTCGTGAGGGTGAACCTCTCAATGCCTTGGACAAACCAGTATCGGACGCCAAGGAGACCGCTGCTACAGCTGCCACTGGCACCAACCAGTTGACATCTTCCATCCGCAGGTGAATCGGGCTGGTCCACATGGCCTTCTGGTCGAGCGCAATGTTCCTTATCAGAGACACCCCTAATCGGGTCTCCGAAAACGGATGGGCTTCCGCCTGCCCATCGCTTGCTCTCATCCCCTGGCCTGATCCGCTCGAGTCTGCACCGGTTTCAGCTGCCACCGCTTGCTGGACTTCCGCGCGCTGTTGCGCTTCCTGCTGGGCATAGCCATTTGCGCCGAAGCTTTCCGCCGCGATGAGCAGACAACAACAGAGCACGAGTTTGGGTCCCCTGGAAATCACAGGTAAGCCTTGATAATAAATATGGAGCTGGCAATGGCAGACACCGTCTGTGCAGTCAACAAAACGCTTTGCCATTGCAACCCGCCGCCAATTGCCTTTTCCGGCACCACCACGGTGTCCCCCGGCTGCAGTGTGGCGGACAGCGATTCCCCGCCCCACAGACTGCTCTTGGTACCAATCACGGAGCCATCCGCCCGGATCACAAAGATCGCCTTCTTATTCGCAAGACCAGCGGGGCCTCCGGACTGGCTGAGATACCACTTGGCGCTTTTTCCCGGACGGAACGAGACGGCTGTAGGATTGAAAACTTGGCCGGTCACCATGACGTAGCTCGGCCTCTTGGGAATGACCAGCGTGTCTCCCGCCCGGACCTCGATGTCCGCAGGAGTGTTCTTCCAGCGATTGATTTGGGAAGAAATTCGAATGGCCAAGCGGCCCAGCACGGGACTGGCGCTCAATTGCTCAATGCTGGATTGCGCTTGTTGCAGAGCAATCGCCTTGGCTTCTTTTTGCTTGCCATCGTTTTCAGGCAGCAGTTCGAGGCTGGTTTGCGCATCTCTCAATCGTGTAATAATCTCGGCCTGCGCTTGCGATTCCAGCTCGCGCACCTGCTGCCTTTGCAGAACGGCGCCATACGGGTAGGCGTCTGCCTGGAAGCCTCCGGCTCGCTCCAGTAGTGAACTGAGCCGCTCTCCCGGACGAATCCCGTACGTTCCCGGGTGTTTGACTTCACCCTTCAGCGCGATGGAAGCACCGAGGTCGTTCCAACCGGGGAGTTGCCGAATCGTGAGGACATCTCCGTTGTGCAGCGGCGCGTTCTGCTTGGAATCGCCGGCCAACGCCGCTGAAAGCGCAATGACTTCCTGTTGCCCTGTCAATTTCGACTGCTCCGAATATTGGAATTTGATCAGGTCGGCCGCTTGCGATTCCGCGCTGGCCGTAAGTCCGCCACCAACGCGAATCAAGTCCGCGACGTGCATATTGGTCGTCAGCGGATAGCGGCCCGGTCTTGCTACTTCTCCCCGCACATACACTGTGGCCGGCTCTACCGCGTCCGAGTTCCGGTGAATTAGGAGGCGATCCCGCGGCTGCAAGAGTATGTTTTCAGCCGGATCTCCCTCCAGCGCCTGACCCAGGCTGACGCTGAAGATCTTGAACTTGCCGTCCGGCAGGTAGCGAAACACTTGGGCATCCGCTATCTGCGCGTCCGGTGTGAGTCCTCCGGCCAAGTGGACGGCATCGGTCAAGCGGATCTGGCCCGATGTCCGGTAAGTGCCAGGCTCACGGACGTCGCCCAGGACCGAAACCGCCGGGGGATTTTCAAAGTCAAACCGGCTGAAGATACGAACCGTATCCATGGCCTGAAGGACCGGGGCTTTGGAAGGGTTTTCGATAGCATCGGCTAAATCAAAACCTTCGACACTGGGATGAAAATCCGGCGCGTTCAGGCGAATAATTTCGGCATATTTCGTTGCAGGCTCCGGAAGCAGATCCTTGTAGGAAGAAATGACGTCGGTAACCCTCATGTCGGCACGATAGGAGTACCGGCCGGGCCGCACCACGTGACCTTCGAGGTAGATCGTGTCCTGGTTGTAAGGGGCAATCGGATAGATTCGCACCCGGTCGCCGTCGCGGATGTCGAAGGACTCCAGTTTCCGCGTCACCACCGCATCGCTATCGCTCTCGGGAATATCCAAGCTCAACATCGACTGCTTTTCATGGGCCACGATCCGCTGCACTTCGATGTGGCCAAGCGTTGCCGTTGGAAGCAGGCCACCGGCCAGTTCGAGTACGCTCGCCAGACTTTTCTCATCCCGCAACTCGTAGACCGCCGGGCGGCGAACCATTCCTTCCACAGTCACTTGCGGCCCGATCGGAGGTATCTGAACGGTATCGCCGTTTTCTAATCGTTGCAGGTCCGTCTTCACTCCGTGAAGCAGCAGGTCATACACGTCGACGGTCTCAACCAGTTGAGTGCCGCGATAGTGCTTCAGTATGCGCATCGATCCGCGTTGCGTCGGCCCGCCTGCGACGAATAGAGCGTTCAGAGGCGTCGAAAGTGAACTGATGTCGTAGGCGCCGGGGTTGGCCACATCGCCGACCTCGTAGATTCGGATGGTCCGGAGGCGAGAGAGTGAAACATCCGCTGAAACATCCCGGAATTGAGTCCTCAGAATCTGCTGCAAGCTCTGTTGGACCGCGGCCAGGCTCTTTCCACTGACCAGGATTGGACCCACCTCTGGCAGATTGACTCGACCTTCGCGATCCACGGTGCGGTATAGGCGTTGCGAGATACCACCCCACAGATTGACCGACAACCCGTCACCTGGTCCGACCACGTAATCCGGTCCGGCCGGAAGATCCATCGGAATCAACTGAGAGTCTCGAGTTCCGTTTTCAAAAACTTCCGCGCCAAATCGCCTCGGGGTAGTGGGGTGGGCGACCGCTTGCACGTACATGTCATAAAGCGAGGGAATGCCTGTATAAGGACTCGCCTTGCGCGCCATCTCCGGTGGCGAAGTTCCAAGTGATGCCGATGAAATAGTTCCCCGGTCATTCATTCCGCTTCCATATGCCGCCAGCAAGCCATCCGTTGCACCCACCGTATCGGAATTCCCGCGCGCCAAAGCAGTGCCAGTGGGAGGCCCTGTGCCCGGTCCTCGCATCTGCGGCGTATTCGAGTCCGAGGCGCTTACATTCAGGGCGTTAGGAGACGATCCGGAATCGTAGACACCCGGCAGTTGAAGTTGAGAAGATAGGGCGCCGGAATCTTTTTCCGTTTGCGTAAACTGTGCACGCATCGTGGCGTTTCCGCCGACAGAGGGAAGATTGGATGGGTTTGCCTCGCCAGGGGCGAATCTGGAAGGTGGTTCTTCTTGTTGAGGCTCTGGTCCAGGCGCTCCCGCAGGGAAGGAGCGCATTTGCGGAACGTTACAGTCCCTGTCGAATTGTGGATCGCAGGAACCTGCACTTTTCAGATTTCCCGCTCCCCCTCGAAGCGCCTGCGCCAACTCTTCTTGGTTTTGCGCGAGCCATTTCGTACGCTCTTGGATCAACCGCTCGCGTTCCCTCGCGGCTTCTGAACCCGGATTCATTTTCGCAACAAGATACCCATATTGTTGAACCAGGGATGTCGCAACAGACCGGAATTGAACATCTGTTTCCAAGCGGTCGAAGATATTTTCGTTAGTCAGGTCCGCATCGCTAACGATCTGGCCGTGGTCGGTCGCATCCTTTGCAACCCAGCGTTTCACTTCCACCATCAGCCCTGCATCCTTGAGTAGAATCGCCTTAATTTCCACAGCGGTGGCCGCAACGCGGCTCAGATTCTGCACAGCCAAATCCGAAGTGCTCGTCCTGCTGTTATTTCGCTGTTGCGCATACGCCGCGGGCACCAGGAGCACCACCAGGAGCAGGAGCCCCACAGCCGCGGATAAGCTCCACCTTTTCCATGTTTGCTGAGAATTGAAAGGCTGAATGGTTTCCACCCGCACATTTACCGTTCTACGCAACGAATTGTCCTTTCCCGCGCAAAGTGCTAAGCATTCCCGCTTCGGAAGCTTCGACCTGGCTTGAATGAATATCGAATGAAGCCCAGAAAAACATGCTGAGATTTTGCTCCGGTGCCAGGGCTAGAATTTTCAGTTCCGGGTATCGGCGCAGCAAGACGTCACAAATGGCGGGGCGTTGGCCGGATTCATCCAGCGCGATGATAAGAAAATCCGGGTGCATTCCGTCAACAGCCTGGGCAATTTCCTGTTCGGTCTGGATCTCCGCAACAATTTCGATGTCGGGATGCTCGTGGATGGTCTCAAGCACCAACTCGCGCATTAACCGCGGTTGATTTGCCACCACAACGCGAATGGGCTGGGCCATCACTTTTGCTCCCTTCTCTCAGCAGCTCGATTGAAGGGCAAAGTATTGGTGATTGAGGTTGAAAATGTAAGGTTCAATAAAGAGTGAGAACGGTGCCCAAAAAGTTCTCAACTGGGTACTACAAAAACAGGCGAGAAATTCCGCAATTGGGTCCCCTCTGGTACCACTTTAGTACTAGATCCCATGCACTCGCAGTGAGCTAGTTTTGGTTTGCACCTCCACCATGTTCACTAGGTATATCCATGCTCAAAGACTGCCAAGATGCGCAACTTGTCGGAATGATTGGGTTTAGATGGTTTCTCAAGTTCCCTGCAACCTGCGTTTATTCATCTTTAGACACGTTAATTTCTTAATAGCATACTTTGGTGCCATGTATGCAATGTCATAGGCAGTTGTCAGTTTTGGTGACACTGGAGCGGCATGGTGTCGAACTCTAGACCTTCTGTATTTTTGGTGGCTGGAAATCGGTTATTGCGCGAAACCCTCGCGAAACTTCTCAACAAGAGGGGTGATTTAAATGTGTGTGGCGTCTCCCCGTATCTGCCTGATATTGCTTCGACCATTGCCGCATCGAGGACCGACGTTTTGATTTTGGATTCAATGACGGCCCGGCTGTCGGACTGCTCATTTATATATGAAATTCTCAGTCAAGTGCCGGGTGTCAAGGTCGTCTTGATTGATATGAATAATGATCCAGACATATTTCTGGAATGCGTGCGCGCTGGCGCAGTCGGGTATCTGATGGAGGATGCGTCTGCGGCAGAGGTCGTATCGAGTGTGCAGGCAGTCGCGCAAGGCCAAGCCGTCAGCCCTCCCCAGCTTTGCATACATTTATTTCGGGCTTTTTCCCAGCAATGGACGGCTTTCCCCAGCGCGCGAATTAAACTCGAACTCGGGCTGACTCGCCGTCAGCAACAGCTTGTTCCCTTGATCGCTCAAGGTCTGACGAACAAGGAGATTGCGTCACAGCTGAGCCTTTCCGAGCAAACGATAAAGAATCATATTCACGGGATCTTGCGACGCGTAGGGGCCACCGATCGCTTGCAAGTGGCTGATTTGACGCGACTCCGAGGGGGCGCTCCGATCATCTCAGGGATTAGCCATAAATCGAAGTCCAAATCCTTAGTATCTGTCTAATGCAATTTCAGGAGACGCGTTGTGGCCGTTGGAAGCCTGGCAGGAGTTTTGGGGAGCGCATCGGACTCACGTTTTTTAGAAAACTTTCCAAGAACGACCAAAAGACACTTCGGCCATCCAACGGTCATTGCAATCAGCGCAATCACGATTAGCAGAAGACGATGCAAGCTGGATTTGACTCCTCTTCTTCCTGAGAACCAGCGGCGGCTGCTCGATCGCTGCGGTGGCGCAACACCCTGCTGCAAAACTTATCTTCGCTGCGAACGTGTCCACGGCGAGGCACAGGATGGACCATGCGGCCAAAATAAATTTGCGCCAATTGCCGAATGTCCGTAATGTGATGGTGCGTTTGGGAAGGTAACTCAGGCGAACAAGGGGATCGTCAAAATGCGCTATTTGGTAACGGGGGGAGCGGGATTTATTGGTTCAAACACCGTGGACGAACTGGTGAGGCGCGGGCATAGCGTCGTGGTGTTGGACGATCTGTCAACCGGAAAAGAAGAAAACCTTGCTGGCGTCCGGAGCAAGGTGGAGTTTGTGCGCGGAAACATCACCGATCTCAGCCTGGTGAGCACAGTTTGCCGCGGCGCGGATTACGTGATTCACTTGGCTGCGCGGACCTCGGTGCCCCGATCGGTGAAAGATCCTCTGGAAACAAACATCGTCAACGTGCAAGGTAGTCTGAACGTGCTGGTCGCCGCGCGGGATGCGAAAGTGAAACGGGTCGTTTTTGCATGCTCTTCGGCGGTTTACGGAGAGACGCCAACGCTTCCCAAGCGCGAGGATATGTTGCCCGACCCGATTTCACCCTATGGAGTGTCCAAGCTAACCGGAGAACTTTACGGAAAAGTCTTCCTGCGCAACTATGGACTGGAATTCGTCTCTCTGCGCTATTTTAATGTGTTTGGTCCACGGCAGGATCCTGGGTCGCCCTACTCGGGCGTGCTGTCGCTATTCAACGCGGCAATCCTGGAGGGTAAGCAGCCAACGATATACGGGGATGGGGAGCAATCGCGCGATTTCACCTACGTGGCCAATGTGGTGCAGGCCAATCTGCTTGCCTGCGAAGCGAAGGGAACGGCTGGGATGGCATTCAACATAGGCACCGGAAACCGGTACACGCTCAATCATACCCTGCAACTGCTGGGGAAGATTTCCGGGAAGCCGACCAAATCGAACTATGGTTCCCCACGCGATGGTGATATCCGGGATTCCCAAGCCGATATTGCGCTGGCACGACAGAAGCTTGGATATGATCCTCTCGTTGAATTTGAAGAAGGATTGAGGCGAACCTGGGAATGGTATAGCGCCGGTGCGGCTTGACCAGCCATCCACAGCGAATCATGAAGCAGCGTGACCAGAATCTTTGTCGCCGCTGCGATGAAAAAATTGATGGAAGCAGGGGCGTACTAAAAAAGCCTGGACCTGCAAGTCATAGAATATCTGGAGCCGAGGCCCGGACTTGAACCGGGGACCTGTCGATTACGAATCGACTGCTCTACCAACTGAGCTACCTCGGCCCGTAAGTACACCACTTTCAATACCGTAGAGCTCTTATCCCTAACTTGACGTGTCTGGATCAATCCACATTAGTCAACGCTCTAAACGGAAAACGGCACTCCAAACCTAGCATAGATGCTAGAAAAACTCTACCTTCCAGGACTGAAAATCGTTCCCGCTCTACCCTTTTTGTCACTGATGCGGTAGTGTAACCACTTGCGCGCCCGTCAATTCCCTACCACCAGGAGGTAATACTCAAATGATCCGCAAAGCTTCGGCAGTTTGGAATGGTTCGTTGAAGGAAGGCAAGGGAACGATCTCAACCGATAGCGGGGTCCTCTCGAAGACGCAATACTCATTTTCCACGCGCTTTGAGAACGGAGCCGGCACCAATCCAGAAGAATTGATCGCTGCAGCGCACGCCGGCTGCTTCTCCATGGCGCTTTCGGCGCAACTCGGCAGCGCTGGCATCACACCGGAAAGCATCGAAACCACCGCTTCGGTGACGCTGGAAAAGCTCGACGCCGGTTTTACGATCACCAAAGTCCATCTCGATGTCGCCGCGCGCATTCCCGGCGTGGACCCGGCAGCATTCGAATTAGCCGCGCAAAATGCCAAGGCCGGCTGCCCCATTTCAAAGCTGCTCAAGGCCGAAATCACGATGACCACGCGACTTTCGAGCGAGCGCGCCACCAGCGCGTAGAGCGCGCCCGGCTCGATCGGGAATGTTCTATCTAATTAAGACCTGCCGTTCCTCATCGTGTGATGTTAGTCACATCGAAGCGTGATACTTATCACAGCGCTTGCGGCACACATGCGATAATAAAGGATATTGACGATCTCTCGTCCTCATTTAATAATTTAATAAGAAGATTGACTTCAATATAATGAGAATGCTACCACTTACAGCTAACAGAACAGGGGAGTGGCCATTTACACGAGTGATTCCCAGTTTTTTCTCCGGGACGAGAACAGCTTACGTCGAGCGTTTTAGTGCTGTATGGGTTGATTGGTGGCACGAGTACTCGAACTAAAGTCTTAATCTCGAGGAGGCCTTTCCATGAACGAGCAAATTTGCATGTGGGGTGGTAGGTCACGAGTTTCCAAGCTGGGACGGCTTGGCGCGCCCTTTTTCTTCGTATTGCTTCTATTTTCTCTGCTAGCGGGCTCAGCGTTTGGCCAAACCGATACGGGATCGATTTCGGGAACAGTACGCGACGTTACAGGCGCGGTTGTCCCGGATGCCGGCGTCTCCGCAAAAAACGCCGCCACTTCGGCGGAACGAACGACCAGAACAGATAGCACGGGTGAGTACACGATTCCGGGTCTTAATCCCGGAATCTATGAAGTAACCGTCAGCAAAGCCGGTTTTGCAGACACCAGGATTCGCGCGCAAGTCACGGTGGGCAGCCACGTGACCGTCGATGCGCAAGTGTCCGTCTCCGCCATGACGACCACGATAGAGGTGGTGGTGGCCGCAGGAGGCACGGAAATCAACACCCAGAGCCAGGAAATCTCCCAGATCATTTCATCAGACCAGATTCAGAATCTTCCAAGCCTCACACGCAATGCTTATGATTTCATCGCCCTTGCGGGAAACGTGAGCGGCGGCGACCGCAGCGTTAGCAGCAGCAACGCGCAGATATCGGGAGGGTCCGGCCAAAACAATACCGACCGAGGAGTGGGCTATAACATTAACGGGCAACGAGCCAGCGGCACGGAAGTCCTGCTGGACGGCGCGGAGAACACGAATATTTTTGATACCACGATTGCCTTGCTTATTCCCCAGGATGCGGTCCAGGAATACCGCGTGATCACGAATAACTTCGATGCCCAGTATGGACGCGCATCCGGCGGGATTGTGAGCGTCACGACCAGGTCCGGGAGCAACAATCTTCACGGCGACGCCTGGGAATTCAATCGCCTGTCGAACTACACGGCAAACACGTTCGACAACAAAGCCAGCGATACGCCCAGGGGGCATTACACGCGGAATCAGTTTGGTTACGACATTGGTGGACCGGTCAAGAAAGACAAGCTGTTCTTCTACCAAAGCACGGAATGGTTGCGGGTACGCAGCGCCGCGAATAACTTGGCGTACGTTCCCACGCCGGAACTGCTGGCGCTGACGGCACCAAACGTTCGGGCCTACTTCGATGCCTACGGGAAACAGAATTTCAATTCCACCAGCAAATTGCCCAAGGAATCAGTCGCCTTTACTCCGGGCGGCACATTCGATAATGCGGTTCCAGCCCTTACACCGGTATTCGAGAAAGTGGCTTACACCTCGCCGACCGACGCAGGCGGGGACGAGCCGCAGAATACCTATGAGCTTGTGGCGCGAGTTGATTATAGCCCTTCGCAGAACACGCAGATGTTCTTCCGATTTGGCCGAGAGAGTGTGGTGGCGCTGCCAGGCTCTATCTTCGCCAGCCCCTATCCGCAGTACAATGAAGGGCAAATAATCTCCGTCAATAGTTATCTTCTCTCGGTCTCGCATAGCTTCAGTTCCAATGTGCAGAGCAGCACGAAGCTGAGTTTCTTCCGGGACAACACAGCCACCACATACGATTTAAAATTGCAAAACACACCGACGCTGTATCTTTATAACAACGCAAACTTTAACGGTCAGGCTGTACAGCTGCCGGGCTTCTCCGATTTCACCACTGGCACTGGCGGTCTCCCCTATGGCGGCCCACAGAACACCGTGCAGATCAGTGAAGATCTGTCGTGGATCAAGGGCAAGCACTCCATGAAGTATGGCGGACAGTTTAATTACATTCAGCTGAACCGCGGATTCGGGGCGTACGCTCAAGCGGTTGAGCAGCTCGGAGCAAACGTGGGGGCAGGCCTCGACAACATCATATCGGGCAACCTCTCCAATTTTCAAGTGGCTGTAAATCCGGGCGGCAAGTTTCCGTGTGCCGCTGGCCCGTATGCAGGTACAAGCCGGGGTAGCCTCATCGTCGTCCCCAGTTGCCAGCCGACTCCTCCCCTGACCGCTCCGGATTTCACCAGGAGCGACCGGTACAAGGACTGGGCTTTGTATGCGGAGGATAGCTGGAGGGCCACGTCGAGATTTACGTTCAACTACGGCGTCCGATTCGAGCATTTTGGCGTGCAGCACAACGCCAATCCGAAGCTCGATTCCAACCTCTACTATGGCCCGGGGAGTTCGGTCTTCGAACAGCTGCACAACGGCTCCATATTGACCGTACCGAACAGCCCCACCGGTAATCTCTGGAACCCACGCTGGGGGACAGTCGGCCCGCGGCTTGGTTTTGCGTATGATGTCTTCGGTGATGGCAAAACCGCCTTTCGCGGAGGCTACGGCACGACCTATGAAAGGAACTTTGGCAAT
This sequence comes from Terriglobia bacterium, assembly GCA_041478355.1. Classification (GTDB taxonomy): domain Bacteria; phylum Acidobacteriota; class Terriglobia; order Acidiferrales; family UBA7541; genus Palsa-360. Next base: position 5,822 of record JBGOVX010000005.1, on the reverse strand, counting down.
GTGACGTTCAATATCATCCAAAACCCGCCCAACAATGCTACGGTCCAAGTGGCTAACACACCCGTGTCGGTGGATAATCTTGGGCCAATGTCCTCGTCATCGGTTTCGAACTGCCCGCCCCCTATTACCGGGATATGCCTGCCGCCGGTAAGTCCTCGGCACGTGGACCAGAATATCCAGACCGCCACGACCCATTTCTGGGGCCTGACGCTCGAACGCAGATTGGGTAGCAAGTCCGTGTTCGCCCTCGAATACAACGGGGCGCGTGGCATTCATCTCTACGATATCAAGAACATCAACGAGATTGGTGGAGGCCAGGTCTACCTGGGGCAGCCAATTATATACAGTGACCCCAACAACCCTAAATGCACCGCAGGTGATGCCACGGCCGACCCTGCGGTCCCAGCCGTCCCGTGTCTGACCCGCCCCAACCAGCAATTCACGTCGGTTAATAATCGTGGTAGCGCTGGCTATTCTCGTTACCACGCTCTAAACGTGAGGTTCCAGACGCAAGACCTGGGGGGCACGGGATTGGACATTTTGACCAATTACACATGGTCTCATTCCATGGACAACATCAGTTCCACGTTCTCGGAGAGCAGCAGCAGTTCGAATGGTGTTGGCAACCTCGGCTACCTCGACCCGCGGAACCCGGCATTGGATTATGGCAATTCGGACTTCGACCTCCGACACCGGCTTACGTTTGAGGCGAGATGGAACGAGCCATTTTTCAAGAGTTCAAAGGGCGTCCTGGGACAGGTGGCGGGCGGCTGGTCCATCGCGCCGCTATTGTCGATGCGCAGGGGAACGCCATTCACTGTCTCCGATAGCACCAACTGCCTTAACTGTGCGACAGGACCCTATGGCATCCCACGATATGTCCCGAGCACACCTATTTCAAGCTTCAAGACGGGAGGCGGTACCGACCAAGGGGGGAATGTCTTCGACCTTCTTAGCCTGCCTGCGCCAAACAGCTTCACCGGCTTGCTTGGAATGTCCGATTTCGGTCCGTACCCCGCAAACATGACAGCAAGGAACAATTTCGTAGGGCCTGGCGCCTGGAACCTCGATTTGTCCGTAAGCAAGTCCTTTCCGGTCACCGAGCGTGTGAAACTCGAATTCCGGACCGAGGCCTACAACATCTTCAACCACGCCAACATGTACTTTAACGGGTTCGTCGCGGACGCTTTTAACTTCGGCGGGGGCCCAGTCACTATTGAGGGCAAGAGGGGCGGCCTCGGCACAGCGGCTAACAATGGCTCGCACGATGAGCGGCGATTCATCCAGTTCGCGTTGCGAGCCTCCTTCTAAATTCAACTTAACTTGACTATGAGAAAAGGCGCCCTACCGGGCGCCTTTTCTTTTGGAACACAAAAGTGTGGCCGCGAAAACATTCCCCTTCGAGTGGGAGCCTCTTGATTCACCGTGGCAGAGACGAGAATCTGACCGGCGAGCCCTACAAATATATCCGCGCGGATGTTAAGGCGGCAGTTCGATGAATCGCAATATGGAATCGCTTATTTTCCGGATATGCGTTTTGTCTTTGGAATCACCGGCAACAGCAGATACGGCTGTTGATTATTTCCGGCGTGCAGCGTCGTCTCGCCACCAAAAATACTCTTGGGGCGATCCGCTGGGTCATTGTGCAGGAATGGTCCGCAGCCTCGCAGTTCATTTTTAAAGTTTGAAAGTTTTCCGCCACTGCACGCGTGTTCGTAATCCTTTCCGCGAATCGTGAGCCCGATCCGGTAGCCTGCGGGGATCACGATGCTGGTGGGCCAGATTTCCACATCCAATTCGACAGGAGTTCCCGGCCTGAGAGGCTGCCGCTGGTCATGGGTGTGGTAAGGCCGCCAGGGTTTCGACAGGGAAAGATCCAGTTTGCGGTGCGAAGCACGCAGCCAGCCCTGACCGGTTGGCGTGTGCGGGTCAATCGCTCCTTGGAAAACGACTTCACGAAAATCCGGCGAGAAAACGCGCAGCACAGCAAAAATATCAGCGTCCTGGGTACTCGATGAAAGAAAAAGTTTCACTGCCGATGGGCCGGTAATTTCCGTTTCAACGAAAAGAGGCGGCGTCACGAATGTGATGCCAGGACCCATTGCGTCAAACGTCCGGGTCGCTGGTTGGGTTGGCATTTCCTTAGCGAGCGCACCTTCCGTAAAATTAAAATAGAACTTGGTCCACTGCGTGCGAGCCAAGGGCCACTCCTGCTCGGCGCGCTCTTCGAAGTGATCGATGTGGCGCACCTGCAGCAGCACGCGCGGCTGGCGATCCCAGCCGTTCTGTTCATTTTTCAAGAAGTAATCGAAAAAGCGCTTCTGCAAATTGCGGCCATAATCTGTATAGAAATGCGTCCAGTGCTCGATTCCATGCGCCTCCACCCATTTTTGCGGCGCACCCGCCCTCATAAACGCTTCGAAATTGCCGCGGGGATGCAGCCCCTGGCCGCCCCAATTCGCAGCGGAAAGAAAAGGAACGGTGACCTTGGACCAATCCGGCGAGCGGCCCTTGCTGTACTCGTCGTCGAGCGTGTGCGAGCGCAGATCGGCGCCGAAATCATGGCGATTGGCGGCTAGCTCAGCCTCGGAGAGCGTTTCCGGGCCGCACACGAGTTCTCCGGTTGCGCGGCTGCGAGGCCCTCTTTCTCCCAAGCCGTGCTGGACCGTCTTGACCTGCATGTCATACCAGTTCTGCCAGAACGTGCAGAGGATTCCTCCATGGCGGGACGTATCCCGGTACCAATCCGCGGCTCCCTCCCACGAGCACATCGCCGCCAGGTGCGGCGGTTGGAGCGACGCGACCTGCCACTGGTTGATCGCGTAATAAGAAATTCCATTGAGGCCCACCTTGCCGCTGCTCCAGACCTGTTCGCCGGCCCAGGCGATGCACGCGGCGAAATCTTGCGTTTCGCGCGGAGAGAATGGATTCACAACGCCGGGTGAGCGTCCGCAACCGCGGCTATCCACGCGCACGCACGCGTAACCGTGCGGCACCCACTTCTCCGGATCGACCACCTCCCAATTCTGATGAATGTTGGTCGAACCCGCAGGCACGTCGGGATGCTCGCGCGCCATGGTTTCCCAGGCGTCGGGATAGCCGTCCTGGAAAGCGAGGCCTTTTGCATACGGCCCGTAAGTCAACAACACGGGATAGCGGCCTTGAGCGATGGGCCGGAAAACATCCGCACGCAGGATAATCCCGTCGTCCATGCGTATTGGAACGTCCCAATCGATTTTCATGCCCTCCCGGATATCACTCTTGGTATCCGCTGGGTTGTCTGCGCCGCGTCCCTCGGTCATGCGTACACCTCGGAAAATGATCTTACGAAGGCAATGGCTTGCCCTTGGTCTCCACTCCGAAAGGCAACAAACAAAGACCAATCAAGAAAGCAATTGAAGTCAGCGCCACGGGTATGCCTAACGTCTGAAAGTGGCGCACTCCGACCCCAACTAAAAACGTAATGAACGCGCCCGCAAATCGCCCTACATTTTGCGCAAACGCAAGCGCGCTGGCGCGGCATTCGGTGTCATATTGCTCCGGCAGCCAGAAAGAATACACGGTGTAGTTCGCCCCGCCTACCCCTAGAAAAAACAAACAGACCATGAACCATTTCAGCGCGTCCGTCTGCAGATAAAAAACATATCCAAAAGTGACCACGATGACCACCAGCATCAGCGAATAAAAAATTGCCTGATTCACGCGGCGCCCCAGCCGGTCGGCAATCCCCGGCACACTCAAAGCCCCCAGAATCGTTCCAATCGAAAGTATTCCTGTGCCGTAGGAAGCCAGGCGCGCGGCTTCAAATATGGTGTGACCTGCTCGTGCGGCGAGAAAGGTGATCGCAGTGGGCACATATACGGTCCCCGCCCACAGGCCGATTGTCGAAATAAGCTGGTACATAAGATTGAGTATTGTGCGCCAGCGATATCGTGGAGAGAAAATCTCAAAAAATGAGCGCCTCAACTTCCACTGGTTGCCCATCCTGTCCCGCTTGGCTTCCCAGCGCGCCGGCTCGTGCATGCCTTTGCGAATCCAAATCACCAGCAGGGCTGGCACACCGCCCACCACAAACATCCACCGCCATCCATATCTGCTTCCGATGGAATAATTGGCGAGCGCGGCCAGGAAAAAGCCGAAGTAATATCCGGTATGCATCATGCCCGCGCCCATGGTTCGCCGGTCCTCCGGCCACTCTTCGGAGATCAGCGTTGCACCCATGGCCCATTCCCCGCCGATGCCAATCCCGGCAAGAAGTCGTAACACCACCAGCATCCAGATATTTGTCGCAAATGCGCTCAATAAGGTAAAAATCGAAAAACAAATAATCGTGAGCATCAGAGTGCGAACTCGTCCATACCGGTCCGCAACCGGCCCCCAGAGCAAAGCCATGCCCCACCCAACCAGGAACAGCGCAAACAGCAGCCCGCCGTAGTATCCGATATTCGGGGTGGTGGCTGGAATTCCTGATCGAGGCAAGAGGTCGCGCAACGCCGGAACCAATACCAGGGCATAAATGAATGAGTCCATGCCATCGAGGACCCACCCGCCCCAGGCGGCCAGGAATGCGCGCATTTGGTTTCGCGTTAGGGGTGTTCGGGCGGGAGTCATGCGCTGCAGATGATACCAGCGTATAGAGTGATTTGCCGTGTTGATGTCAAACTTCTCTTTCGCTTCACAGTGAGTCCCTAGCTACGCCGGGAATATATGCCAAGAATTAGTTGACTGGCGGACTCGCCGTATAGTAAAACGCGTGCGCTTCACAAAGGGGGCTCCATGACAGCGATTCGAGTGTTATTTGTATTGGCTCTGATGACCGTTTCGTCTTTGGCCTTCGGTCAGGATGCCATGAAGAAAGGTGACAAGGGCTGGGGGGCTTTGGAGACCGAGCTTGCTGACATCAACAACCAGTGGGTATGCGCCCATAAGTATCACAAGGACCATGCTCAAGACTGTGTCGACTTCAAGAATAAGATTTGGCCGTCTACGTTCTTCGAGATAAGCCGCCAAGGAGAAGTTACAGACAAGAACGAGATGGTTAAGCGGCAGACCGCTACTGCCACGGCTCACCCCGTATCCCCTGGAGATGCCGGGCCCAATCCGCAGGACTTCAAGCTAATGGCAGTATACGGGAACGTCGCTCTCGCGACCGATCGCACGGTATTCAAAGGCGCTGATGCTAGCGGCAAGATAGTGGTCACCGCCAATGCGACGGTGCTTCGAATTTTCGTGAAGCAGAATGGCAAGTGGGTGCCTGCAGCAGCGGCATTAGTGCCCGCGCAATAGCCGCACTTTTTGCGGGGCTAGCAGAATCCGGCGCACCGGTAAGGCCATCGGTTAAAAAGATCAGCTGGTGAAGCCATAAGCCCTTGGCCGAATTCTTTTTGTGCGTTACACGGTTGGGAAGAGCAAGGGTTCGGCAGGGGGTTCAGCGGCAATGCGTTCCAGCTGGGGATACCGCTGGCGCAGCAGTTCGGGCACTTTTATGTTTCTTCCCGTGATTAACTGAATGAGCTGGAGCGCGTTGACGATTCCCTTCCCCTGAAAATGATTATTGGTGATCACGAAAGTGGAATGGCCTTCACCGGCCAGATGCCGGATGCGCGCGGCCCAGGGCTCGAGTTCCTTTTGTGAATAGAGGTAGTTATAGCGTTCCGACGGAGGCATCGCGGGATCGTCACTGAACCAGGAGTCGTAACGGCGGCCGTGCAGCCGGACGTAACTGACTCGCGCCGTGGACCGCTCCGATGGTTTTATGGACTGCCCGATCACCGGCTGGTCGATGTTGCAGAATCCAACGCCCCGTTCGTGCAGCATCTGGT
>JBGOVX010000197.1:0-6435 GCA_041478355.1 Terriglobia bacterium | reverse complement strand
GGCTGTACTCAATCAAACCTAAACAGGGCAGTGTTTTGTTTGAATCTACACTTGCGAACGAATTTAGCCGTTGAAACCACGTTGAATAGAGTTCAGAGCAAGTGTTGCATCGACCCATTGAGACCACCGCTGTTATCGGTACGTGAGAAATTGCTTTCTATGACTCCAAAAGCCAGTTATCGGCAATCTGACTTGTCCGGACCAACTCAGTGAGGCTTTATTTCCATGTTGACCCTCCTGCCAGGCACGGCCTCTAGCCGACAGGGAGAAGTTGGACATTATTTCAGTTTGTTGGCAATCTTGGCGATCCCTGCCATCGCACATTTTTCGTCCGCGGTTCCTGTTAATACGCCCAAGTCCTTGCCTGGTGGCGGCTCTGCAGAGCCGCTTACGCCAATCGCGCCAATGACTTCGTTACCTGCTCTGATAGGCACCCCGCCAGGCAGCCCAACGGTGCCTTGGACGGTGAATGGCGGCGGGGGCAATGATGCCCAATACTTGGCCTGTTCACCCGAAGTTCTCTGGTAGGTGAACGCTGTGTATGCCTTTCGCTGACTCAGATCAATCGTATGAGGACCGGATCGGTCGTCACGAATGAAAACCTTTGGCAGACCGCTAGCATCGACCACAGTCACACTCACTTGAGAGCCATCAGCGCGGCATTTTTCCAATGCTCCCTGAGCAATCGCCAACGCCATGTCCAGAGGGAGAGCCTTCAGGTTCATTAGCTCCTGTGAGAGCACGCTGGATGAGCTCGCCATAAGAATAGTTGCAATCATGACGCACACTACAGCCAGACGAAAATTGAAGACGTCATTATTTTTCATGTTTTGCCCCCTTATAATGTATACACATCGATGCGTTTTGACCGCTTCTTCTGAAATTCCAAATGCTGCCGCTTAATCTGCGTTTGAAGTAACTATACCTCCCCCCAACTTCCGATCAACGCGCTTATCGGTGACTGGGAAACTGCCCCTCACGCCCCAAAAGCCAGTTACCGAGAATCCGACTTATCAAGACTTGTCATCCATATTGTTGGATTTGCCTCTGTCCCTGGAGCTAGAATATCCGCACAACACGCTACCCCGAGATTGCGATGCAGAATAGGGCCGAATTTCTGCACAAATGGAGGTATGACGGCTATGTTGAACATCCGAAAGACCGTCCTGACAGGTTTGGCAGTTGTTGCGATCGGCGCGGGCTGGCTTGCCAAAACAGTCGCACAGGAGGCTTCATCTTACCCATTTGTTACCCTCTTCGATCACCAGAAAGTGGACGCATCCTTCGCCAAAGCACTTTCCTCAGGCGGCAGCATGATCCTATTCAGGCGCACGACCCCGCAAGGAGTCTACCGTGTGAATACGCAAAGCCGGGAATCTGTGTTGGCCGCGTGCCCGGCTGAAGGGTGCTCCCACGAAGGCTTCACGGCCGTCGTGTATGTGGTGAGCGGGGCGGCGACCCTGGTCATCGGTGGCCCCGCGGTGGCGGCCAACACTGCGGAGCCTGACAAGTTTGGCGGTCAACCAATCCAGTCTGGCGAGTCACATCGCATCAGCAAAGGGGATGTGATTATTGTTCCTCCCAACCGCATCCATTGGTATAAGAACGTGGAAGCACCGTTCCGCTATCTAGAGGTGCAGACCCCCTAGTCCCCCAACCGAATAGATGCATTCCTAGTGTCGTCGCGATTTCGCCCCAATCACAGCGTGCTCGGGATTAATTCTGCAGTATATTAATGCCCTATATTTGACAGCGACGCGAAAACAGATCAGAATCGCCAAATCCGTTGGGAGGCGCAGTATGGCCACCCTGACCTGCCCCGATTGTGACTCTCCTGGCGACGGGAATTGCCCAGTGTGCCATGGAAAAGGAAAGGTCCCGGGAGACGCGGTCCCCGTCGCATTCGACGTACTCGCGCATGAATCATCATGTTCCATGTGCCGTGGCAGTGGCGAGTGCCAAACCTGCGGCGGCATGGGAGATCTCGAAATCGGAGGCGAAGGCGGATAGCGAACCAGGAGAGACGGCGAACCGAGCGCTTAGAAGTCATCTCCTGGAGAGCGATCTCAGCGGTGAGCCAAGTTGGAAGCAAGAAACATGCCAAGCTAGTCTGCGGACCTACTAAACCAGCCGCGCCACCTAGTCGCGGCCAGGACGATTTGAACTTGGCACGAGAGGGCGGCTGACGTATCCGATCTGGCGCAAAGATGAAGTGGAATCGGAAATTCCGTTTTACTTAAAGGAGGGTTACATGATGCGATGCAGATTTGTGTTGAGAATGGCGCTTGGAATTGTCTGGGTCTTAATAGTTTCCCCCGCGCTTTGGGCGCAGGTTTCAAACGCCGGCCATGCACCGGAAACGCCGGCACCTACGGTCAGGCCAGGTCCTTGGCGAGACGTGGGTCCCGTTGCGCCGTGCGTGCTTCCTTGGGGCGGCATATATGCATGCCCTCCGGCTCCTACAATGATCGCGATTCGCGCCGGCCGGATGTTCGACAGCGTTACCGCCCAGATGTTGACCAAACAGGTCGTGCTTATTCAGGGTCAGCGAATCACGGCGGTCGGGCCGGACGGCAGCGTCACGATTCCCGCGGGAACTCCAGTGATTGATCTCAGTCAGGCGACGGTTTTGCCCGGGTTTATCGACGCGCATAACCACTTCATGACCTCGCGAGGAAAGATGACCGCGGACCAGGCACTGCTCGTCGCCACCAAGAGGTTGCGAGACGGTCTTGAGAACGGGTTTACTGCCATGAAGGAAATGACGTCTCACGGCAACGGATACCAGGACGTCACACTCCGCGACATGATCAACCTGGGCGTCATCATCGGCCCCAGGGTGCAGGTGTCGGGCCGGGGGATTGTTTGGGGAGGGCCCACACCGAGACCCAGCGAAAAGGCGGATCCTGAGTTACTGAACGCTATTGTTGTTCATAATGTTGAAGAGGCGCGAGCAGCCGTGCGCTTCGAAATTGACCACGGTGTGGACCATATCAAGCTGTACCCGGCGGGGGGTTACAAATTCTCACCTACGGGAGAGCTGCAAGTCGATGAGACATATCCGTTGGAGGTGGTGCAAGCGTTGGACGACGAGGCAGAGCGCCTCGGCGTAAAAACAGGCTCACACGCCTATGGCGGCGCGGGACTGCAAAACGCCATTACCGCCGGCCATGCCGGCGACTCTATCGAGCATGGACAGGGTTTGACTCAAGAGATGTGCAACACAATGGCCCAGAAAGGGCTGTTCTATAGTCCGACCATTCTGGAATACACCCAACCCTCCATTGAGGACACCGATGCCAAGAACACCGGCGGGAAATATGGAATAGTCCCCATTTTCAAGAAGAATGTCCGGATGTGTATCGCTACCAAGGGAATCGTAACAGTGTTCGGTACCGGATCCCAAGGCTCTGCATGGCGGGAGGGTTCGAATGCCCTCGAGTTTACAGCGCTGGTCAAAATTGGTGGCCTGACTCCTGGAGCAGCCCTGCAGGCTGGGACCATCAATGCCGCAACGGAAATGCGATGGCAGAACGATATCGGGTCCATTGCGAAGGGTAAGTTCGCCGACATCGTCGCCATTTCCGGCGATCCGCTGGCCGATATCAGCGAGACTGAGCGAGTGAAATTTGTGATGAAGGGCGGAGAGGTCTTCAGGAACGATTATGCCCCAGGCACGATCGGTTCCATGACGCTATCTGGCGCTCTTCGCTAAGGAGCGCGTCACAACCGGGCCAATCGGAATCCGCGAGATCCTGGAGAAATCTTCTTGAATGCCGCCGGTTACAGAAGCGACATGCCTGAAGACTGGGACGGAATTGACCCTCTTGCTCGCTATAAAGCTGTTGGCATCGAGATCGTGAAAAACTCAAGTACTGCAAAATGACCCGCTACCCCATGGCCCGTTCCATTGACTGTGACCGGGATGGGGGTTAAGGGCAGTTTGACAAGAAGACGAAAATACCCCACACGACTCCGGGCCGGAAGAACACCAACTTTCGGCCCTTTTTGATTTCAACGGTTCAACGTGCTCGACCCGGATTCCTCCCGATAAACGCCGTTATCGGCAAATGGGAAATGGACCCCGTGGAACCAAAAGACAGTTAACGAGAATCCGACTTCTCGGGCGGATCAAGAAAGTAAGGACAGAACAAACAGCTCAACTCGAGAGCTATTCATAGTAAGCTGGGGCCTTCTTGAGTTTTGCGCTGGCCGCAAAGTCGTGCTCGATCCACAACTGCGTGTTCGTTTTCTTGATATAACCCTCGATCATCGCCCGGCTCGCGAGGGTCTGTTCTTTGCTGAACTCGAACGTGGGCACGTAGTTCACCTTGCGCTCCTCGGGATAGTGATAGAGGTCGCCGGCCAGCATTACCTTCCCGGTCTTGGCCAGCTTCAGAATCAGCACTTGGTGTCCGGGTGTGTGGCCCGGGGCTGATTTGATGATCACCTTTCCGTCGCCGAAGACATCATATTCGTCGGTCGTGACGATCGTGGTCTTGCTGTTCTTGAGATCACTGTAGTTCCTCGGGTCGACGCGCGCCGGAGGTTTGTCGGCGAACATCGCATCGCGTTCCACTTGCCGCACAAGCCACGTCGCACTGGCGAACTCGTTTGAGTTGGCGACGTGGTCCCGATGATAGTGCGACAGGCCGAGGTAGGTGATGTCAGCAGGAGCGTAGCCGATCTCGGAAAGCTGAGACTTCAGCGATCTCGTGGAGTAGAAGATGTCCTGCGTTACAGGCGCTCCGTCATCCTTGAAGGCTGCGTCTGGAATAGCGCCGACATCCCACATCAGCGTACCCTTCGGGTGCACCACCAGGTAACAAGGAACAACCATCCTGGTTTCGGTGAGCTCTTCCTTCTTGAAATTGAACAGCCCCACATCGATGCCCGGAATCAGACCACAATCGAAAACATACAACCTCACGGTCTTGGGTGGCTTGGCCTTATGTTGCGGCATAGCCGAAGCTACACCAGCGACGAAGGTCATCACGACCACGAATAGAACGGCACTCGTTTTGTAAACCAGTCTCGACTTTGCCATGGCGCGCTCCTTGGCGTTAAGAAGTCCCATCATACTCAAAACGAGCAATACGTCCAGCCCGACGGCAGCCTTCGGCGGGGCGGAACCCCCACCATTCCATCGACGCATATTTTTCAGCGACCTGCTAAGTAAGGATGCTGGTTTGCTGCCATTTACCAATAATCGTCCATTCTAGACTCCAACTCACCAGTGGGCTTATGGCGCCCCGGCTGTTCGCTCGATGGTGGTCTCTTGCCTATGAAATAGCTGCCAGCGGCCGTCTCGCTTGACCCACGCACGAATGACGTGAAAAGGCCGTTCGCCATCCGGCTGGTGGTCAGCGATCATAATCGCCGCATCGCCGAAGACGAACACCCGGAGTGAAACCATCTTGGGCAAGGTTACGGAACCCGAGCCGCTTCCGATTTGTCCCACGCGCTGCTGTTTTGTGTCGGGCGTTCCCGTGTATCGCCGCCCAATTCCGACGAACTCGTCGGCTACGTGGTAGGCCCAGGTTCGCGCGTCGTGGGACGTGACGGCCGTTTCAACTGACTGATAGGCCCTGACGACTTCCCGCTGGCCTGCCGTTTTCGGTGTGAACGGGACAATACGGCAGGGATTTTCGCAGTCCGGCGCAGCCGTCGCGCCATTTCCAGCGGCGGGTGCTTGCTGACTCGACGCGCCCTTCACAAGAACTCCGGTACTCTGATGGGCGAGCAGCCGCCAACCGGCTGGCCGCTTTACCCATATACGCATGAAAAACGCGTCTGCATGTCCTTGGCGGACTCCGGTACCCGTGACAATTGCGAGCTGTCCGTAATCGCGCGCCTTCACATCCGCGTACTCGGTGTCGTTGCTTGCCCCACCCGCCGCAGAGTCCCGCAGAAACTGTTCGCCGCTTCGGGTTTGCCCAGCCTCATTTGTCCACGTGAACTGCTTGTCCAGGAGAACTCCGACGGCTTTGGCGTTCTTGTTTCTAAGGGCGAGTTGCAGCGCCTGATCGGCTTTCAGAGCCGCGGGGTCGCTGCCACTGTCGCCGACGGCGATCATCTTTGCTTCGTTTGCCGTCCACGCGACGAAGCAAATCGCACCAATAGCCAAACAACTCGCGAGGAGTCGTCTCATAGCCGCCTCCCTAGACTGAGAACTAAACGAGCAATGGATTTTCACCGGGATTCTCGTCTTGACCGCCCGGATGGGCACCCTTATACACCCGAGGCCCTTCTGAGTGGACAAATTGTTCTTCGTAGCACAGCCCCCGATAAATGCGGTGGTCTCAATGGGTCGATGCAACACTTGCTCTGAACTCTATTCAACGTGGTTTCAACGGCTAAATTCGTTCGCAAGTGTAGATTCAAACAAAACACTGCCCTGTTTAGGTTTGATTGAGTACAGCCCGATCGATCGGT